>DATCLE010000329.1:0-12028 GCA_036564075.1 Dehalococcoidia bacterium
GGTGTGGGGGCCGGACGGGTGTGCGAATGGAGGGGCCACGGGTGACGTCATGGATCTGGTACACGGAACCTCCGTCTGCGGTGCTGCGGCCCTGCCGGGAAGCGGAACGGGACGCCTCATCAGGGCGTCCCGTTCCGCTGCGGAGGGCCGGTCTGGGCTGGTTCGTCCCGTTCATGCTGGCTTCAGGGTACGGCGGGGCGGCGCCGCCGTGGTTAAGGCGCCGTTAGCCCCGGTAAACGTTCCGTAAAATGAGAGGCCCCGGCGTACCGGCCGGGGCCCTGCGGCGCCGGGTGCCGCTACGGAACCAGCACCAGCTTGCCGAAGTGGTCGCGCTCCTCCATGGCGCGGTGGGCTTCCCGGGCCTCCTGGAGCGGGAAGGTGCGGCTCACCACGCCCCGCACCTTGCCGTCCCGCACCAGCTTCATGACGCGGGCAAGCTCCGCCTTGGTGCCCAGCTCCGAGCCCAGGACGCTGAGCTCATGGGTGAAGAGGTAGCCCATCTGGAGCTCCATCCGGTAGCCGCTGGTGACGCCGCAGTTCACCAGCACGCCGCCCGGCTTGAGGCTGGCGATGTTCTGCTCCCAGACGGCGGCGCCCACGTGGTCGAAGACGATGTCCACGCCCTTGCCGCCGGTGAGCTCCCGCACCGTCTTGGCGTACTCCGGGTTGGCGCGGTAGTTGATGACGTGGTCCGCGCCCAGCTGGCGGCCGCGCTCCGCCTTCTCGTCCGTGCCGGCAGTGGCGATGACCCGGGCGCCCAGCGCCTTGGCAATCTGGATGCCCACGCTGCCCACGCCGCTGCCTGCCGCCATGACCAGCACGTCGTCGCCGGGCTGGAGGCCGGCGCGGGTGACCAGCATGTGGTAGGCGGTCATGGCCACCAGGGGGATGCCGCACGCCTCCTCGTAGGATATGCCGTCCGGGATGGGCAGGACGTTCTCCCACGGGGCCTTGGCGTACTCGGCGTAGCCGCCGTTCACCATGGTACCGATCATCACGCGGGAGACGCAGAGGTTGTCCCGACCGCGGACGCAGTACTCGCAGCGGCCGCAGGTGATCACGGGGTTCACCGCCACGCGGTCGCCGGGGCGAACGTTGAAGACGTGCTCGCCCACGGCCGCCACCTCGCCGGCGATATCGATGCCCAGGACCAGCGGCTCCCGCAGTTCGCGCCGGGTGCCGCGGACACCGGCGCGGGTGTAGACGTCCAGGTGGTTGAGGGCGGTGGCCCGCACGCGGATCTTCACCTCGTCCGGGCCGATCTCCGGCTCCGGCAGGTCGCCGTACTGGAGGACGTCCAGGCCGCCCTGCTCCGTGATGTAGACCGCTTTCAACGATCCCCTCCTCGCGTCCGTGTGCTGCGCCGGGCCCGGCGGGGCCCCGCGCCCTCCGCGTGACACTATAGCACGGCCGCCCGGTAGGCGCTTCCGGCGCCGGCCGCGTGCTATACTTCAGCACAGACCCGCATGCAGGAGGTGCCCCATGCCGCTGTACGCCGCCCTGGGGAAGGTGACGCCGGTGGGCGCCGCCGACCTGAAGGGGAGCCGGGAGCGGTTCCAGGAGAACCAGCGTGTCTTTGAGGCGTACGGTGCCCGGCTCATCGGCGGCTACGCGGTGCTGGGGCCGTACGACTTCCTCTTCATCTTCGAGGCGCCCGACAATGAGACGGTGCTCCGCCTCTCGGCCATGACGGCGTCCCGCGGGACCTCCCTCTACGAGACCATGCCCATTGTGCCCATTGAGGAGTTCCTGCGGATCACCGACGAGATCGAGGAGGGCCGGGCGGGCGTCTGACGCGCCCCGTCGGCGGGGAGGACCGAACACGCCGCGGCGGACCGAGTCCGGCGCGTGAACAACACCGGCGCCGGCCGTCCCCGGACGGCCGGCCGTGCTGCGGAGGCATGGGATGGACCGGAACCTGGGCCTGGAACTGGTGAGGGTGACGGAGGCGGCGGCGCTGGCCGCGCACGAGTGGGAGGGCCGGGGCGATAGCCACCAGGCCGACGAGGCCGCCGTGCGCCAGATGCGCGCCCGCCTGAACGACCTGCCGGACCTCCGCGCCACGGTGGTCATCGGCGAGGGGGAGCGCGACGCTGCGCCGATGCTCTACCGGGGCGAGAAGGTGGGCGGCGGGTGGGGCTACTCGTTCCCGCCGGGGTACCCGGTCCTGAACGTCCAGTTGGCGGTGGACCCGTTGGAGGGGACCGGGCTCTGCGCCTACGGACGGCCGGACGCCATCGCCGTGGTGGCGGCGGCGGTGGAGGGGGAGGGGTCGCTCCTCCAGGCGCCGGACGTCTACATGATGAAGATTGCCGTGGGGCCGGAGGCGCGCGGCGTCATCGACATCCACGCGCCCATCGAACATAACCTCCAGTGCGTGGCGCGGGCCAAGGGCGTCCGGGTGGAGGACCTGACGGTGATCATGCTGGACCGGGACCGCCACAAGGAGTACATGGAGCGGGTGCGGAAGGCGGGGGCGAAGGTCCACCTGATCACCGACGGCGACGTGGCGGCGGCCATCGCCACGGCGAAGCCGGAGGCGGCCGCGGACATCCTCTACGGCAGCGGCGGCGCGCCGGAGGGGGTGCTGGCAGCGGCGGCGCTCCGCTGCCTGGGCGGCGAGATCCAGGGCATCCTCCAGTTCCGCAACGACGACGAGCGCGCCCGCGCGTACGACTCCGGCATCCGGGACCACGATAAGGTGTACACCACAGAGGAGCTGGCGTCCGGCAACGTGCTCTTTGTGGCGACGGGCGTCACGGGCTACCCCGGCCGCTTCCTGGACGGGGTGCTGCGCACAACCCACGGGGCCCAAACCCACTCCGTCATCATGCGCTCCCGCACCGGCACCATCCGCTGGATGCGGACGGAGCACGTCTTCCGGGAGCGGCCCTCCTACGAGGCGTAGGGGCACGGCAGCCGCAGACGGCGCGGGGGGGCGCCCGCCGGGCGCCCCCCCGCTGGTTCCCGTTCGCTCCGGCGCTACTCGTACCGCAGCGCCTCCGCAATGGGGATGCGGGCCGCGGTGCGGGCGGCGGTGACCGTGGTCACCAGGGAGGCGCCGTACGCCAGCCCGGTGAACAGCAGGATCTGGCCCCACGGGATCGTGAAGTTGATCTCGCCCACGTCGCCGAAGACGTCGCTGGTGACCAGCCGGTAGGCCAGGGTCAGGCCCAGCACGGTGCCCGCCAGGACGCCCGCCAGGGCGATGAAGGACGACTCCAGGATGAAGGTGAGCCCCACCGTGGACCGCTGGTAGCCGATGGCCCGCAGCACGCCGATGTGCTGCCGCCGCTCGATGACGGAGCGGAAGGCGATGACGCCCAGCGCGGCGATGCCCACCAGGAGGCCCAAGCTCATGAACCCCTGGATCAGGTAGAGGAAGCTGTTGGCCTGGGCCTGCTGCTCCTGCAACTCCTCCACCAGGGACGTGGCCTGCACACCGTTCTCCACCAGCGACGCCTCAATGGCCTGCGCCAGCGCCTGGGTATCCGTGCCCGGCGTCACCTTCAGGAAGAAGTCCGTGCGGGCGGGCGGTCCGAAGACCTGCTCCAGCGTGTCCCGGTGCAGGTACACCCCTAGGAACCGCTCGCTGGCGAGCTGGTTAGTGAGCACCCCGATGACCGTCACCGTGGCCACACGGGTGCCGTCGGGGTCGCGCACCTCCACCGGGATCGGGTCCATGGTGTCCGCCTCCACGGAGACGGGGATTTTGAAGTTCAGGTCTCCCATCACGCCGAAGCCGCCCGTCTGGACCGTGAGAGCGTCCACCACGGCCAGGGAGGGGTCCCGGCGCATGGCCTCCCAGATCTCCTGGTCCGTTTCGTAGCCCCTGGCGCGGGTCTGGAACGTCATGGTGGAGGCCGCCAGGAAGTCGTCATCCACGCCGCGGATGACGTAGTTCCGCCACTGGTCCCTGCCCTGCACCCGCACCACCTCCCGGAAGGCGCCGGCCGTACCGACGCTCCCAACGGCCGAGATCCGGCCGCCGCCCACGCCGTCCTCCCGGGACAGGCGGGCCTGGAGGTCCTCCACGGGGTTGTTGGGGTTGGTGACCACGGCAATGTCCCACTCGCCCCGGGCGTCGGCGCTGGTGAAGATCTGGCTGAGGTTGGTGAACATGGCGGACATCATCACCAGGGCAAAGATGATGAGCCCGAACATGGCCACCGTGACGCCGGTGCGGAAGCGGCTGTCCAGCGGGTAGGCTACCGCCATCCGCAGGGCGGGCATGACGCCCCCCAGCGGCCCGCCCAGCCGGGCGGCCAGGCCCAGGAGGACCTGGGCGTTGTAGACAATGAGCAGGGTGGCCGCCAGCACCATCATGATGCCGCTGAGGAAGAACATCTCAATGTCGGCGTTCAGGGTGCCGGTGATGCGGTCCAGCCACTCGAAGGGCATGACCCAGTAGGCCAGCAGGAGGGCGCTGAAGACGGTGACCGCCAGCCGCTCCCCCACGCCGATGTAGCGGCTGATGAAGATGGCGCCCAGGGGGACGAGGGAGACGCCCAGGGAGAAGGGGAACGCCTGGTCGACGGCCAGCCCCAGGTAGGCGAGCGCAACCCCCAGGAGGATGCTGGCCACGCCGAAGAGGAAGGTCCGCAGCCGGGCCCGGCGGTACTTGGGGTCCGGCAGGTCCCGGATGGCCCGGACGATGTTCAGCCGGCTGACCCGCCATGAGGCGACGGTGACGATGGCGAAGGTGAGGACCACGCCCATGCAGTAGGCGATGATGACGCTCCGCGGCTCAACGTGGGCGGCCACGCGGAAGTCCTCGCCCGCGAAGAGGCGCGCCGTGGCGGCCACCATGACCAGGGCGGTGACCACGCCCAGCAGCGCGCCGATGGCGGCGGAGGCGACGTCGTACGCCATGCCTTCGGACATGAAGGACTGGATCAGGTGGCGGCGCTGCATGCCCACGGCCCGCGCCATGCCCATCTCCGACTTCCGCTCCGCCGCCAACATGGTGAAGATGAGGAAGATGAGGAGCACGCCGGCGGCGATGGCGAAGAGTCCCAGGACGGTGAAGAAGTTGGCGAACTGGTTGCCCAGGGTCGTGGCTTGCTCCAGGGCCTCCTCCTTCACCTCAACGACGGCCAGATCCCGGCCTCTGACGGCGTCCTCCAGCGCCGCCGTCACCTGCGCGGTGAGCTCCACGCCCTCCCGCTGGCCGCCCCGGTTGGAGACGGCGATGAAGTCGATGACGCCCTGCTTGCCCAGGATCTCCTGCGCCGCCGGGAGGGCCATGACCATGCCGGCGGGGTTGAAGGGCCCGTTGTGGCCGCTGAAGAACTGGTCCTCCACCACACCGGCCACCTCCAGCGTGACGGGCCGGTTCTGGTAGAAGACCAGGACGGCCTCGCCCGGCTCGGCGGCCAGCTCTTCGGCCGCGGACTCGTTGAGGAGGACGCGGCCTGGCCCCAGGCCCGCCACGTCCGCCGGTGAGCCGTCCTGGAGCCGCAGGCCGCCGAAGGCGTCCAGCCGGGATGGGTCGATCCCCAGCAGGTTCACCCGCGGCTCGCTCTGGCGGCTCTCCTGGTTGAGGACCGTCACCTCCTTGCTCAGGACGGGCATGAAGCCGTCGATGTCGTCCCGCGTGGCGGCCCAGGCGTCCAGCTCCGCGAAGACCTCCGCCGGGATCTCCTCGTCGCTGGATGTGCCGGCCGGCCCGCTGCTCTCCTCCACCGTCCCCGTCTCCGTGGTGCGGCCGGGGCTGACGATCTCGTCCACGGCGCGGAGGGAGCGGTAGACCTCGTTGCTGATGGAGTAGTTGACGGTGTCGCCGGTGGTGAGGGCCGCGGCGACGATGAGGGTGCTGAGCATGAGGCCCATGAGGATGAGGGCGGTCTGGGCCTTGCGGCGCGGCACGTTGCGCAGCCCCATCTTGAAGATGATGCGGTTGCGCAGGGCCACGTACGCCATGGTCAGCGCCGCGCCCGCCAGCAGGACCAGCAGGATCACCATCAGGACGTCCAGGGGGATGCCCAGGAAGCTGGTCATGGCGTCACCTCACGATCCGGCGGCGGGCCGGCCGCCCAGGTCGCCGGCGCCCGCGGGGACCTCTTCCCCCACGATGCGGCCGTCCTGCATGCGGATGATGCGGTGGGTGCGGGCGGCCACCCCCGGGTCATGGGTGACGATGACGAAGGTGAGCCCGTGCTCCTGGTTCAGCCGCACCATGAGGTCCATGATCTCCGCCGCGGTCTGGGAGTCCAGGTCGCCGGTGGGCTCGTCGGCCCAGACGATGGCGGGGTCGTTCACCAGCGCCCGGGCGATGGTGACGCGCTGGCGCTGGCCGCCGGAGAGCTGGCCGGGCCGGTGGCCGGCCCAGGGGCCCAGGCCCACCAGCTCCAGCGCCTGCATGGCCCGGCGGCGGGCCTCCTTGGCGGGCGTGCCGGAGACCAGCAGCGGCAGCTCCGTGTTCTCCACGGCGGAGAGCACCGGCAGGAGGTTGTAGAACTGGAAGACGAAGCCCATGCGGCGGGCGCGGTAGTCCGTCTTCTTCCGGTCCGACAGCCGGGCGATGTCCGTCCCCTCGATGAGGATGGTGCCGGCGTCCACGTCGTCCAGGCCGGAGAGGCAGTTGAGCAGCGTGGTCTTGCCGCAGCCGGACGGCCCCATGATGGCGACCATCTCGCCGCGCCGGACGGTGAGGTCCACCCCGCGCAGCGCCTGCACCTCTGAGGAGTCCGTCCGGTAGGTCTTCACCACGCCGTCGGCGTCGATGATGGCGTCGGGAGTGGTTGCTGGCGTCGTCATGTCGCGTACCTCAGACCTGCGTTCCGCGGCCGCGGCCGTCCCGCCGGGCCTGTCCTGCCGTATCCTTCTGAATGTGGCGGAAATCACAACCATGCGCAACGTACCAAAGGACGGTACGGCCTGGCGCGGCCTGGAGGCGCCTCCCCCGCCCGCTGCGGCTGTCGTGGTGCCCCCGCCTCATGACTCGTCCTGCTCCGGCACGCGAATGGACACGTCGTGGCGGGTATCGTCGCGGTTGGTCCAGGTGACCGTATGCCCCACCTCCACCCGGATCTCCCGCGGGCGGAACTCCCGCCCCTCCATCCGGGCCTCCGTGGTAGACTCGCCCGGCGCGTCCTCTCCGGGCTCCACCACGTGCACCGTCTGGTGCATGTGCGGGTGGGGGTGGCAGCGGATCTGGTAGGTGCCCGGCTCGTCAAACGTGTAGCTCCAGCTCTCGTTGCGGTCCAGGAGCGGGCTGGCGGCGATCTCCTCGCCGCCGCCGCCGTTGGAGCAGGCGGCCGCCAGCGCCAGGATCAGCAGTGCGGGCACGGCCAGCAGCCGGAGGGCGCGCCTTGCGCCGCCGCCGGCCACGTTCGGTGCGATGGTTGGTGACACGGTACACGCTCCTTCCACAGGTCTTGCTCAGCCTTGCAGGTAGGCCAGGACGGCCAGCACCCGGCGGTGGTCGGTATCGGCCGGCTCCAGGCCCAGCTTGGCGAAGATGTTGCTGACGTGCTTCTCCACGGCGCCGTCGCTGACGCCCAGTTGCGCGGCGATGGCGGTGTTGGACCGGCCCTCCGCCATGAGGGCCAGGACCTCATGCTCCCGGGGGCTCAGGGCCGCCAGCCGCTGGTCCCGCCGGCGCCGGGCCACGAGCTGGGTCACCACCTCCGGGTCCAGCACCGTGCCGCCCGCGGCCACCCGGCGGACCGCATCCACGAACTCCGCCACGTCCGCGACGCGGTCCTTCAGGAGGTAGCCCACGCCCGCCGTGGCGGAGGCCAGCAGCTCCCCGGCGTAGCGCTCCTCCACGTACTGGGAGAGGACCAGCACGGCGGTCTCCGGGACCTCCCGCCGGGCCTGGAGGGCCGCCCGCAGCCCCTCGTCCCGGTAGTCCGGCGGCATGCGCACGTCCACCACGGCGATGTCCGGCCGGTGCTCCGCCACGGCGGCCACCAGGCCGGGGCCGTCGCCCACGGCGGCCACCACCGTGCAGCCGGCCTCCGAGAGGAGCCGCTGCAACCCCTCCCGCAGGAGGACGGCGTCTTCGGCAATTACGACTCGCATGGCAGCTCCGCCCGCACCAGGGTGGGCCCGCCGGCGGGGCTCTCCACCGTCAGGCGCCCGTCCACGCCGGCCACGCGGTCGGCCAGGCCGGCCAGGCCCGTGCCGCGTTCGGGGTTCGCGCCGCCGCCGCCGTTGTCCCACACCTCCACCACCAGGTGGTGCGCCTCCCGGCGCACCGTCAGCCGTGCCTCCGTGGCGTTGCTGTGGCGCGCCACGTTGGTGAGCGCCTCCGCCACCACGAAGTACGCCGCCGTCTCCACCGGCTCCGGCAACCGCCCCTCAAGCTCCACGTCCACCACCACGGGGACCGGGCAACGGGCGGCCAGCGCGGAGACGGCGGCGTCCAGCCCGCGGTCCACCAGGATGGCGGGCGAGATGCCCCTGACCAGGTCCCGCAGCTCCCGGAGGGTGTCCTTGGCCTCCTGGTGGGCCTTCTCCACCAGCGCCTGGGCGGCGGCCGGGTCCGTGGCCAGCTTCTCCCGCGCCATGCCCAGGTCCAGCGCCAGGGCGGTGAGCCGCGGCTGCACGCCGTCGTGCAGGTCCCGCTCGATGCGGCGGCGTTCCTGGAGCCCGGCGTCCAGCACGCGGCTGCGGCTGGCGCTGAGGGCCTCCACGCGGGCGGCGAGCTGCGCCTGGCTGGGGCCCAGGAGCGCCTGCGCCAGCAGGGCGTGCCCGCGGGCCACGCCCACCAGCACGTACGGCATCACCAGGAGGAGCACCGCGCCGAACAGGGCGATGACCAGCGCCTCCGGCGCGTCCAGGCTGCCCGGCGGGTCGATGCCCCGCTGGGGCTCGTCCGGGCTGGGGACCCAGGGGAGGCGCAGCGGCGCGGTGATCATGCCCAGCGGGACCAGGGTGCCCAGGGATACCAGGAACAGCTCCACCACGCCGATGGGGAAGAGGAGCAGCAGGTAGATGAGGTCCCGCCAGACCGCGGGGTCCGTGACGAAGAGCCGCAGGCGCTCCCCCAACGGGCGCGCCTGGAGCGGCCGGTAGGGCGAGGGCAGCGGGACCCCCAGGAACGCCTCCACCCGCCACCGCTCCGTCCGCGCGGCCACGGTCCAGAGGACCATGGCCAGGAGGAGGATGGGCAGCCCCACCAGAATGGAGGCGAGCCCGACGCCCAGGGCGATGAGGGTGACCAGCACCACGAACCAGAAGGTGCCGGCCACGAAGCTCAACGCCAGGAACCCCACGGAGGCCCAGAGCTGGACGGAGCCCAGGAGCTGGACCGGGTTGTGGGGGACGGGTCGGTTCATCCGCGTGGGTCCTTTCAGGCGTGGGAGCATCGCTGCTGCCGTGCCTGTACCCATTGTCACCGCTGGCGAGGGCGGGAACAATCCGGCGAACCCCAGAAGGGGAGGTAGGGATAGCCCCACCCCGGCGGGGGTGGGGTGGGGCGGGGTTCGTGGGGCGCCGGGACGGGCGGGGGCGGCCCGGAGGCCGCCCCCGCCGGCGTGGCTGCGGGAGGTGCGGCTACATGAACTCGTAGCCGCCCTGGACGCCCTCCGGCTCCTGGTCGATGATGACGTTCACGCAGGCGGGCTTGCCGGAGGCGAAGGCCCGTTCGATGGCGGGCCGGATCTGATCCGGCTCCGTCACGAACTCGCCGTGGCCGCCCAGCGCCTCCACCACCTGGTCGTAGCGGGCGTTGTCGCCCAGGACGGTGGCCACGGCCCGCTCCCGGCCGTACATGCGCGCCTGGCCGACGAGGATCTGACCCCACTGGCGGTCGTTCCCCACCACGGAGACCACGGGCAGGTTGAAGCGCACCAGGGTATCGAACTCGAAGCCGTTGAGGCCGAAGGCGCCGTCGCCGTTGACCATGAGGACGCGCTTCTCCGGCTGGGTGAACTTAGCGGCGATGCAGAAGCCCGTCCCCACGCCCAGGGTGCCCAGGGGGCCGGGGTCGAACCACTGACCGGGGTGGTTGACCGGCAGGATCTGGGCCGCCAGGTTCACAATGTCGCCGCCGTCGCCCACCACCAGCGTCTCGTCGTCCACGAAGGCGGCCAGCTCCTTGCACAGCCGCAGCGGGTGGATGGGCGTGCGGTCTGACTCCATCCACCGGCGGCGGTACTCCTTGATCTTGTTCTCCTGCTCCCGCAGCCCGTCGATGAAGTCGCGGTACTCCACGCGGGTGCCGTCCAGTTCGCCCAGGATCTGCTCCAGGACGGCGCCGGTGTCGCCCTCGATGCCCACGTCCACGCCGCGGTTCCGGCCGATCTCCTGGGGGTCCGTGTCGATCTGGATCACCTTGGTCTGGGCGCCGATGGCCCGGCCGTAGCGCATGCGGAAGTCGAAGGGCGTGCCGATGACCACCGCCACGTCCGCCTCCGCCAGGGCGTTCCGGCGGGTGCGGGAGAAGAAGAGCGGGTGGTCCTGGGGGATGCAGCCGCGGCCCATGCCGTTGAGGAACACGGGGGCCTGGATGGTCTCCACGAACTGGCGCAGCGTGTCCCACGCCTCGTTCCAGTAGACCAGGCTCCCGGCCATGACCACCGGCCGCTCCGCACGGGCCAGCAGCTGGGCGGCCTCCCGCACGGCGGCGGCGTCGCCCTGGACGCGGCCGCGGTGGAGGTAGCCGCGGGGGATCTCCACGTCCGACTCCTCCAGCCGCCCGAACAGCACGTCCGAGGGGATCTCCAGGAAGACGGGCCCGTAGCGGCCGGTCATGGCGATGCGCCACGCCTTGGCCAGGTACTCCGGGATGCGCTTGGTGTCGTGGACGCGGGCGGCCCACTTGGTGATGGGCCGCATCATCTCCACCTGCTCCATCTCCTGGAGGGCGCCCATGCCCTGGGTGCGGTCCGGCGCCGCGCCGCCGATGAGGATGAGTGGGCTCCGGTTCTGGTAGGCGTTGGCCACCGCGGTGACCGTATCGGTGACGCCGGGGCCCGCCGTCACCACCGCCACGCCGGGGCGCCGCTTGATGCGGGCCCAGCCCTCCGCCGCGTGGCCCGCCGCCTGCTCGTGGCGGGTATCGATGACCGCGATCCCTTCGTCCAGGCAGCCGTCGTAGATGTTCTGGATGTGGCCCCCGGAGAGGGTGAAGATGACGTCCACACCCTCCTGCTTCAGGAAGCGGGCCACCAGGTCACCGCCGTCGATCTGTGCCATGAGGGCCTCCTTTGGTACGGTCGGCGCACCGGCCTCCGCATGTGGTGCTAGTAGATGACCTGCTCGATGACGTACTCGGCGATCTGCTCGTCGGTGAGGCCCAGGATCTCCCGGGCCACGTAGTCGTTGTGCTGGCCCAGCAGCGGGGCGGGGCTGCGCAGCCGGCCGGGCGTCCGCTGGAGCCGGAAGTGGGGGCCGTCATAGGCGCTGCGGCCGGCCTCCGGGTGGTCCAGGTAGACGTAGAAGCCGCGCTGGCGCAGGTGCTCGTCGCGGTCCAGCACGTCCTCCGCCGTCTGCACCACGCCGGCGGGCACGCCGCGGGCCTGGAGGAGGTCCATGACCTCCTCCGCGGTCTTGGTGCGCGTCCACTCCGCCAGACGGGCCTCCAGTTCGTCCTCGTGGGCCTTGCGCCCCAGCAGCGTGGCGAAGCGCGCGTCCTGGCACCAGGCGGGCCGGCCCATGACCTCGCAGAGGGCGTCCCACTGGGCATCGGTGAAGACGGCGATGACGCACCAGCGGTCGTCGCCGGCGCAGGGGTAGGCACCGTGGGGCGCCGCCGCGGGGTGGCGGTTGCCGGAGCGCTCCGCCACCCGGCCGTTGGCCAGGTAGTCCATGAGGTACGGGCCCAGGGCGGAGACGGTGGACTCCAGTTGGGAGACCTCAATGCGCTGGCCCTTGCCGGTGCGACGCCGCCAGCGGAGGGCGGCCAGCACCGCCACGGCGGCGTGGCCCGGGTTCACCACGTAGTCCGGGTAGTTGGTGCCCAGCCCCACCGGCTTCTGGTGGGGGAAGCCCGCCAGGTGGCTGAAGCCGGAGAGGGGCGCCAGCACGCCGCCGAAGCCCAGAAAGTCCCGGTGCGGGCCGCTGCTGCCCTGCATGG
>DATCLE010000330.1:0-4097 GCA_036564075.1 Dehalococcoidia bacterium
TGCAGGAGCAGCTCCTGCAGGTTGAGGAAGTACCACGGCGCCTTGGACGGGTTGGGCGTGACGTCCGGGTTCGCCTTGTCCAGCAGCGGCGCGTTGATGGCCCAGGAGAGGATGAAGAGCGTGACCGTGAACAGGACCGCCGCAATGAACTCCACGAAGACCAGGTCCGGCCAGACCAGCAGCTCCTCTTCCCGTTCGCGCCGGGGCCGCCGCGCCGCGGCCCGTTCCTGTGCAGTCTGCTCAACAGCCATCGCTCGCTCCCCGCCGTACGCCCGAGATCACAGCGGCCGCGCCAGGCCGCCGTCGCGCCGGATCCGCCAGAAGTGGACCGCCATGAACACGGCGGCCAGCAGCGGCAGGCCGATGACGTGCAGCGTGTAGAACCGGATCAGCGCGTTGGGGCCCACCTCAAAGCCGCCGATGAGCAGGAACCGGCTGTCCTCGCCGAAGACCGGCGCGGAGCCCACCATGTTGGTGCCCACGGTGATGGCCCAGAAGGCCAGCTGGTCCCAGGGCAGCAGGTAGCCGGTGAAGCTGAGCAGCAGCGTCAGCACCAGCAGGATCACGCCCACCACCCAGTTGAACTCCCGCGGCGGCTTGTACGCCCCAGTGTAGAACACCCGCATCATGTGCAGGAACACCAGGATGACCATGCTGTGGGCCATCCACCGGTGCATGTTCCGCATGAGCATCCCGAACCGCACGTCCGTCTGGAGCGCCAGGATGTCGTTGTAGGCGCGGTCCGGCGACGGCACGTAGTAGAACATGAGCAGCACCCCGGTGACCGTGAGCCCCAGGAACATGAAGAAGCTCAGGCCGCCCAGGCAGTACGTGTGCGTGATCTTGACGTGGGTGCGGTGGATCCGGGTGGGGTGCAGGTGGAGGAAGACGTTGGTGGCCACCACCAGCATCTGGTTCCGCGGCGTGTTGGGGTACCCGGACCGGAAGACCGACCGCCAGATGTAGTTGTGGAAGAGCTTGTCATAGAGCCGGTCGAAAAAGCTGCCGGCCTTTGGTCGCTCCGTGACGGCCATCGCCTGCCTCCCCTTCCCTTAGGTGGACCACCAGCGCCCCAGGACCACCATGATGCCCAGGGACACCATAATGGTGAGGAACACGAAGACCAGCTCGAGGGTTTCACCGACAACCATACGCGCTCGCCTGGCCTCCCTCTCTCCCGCGTGCCGCCCGCCCCGAAGCCTCAGGCATGCCGAACGGCCCGCGGTCCTCGCTCCCACGCCCCTCACGGGCACCTCGTAGAACCGGCGGATGCAGGGCAGACCTCTCCCGTGGCGTGGGAAGACTTGTGAACAGTTTAGCAAGCGTCACTCTAGCATCGCGCCCCGATTGTGTCAAGGCAAACTGGTTCATCTCCGCAGACGCTCCCGCCCCCTGCCGCCGGCCCCGCGCCACCTCACGCCGACATCTGCTCCCGCAGCGCCTGCGCCAGCCGGAACGGGTCGCTGGAGACCACGCTGGCGGCGTACAGCTCCATGGCGCCGATGTCCGCCGTCCGGCTGGTGGGGTTCCCCCGGTCCACCAGGCGTACCAGGACCGGGAACCCCTCCCAGAGGCCGTCCGGCTCGCCCAGGGGCGGCTGGTAGATCACCAGGTTGAAGGAGGTCACCCCCAGGCGGTCCCGGTAGCAGGAGAGCGCCTGGAAGATGCGGTCCTTCAGGGCGTCGCTCATGGCGGGCGCCAGCAGCAGGACCTCGTGCTCCTTCAGCGGTGCCAGGTTGGCCATGACCTTCACCCCGTCCCGCTGGAAGCCGCAGCCCACCAGCTCGTGCGCCCGGTACAAGTCCTCGAAGTAGCTGGCCCGGTGCTGCGCGGCGTAGTAGAGCGCCGCCCGGCGCAGGGCCTCCACCTTGGCGTAGTGCATGTGGCGGCCCAGCATCACCTGCGCGTGGCCGTGCAGCAGGGAGGCCCCCGCCCGCCAGAGGCAGTTCCAGATGAACAGGTAGTACCGCGCGGCGGGGTCCGTCCGGTGCGCCGCCTCCGCCCAGCGGGCGCCGGTATCGATGTAGTCGGCGATCTGGTCCCGGTCCCAGCGCAGCGGGTTCCGCTCGTCGAAGACCACCAGCCCGTGGAACCCGTCGAACTTGGCCACGTTGCTGGCGGTGACGCAGAACCGCCCCCGGACCCGGCCGAAGACGTCCTCCGGCGTGGCCTCCTCCGGACGGTCCAGCGGGTCCCCCGTGTCCCGGGCCAGCTCCGCCTCCAGGTCCACCTCCTGGCTCCACATGGGCCGGCTAGAGCGCAGCCAGTTGTACAGCACGCCCTCCATGGTCACCAGGTTGGTCACCTTCACAATGGTCTGCCGGAGCGTGGCCTCCACGCCCCCGAACTGCCGCTCGATCCACGGCCGCATGGAGGACGGCGGCCGGATCTCGCCCGTGGAGGTGGCCACGTGGAAGATGCGGTGGAACAGCAGCCGGTCCTCCGCGGGGAGGCCGGCCACCACCGCTTCCAGGTCCAGGATGGAGAGGTCAGGTTGTACGCGCATCGGCTCGCTGCGGGCGCCGGCCCCGGCTCAGTGCCGGAAGTGCCGGACCCCCGTGAACACCATGGCCAGGTTGTGGGCGTCCGCCGCGCGGATCACCTCGTCGTCCCGGATGGAGCCGCCGGGCTCCACAATGGCCGTCACGCCGGCCTCCGCCGCCAGCTCCACGTTGTCTGGGAACGGGAAGAACGCGTCAGAGGCCAGCACGCTGCCGGCCGCCCGGTCCCCCGCGGCGCGGGCCGCCAGGTGGACGCTGGTGACGCGGTTGGGCTGGCCGGCGCCCATGCCCACCAGCGCCCGATCCTTGACCAGCACAATGGCGTTGGACTTCACGTGCTTCACCGCCTTCCAGGCGAAGCGCAGGTCCGCCAGCTCCGCCGGCGTGGGGGCCCGCCGCGTCACCGTGCGGAGCTCCAGGCGCTCGTCCGGGTACGTATCGAACCCCTGGACCAGGACGCCGCCGCTGACGCTGCGGTACTGGAGCCCGGCGGGGGCGCCCGTCGCCGGGATGCGGAGGACGCGCAGGTCCCGGCTCTTGCGCAGCACGTCCAGCGCCTCCGGCTCGTAGTCCGGCGCCACCACGATCTCCAGGAACAGCCGCTGCCCGCTGCTGGGGCTGCGCGTCTCCCGGATGGCCTCCGCCAGCGCCCGCGTCACCGGCCGGTTCACGGCCACAATGCCGCCGAAGGCGGAGACGGGATCGCCCTCAAAGGCCAGCCGGAACGCCTCCGTCAGGTCCTCCCGGCTGGCCAGCCCGCACGGGTTGGTGTGCTTGACGATGACCACCGTGGGCTCCGGGAAGTCGATGGCGGCGTTCCAGGCGGCGTCGGCGTCCAGGATGTTGTTGTAGGAGAGCTCCTTGCCGTGGAGCTGCTCCGCCGCCGCCACGCCGCGCGGCCCCGGCGAGCGCACGCTGCGCTCCGCGTAGAACGCCGCCTCCTGGTGGGGGTTCTCCCCATAGCGGAGCGCCAGCTTCCGCTCCAGCGCCACCGTGAGCTGCTCCGGGAAGCCCGGCTCCTCCCGCCGCAGGTACTCGGCGATGGCCGTATCGTAGGACGCCACGTGCTGGAACGCCTTCTGGGCCAGCCGGCGGCGCATGTCCAGCCCCAACTCCCCCTTGTGGAGCTGGGCGATGACCGTGTCGTAGTCCGCCGGGTCCACCACCACCACCACCGACGGGAAGTTCTTGGCCGCCGCCCGGATCAACGTGGGCCCGCCGATGTCGATGTTCTCCAGCGCCGTCTACAGGGAGACGTCGCCCCCCGTCACCGTCTGGACGAAGGGGTAGAGGTTCACCGCCACCAGGTCAATGAACCCGAAGCCCGCCTCCGCCAACTGCCGTCCGTGCTCCGGCACGTCCCGGCGGGCCAGGATGCCGGCGTGGACGGCGGGGTGGAGCGTCTTCACCCGCCCGTCCAGCATCTCGGGGAACCCGGTGAGGTCCGAGACGCTACGGACGGCGATGCCCGCCTCCTGCAGCGCGCGGTGCGTGCCGCCGCTGCTGTAGATCTCGTAGCCCAGGATCTCCAGCATCCGGGCAAACTGCACAACCCCGGTCTTGTCGGAGACGCTGATGATCGCTCGCACAGGCCTG
>DATCLE010000331.1:0-1527 GCA_036564075.1 Dehalococcoidia bacterium
GGGCGACGCGGAGCGGCTGGACGCGGTGTTCGGCGCCGGCCCCTTCGATGCGGTCATGCACTTCGCCGGGCTCATCACCGTGGCGGAGTCCATGACGGAGCCCGGCCGGTACTTCCGCAACAACGTGGCGGACACCATCACCCTCATCAACGCCGCCCTGGCCCGCGGGGTGCCCCGCTTCGTCTTCAGTTCCTCGGCGGCGGTGTACGGCGTGCCGGAGACGGCGCCCATCCCGGAGGAGCACCCCATCCGCCCCATCAACGTCTACGGCGAGACCAAGGCCATGGTGGAGCGGGCCCTGGCGTGGTACGCCTCCCAGACGGGCCTGGCCGCCGTCTGCCTCCGCTACTTCAACGCCGCCGGCGCCACGGAGGATCTGGGCGAGGCCCACAACCCGGAGACCCACCTCATCCCCCTGGTGCTCCGGGTGCCCCTGGGCCGCCAGCCCGCCGTCCGCCTCTTCGGCACCGACTACGAGACGCCGGACGGCACCTGCATCCGTGACTACGTGCACGTCTCGGACCTGGCGCGGGCCCACGTCCTGGCCCTGGAGCGCTGCGAGACCGGCTGGCGGGCCTACAACCTGGGCAACGGCCGCGGCTTCTCCAACCGGGAGGTCATCGAGGCCGCCCGCCGGGTGACCGGCCACCCCATCCCCGTGGAGGAGGCGCCCCGCCGTCCGGGCGACCCGCCGGTGCTGGTGGCGTCTTCGGAGCGGGCGCGCCGGGAACTGGGGTGGGAGCCGCGCGTGGCCTCCCTGGAGGAGATCGTGGCCAGCGCCTGGCGGTGGCACCGCGACCACCCGGACGGCTACCCCGCCGGCGAGGCGTGATCCCCCGCCGCCCCGGACGGCGGACCGGGGCCCGGATGGGCTATAATGGGCCGGAGACGGTAACAACGGAGCCTGGAGCCCTGGCATGCAAGCGACGCAATCGGAACTGGAGGTCAAGGGCCGGGCGGCGCGGGGCGCGGCCCGCCGCCTGGCCTTCCTCTCCACAGAGGTCAAGAACGCCGCGCTCCGCGCCGTTGCGGACGCCCTCCTGGAACGGGAAGAGGAGATCCTGGCCGCCAACCGCCGGGACGTGGAGGAGGGGCGCGCCGCCGGCCTGGAGGAGGCGTTCCTGGACCGCCTCCTCCTGACGCCGGACCGGCTGGCGGCCATGGCGGCGGACGTGCGCACCGTTGCGGCGCTGCCGGACCCCGTGGGTGAGGTCTTTGACATGCGGACGCTGCCCAACGGCCTCCAGGTGGGCCGGAAACGGGTGCCGTTGGGGGTCATCGGGGCCATCTACGAGTCGCGGCCCAACGTGACGGTGGACATCGCCTGCCTCTGCCTGAAGTCCGGCAACGCCGTGATCCTGCGGGGCGGCAAGGAGGCGCTGCGCTCCAACCTGGCCCTGGCGCGAACGGTCATGGACGCCGCCGCGGCGGCGGGCGTGCCGGAGGGCGCCGTGCAGCTGGTGGAGTCCACCGACCGGGCGCTGGTGGAGGAGATGCTCCGCATGCGGGAGTACATCGACCTCATGG
>DATCLE010000332.1:0-4725 GCA_036564075.1 Dehalococcoidia bacterium
AGACTCCCGCGTCTGGTCTGGGAACGGCAGCGGCAGGGACATGGGGCGGCCGTCACTCCCGAGGCTGGGGGTGGGGAGGTACGCCGGGGCAGAGTCTGCCACGGCCGGAGGCCACGGTCAAGCCTGAGGACGCGGCGCGCCGATGCGGTGCAGCGTGAGGAAGTTGGTCACGCCGGCCGTATCCAGCCGGATGCGGCCCACCACCACTAGGGGGTCGCCGGGGGCCAGGAACGGGAGGTGTTCCGCCGCGCGTTCCGCTGCATCGAACATGCCGCCCACGGTGGCCACCTCCTCCGGGTGGAGGACCGGCGTGACGCCCCAGTAGAGGGCCATGCGGGCGGCGGCCGCCGGGCTGGCGGTGAAGCCCAGCACCGGCACCGGCGGTCGGTCCTTGGAGATGAGCCGGGCCGTGGTGCCGGTGCGGGTGAACGCGGCAATGGCGCGCACGTCCCGGTTCTCCGTGGCGATCTGCCGCGCCGCCGCCCCGATGTCGTGGGTGAAGCTGGGGTGCCGGTGGGCCGCCGGACGCGGCGGGAAGTAGGCGGCGTGGCGCTCCGCCTCCCGGGCAATGCGGTCCATGATCCGCACCGCCTCCAGCGGGTACCGGCCGATGGCCGTCTCCCCGCTCAGCATCAGGGCGTCCGTGCCGTCCCAGATGGCGTGGGCCACGTCGCTGGCCTCCGCCCGCGTGGGCCGGGGGTTCCGCACCATGGACTCCAGCATCTGCGTGGCGGTGATGGCGGGCACCTGGGCCGCGGCCGCCGCGCCGATGATCTCCTTCTGCCGCACCGGCACCTGCTCCGGCGGTAGCTCCACGCCCATGTCCCCGCGGGCCACCATGACGCCGTCCGCTACCCGCAGGATCTCCTCCAGGTGCTCCAGGGCCTGCGCCTTCTCGATCTTGGCGATGACGGGGGTGTCCGCACCCAGCTCCGCCACCAGGCGCTTCGCCTCCACCACGTCCTCCGGCCGCCGCACGAAGCTCAGCGCCACGTAGTCCACGCCCGCCCGCACGCCGAAGGCCAGGTCTGAGCGGTCCTTCTCCGTCAGCGCCGGGGCGTGCACCGCCACGCCGGGCAGGGTGATCCCTTGCCGGGGCGCCAGCAGCCCGCCGTGGACCACCCGCGTCTCGACCTCCGTCTCCCCGGCCGCCACCACCGAGAGCTCGATGAGGCCGTCCGCCAGGAGGATGCGGTCGCCCGGGCGCACCTCCTGGGGCAGCGCCGGGTAGTCGGTGCTGATGAGCTCCGGCGTGCCCGCCACGGGCCGGGTGGTGATGGTCACGCGGCTGCCCTGGTGGAGGGCCACGGGCTGGCCGTCCGCCAGCGGGCCCGTGCGGATCTTGGGCCCCTGGAGGTCCAGCAGGACCGCCACGTGCCGCGCCCGGCGGGCCGCCTCCTCCCGCACCGTCTGGATGAGCCGGGCCGCTTCCTCCTGGGCGGCGTGGGAGAGGTTGACGCGGGCGGCGTCCATCCCGGCGTCGATGAGAGCGCCGATGGTGGCCGGCTCGTTGGTGGCGGGGCCCAGCGTGCAGACGATCTTGGTCCGGCGGGGCGCCGCCTGCGTCACGACAGGACCTCCGCCAGCAGGGGGCCCGCGTCCAGGCCGCCGTCCAGCTCCCGCGCCAGATCCTCCACCGGGCGGCGCTGGCCCTGCCGCCAGAGCTCCCGGAGGGCCGCCCCCGCCTCTGCCGAGGCGTACCACGCCGGGCCGAAGCGGCGCCGGAGCGCGGCGCGCAGCACGGCGTCGAATATCCAGGCGCGGAGGTAGCGGGCGGCGTAGAAGCCGTCGTCCACGTCCGCCAGGTAGTCGGCGGGGGACCAGCGGACGCCCAGACAGGCGGTGAGGGTGTCCGCATAGACCTTCGCCTTGGAGCGGGGGTCGTCCGGGCCGTGGAGGGCCAGCTCGTACTCCAGCTTGGCGGCGTAGCGCCGCACCATGTAGAGCGTGTGGAACCGGACGAAGGAGACGTACGCCGCCGCGTCCGCCACGCCCAGGTGGCGGGCCAGCCAGCCCGGCTCATGGGTCAGGTGCTCCAGGGTGAAGGCGAAACCCTCCGTGATGGCGTTGTCGCCCAGGCCGCGGAAGGCGAAGGGCATCCCCGGCTCCATGTGGGCGAAGTGCTGGGCGTGGCCCGCCTCGTGCAGGAAGGCGCGGTAGTCGTCCTGGCCGCCCTGGGGGCTGATGACCAGGTAGATCTCGCCGGGGACGTGGACGGGCGCGCAGAAGGCCCGCGGCGACTTCCGGGGTCGCGCCTCCGTGTCCAGCCGCACGGCGGCCTGCGCCGCCACGTCGATCCCCAGGTCCGCCATGGTGGCGGCGTAGGCGGCCAGCAGCCGCTCCCGCGGGAAGAGGCCGTCGAAGCCGGGGGCGCGGAAGAGGTGCGCCAGGTCCGCGCGCTCTGCCGCCGCCGGCTCCACGCCGATGCGCCGCAGCTCCCGCTCCAGCCGCTCGCGGTAGGGCGTGTCCGTCTCCTCGAGGAAGCGGCCCATGGTGCGGCGGAGCCCGGCCAGGTCCAGCCCGGCCGCGTGCTCCATGAGCGCCGCGTAGGTGGGGTAGCCCAGGGAGCGGGCGCGCCCGTGCAGCGCCAGCCAGCGTTCCTCCCGAAGCGGGTTCTGGGCGGCCACAACCTGGGTGCGCAGCGCCTCCAGGGCGCGGCGGCGGTCCGGGTCTGGCTCGTTGGCGATGAGCCGCGAGAGGCCCCGGTACGGTACTTCCCGGCCCTCCCACGCCACCGTGTCCTGGGTCTCGCGGGCCGCCACCGCCTCCGTCAGCTCCTTGGCGGCGGCCTCCAGGTACCCCTCCACCGCGAACAGCCGCAGGTTGGGGAGGCGGGGGTCACGGGAGCGGGCGGCCAGGAGGGCTCGCACCAGCGGTTCCTCGAACAGCCAGCCGTGGGCCTGGTACAGCGGGGCAATCTCCAGCGTGTCCTTCAGCCCGGCGTGGTTCAGGTAGTACTCCCGGGTGAGGCCGGCGGAGAAGCGCTCCGCCTCCGCGTCCAGCCGGTCCAGCAGGGCCGCGTCCACCCGCACCTGGGAGGCCGTCACCGCTCCCCTCCGGTCCTGGGCCCCAGGGGGATGATGCGAACCTCCGGCCGACCGTCCGTCAGCTCCAGCAGCGCCACGGTCCGTTCCCGGTGGAAGCCCCGCCGGCCGGCGGCGCCGGGGTTCAGGTAGAGGCGGCCGTCCTCCTCGTGGCTCTCCGGCGTGTGGGTGTGGCCGTAGACCAGGATCTCCGCCTCCAGCGCCGGGCGCGCGTCCTGGAGCCGGTGCACCAGGTGGACCCGCCGGCCGCCCAAGGTGAGGTCCCGGTGCGGCGGGAAGGCCTGCCCGGCCGGGCGCCCTTCATCCACGTTGCCGCGCACCGCCGCCACCGGCGCCACGGCCTCCAGGGCACGGATGACCGCCACGTCGCCGATGTCGCCGGCGTGGAGGATGCGGTCCACCCCGGCAAAGAGGCGGAGGACGGCGGGGTCCAGGTAGCCGTGGGTGTCCGAGATGACGCCGATGCGCACGGTGCTCCCCCGGGACGGGCAGCGGGAAGGCCGCCTTTCGTGCTAGGATAGCGCACCGGAAGGGGGCCGGGGAATGGTCCGGCCCGGGGACACGGAGGGGTAGCGGCATGCCGCCCGTGGGGTACCGGCCGCAGGAGTTCCTGTACCACGTGCGCGACCGCCTCCAGGCGGCGCTGCCGGAGCCGCTGCGCGCCTTCCGCTCCCGCGTGGTCTTCAGCACCCTGCAGGTCCACTACGGGGACCCCCGCGTCCACTACGAGGTGTGGATCCAGCGGAAGACCGGCCGCATTGAGGTGGGGCTGCACTTCGAAGGGGAACGCGACATAAGCTATGGGTGGGCGGCGCTCCTGGCGCCCCACGTCCACGAGGTGCGCGCCGCCGTGGGCTCCGACGCGGAGCTGGAGGAATGGACGCCGTCCTGGGCCCGGCTCCATGTCCTGGTGCCCTACCGGGACCTGGACGCGGCCCTGGCGGAGCGGGTGACGGCGCGCCTGGCGGCGCTGGTGGCGTGGGCCCAGCCCTTTCTCCAGGAGCGCGGCGTGGGGTCGGCGGCCGCCCCCGCCGCGCAGGCGGGCCGCGCCCGGCACCGGCGCCGCCGCCCCCGCCGGTAGGGGCCCGGCCGCGGGCCTACGGCAGCCCGTTCAGGAACTCGATGAGGGCGGCGTTGACCTCCGCCGGGCGCTCCTGCTGCGTCCAGTGGCCGCAGCCGGGCAGGATCACCGTCCGCAGGTTCGGCACGCGGCGCTGCATGCCCTCCATGCGGGCAAAGGCCAGCACGCCGTCCCGCTCCCCCGCCATGAACAGCGCCGGCTGCCGGACCACCGCCTCGCCCATCTCCGGGATCTCCGCCCAATCCCGATCCAGGTTGCGGTAGCGGTTCAGGCCGCCGCGGAAGCCGGTGCGCTGGAACTCCCGCACGTAGTACTCCAGGTCCGCCTCCGTGAGCCAGGCGGGAAGCCGCTCCGGCTCCGGCAGCCCGTCCAGGAGGCGGGCGGTCTTGGGCTTCTCCACGGCCGCCGCGCCGGGCGGGGCGTCCCCGGACCAGGCGTAGAGTATGAGCCGCATGGTGCGGCGCACGTCCGCCTCCAGCTCCGCCTCCGCCCTGCCGGGCTCCTGAAAGTAGAGCATGTAGAAGAACCGGTCGCCGAAGGCCTGCTTGAAGGCCTGGGTGGGCGGCACCGGCCCTCGGCCGGTAAGGGGCACGCTCAAGG
>DATCLE010000333.1:0-7927 GCA_036564075.1 Dehalococcoidia bacterium
TCGTGCACCGTCACCAGGTCGTTCACGAAGATGTAGTCGATGACCACGGAGAACTCGCCCCACTCCCGGCTCAGCGGCGTGGGGAAGGTAGCGGGTGGCTCCCGCCCATGGACCGCCGCGTAGGCGGAGCGCAGCCGCTCCCGGATCAGCCGCACGCTGGGGGCATCCGGCCCCGCGTTGAAGTCGCCGACCAGCACCTGGGGCACGTCCGGCCGCTCCGCCAGCCACGCCAGCAGCCGGCGCGCCTGCTCCGTGCGCAGCGGCTCGTCCTCCGCCGGGTGGTGCAGGTGCGTGTTGTAGAAGTCCAGGACGCGGCCGTCCGGCAGCCGGATGCGGGCCCGCTGCGCCACGCGGCTCCCGCCGCCTAGGTCCAGCCACTCCCGCTCCAGCAGGGGCAGTCGGCTCAGCACCGCGATGCCCTCCACCAGCCCCGCCAGCCCCGTCTTGTTGGTCTGGAAGACCTGGTAAGGCGGCTCCCCGGCCAGTTGGGCGTTGACCCGCTCCGCAATCCACTCCGCCTGGTCAATGGGCCGGCGCACCTCCTGGAGGCCGATGACGTCCGGCCGCAGCGCCACGAACTGGGCCACCAGCAGCGGCGCCCGCTCGTCCCAGCGGTCGGAGTTGTTGCGGAGGTTGAGGGTGGCCACCAGGATGGCCGGCGGCCGCTGCTCGCTCATGCCGTCGCTTCGGGTACGGGATCGTGCGTGTCCGCCAGGAACAGGTACGCGTCGCCGGGGTCGTCTGGACCTGTGGGGTAGCGCCGGAGGACGTCCCGGATGCGGCCGGACTCCACGTCCCTCCGCAGGCGCGCCAGGCCCTCCGCCACGCGCTCCGGCGGGATGCGGCGGAAGAGGCTGATGCCGCCCTGCACGGCGGGGTCCAGGTAGAGGGCCGGGTTGCGCTTGCCCACCATGAGCGCCCCGTCCTCAAACCGGCGGTACTGGAAGGGGAGGGCCGCCAGCCCGGCGAACCCGGCCTCCCGGAATCGCTGCCGGACCTCAGGGAGCGTGGGGCGGTGCCGGAGGAAGATCTCCAGGCCCTCCGGGAAGTAGTGGAAGAGCCAGAAGGCCCGGATCTGCTCCGCCGTGGCCAGCAGCACGGCGAAGCGGCCCCGGCGCAGCACCCGCCGCACCTCCGCCACCACCCGCTCCCAGTCCGGGATGTGGTGCAGCACCAGGACGGCCAGCGCCGCGTCGAAGGTGGCGTCCGGGAAGGGGAGCCGGTGCCCGTCCGCCTGCACCCAGGCGGGCAGGCGGGACTTGCCGGCCGCCCGCGCCAGCATCCCCCGGGAGAGGTCCGCGCCCACCACACGGGCGCCCGCCTCCGCCGCCGGGACCGTGTAGTTGCCGGTGCCGCAGCCCAGGTCCAGGACCAGCGACCCCGGCCGCAACGGCAGGTGACGGCGGAGCAGCGCCACCAGCTCCGGGTTGGCGCGCCGCGCCCCGTCGTAGGACGGCGCCAGGCCGTCGAAGTCCACCGTGGACGGCACGCCGCTCATGGCCCGCCGCCCGCCGTCCGGCCGCGCGCCGCCGGCCCCCGCCTAGAGGCGGACGGGCTTCCGGCAGACGCGGCACTTCTCCGCACTGATGATGGCCAGGATCCGCTCAACCGCCGCGTCCAGCTTCTCGTCTTCGTTCACCACCACGTAGTCGAAGCGGGAGAGCGCCTGCATCTCCTCCCGGGCCTTCTGGATGCGCACCTGGAGGGCATCCGGCCGCTCCGTCTTCCGCTGGCGCAGCCGCTCCTCCAGCGCCTCCAGCGAGGGCGGCGCCAGGAACACCTGCACCGCCTCCGGCACCACGCGGCGGATGGTGGCCGCGCCCTGCACGTCGATGCGGACAATGACGTCCCGGCCCTGCGCCAGCGCCTCCCGGATGGGCTCCTTGGGGATGCCGTACAGGTTGCCGTAGACGTTGGCGTGCTCCAGGAACCCTCCGGACTCCAGGATGGCCCGGTACTCCGCCGGCGTGACGAAGCGGTAGTCCACGCCGTCCACCTCCTCCGGCCGCCGGGGCCGGGTGGTGACGGTGACGGCGTAGTACAGGGGAACGCCCAGGTCCTGCATGCGCTTCAGGACCGAGTCCTTCCCCACACCCGACGGGCCGGAGAGCACCAGGAGCAGCGGGCCGGCATCCCCAAGGCAGGATGCCGGCCCTTCTCCCTTACTCGCCTTCTCCATCGACGTTGGTGACCCGGACGCTGCTGCTCCGGCTGGACTGCACGCGGCCGGTGATGGTCTCCGGCGTGATAGCCGCCAGCACAATGTGGCCGCTGTCCATGATCAGCACCGCCTTGGTGCGGCGGCCGCTGGTCATGTCCACCGTCAGCCCCTTGGCCTTGCCCTCCTGGATCAGCCGCTTCGTCGGTGCCGAGTTGGGCGCCACAATGGCGATCACGCGGTTGACCGCCAGGACGTTCCCAAACCCGACGTGGATCAGCTCCGTTGCCATGGCACTCCACCTTCCCTTTCGCTCGCTGTGCTCGCTCACCGTCTGCGGGCGGTGCGTCCTCCCCTGCCCGCCCCGCTAGGAGCCCGCGGCCACGCCGTTCAGGTGCTCCCAGAAGGTGGGGTAGGAGACGGCCGCCGTCTCCGCCCCTTCCACCACGGTTTCGCCCTCCGCCACCAACCCCGCGACACCCAGCAGCATCGCCAGCCGGTGGTCGCCGTGGCTGCGGCACCGCGCGCCCGTGAGGCGCCCTGTGCCGCGGATCACCATGCCGTCCGCCGTCTCACTGATCTCCGCCCCCAGCCGCCGCAGCTCCGCCGTCACCGTGGCGATCCGGTCGGTCTCCTTCACGCGGAGCTCTGCCGCGTCCCGGATCACGGTGGTTCCGTGGCCAAAGACGGCCGCCAGCGCCACCGCCGGCAGTTCATCGATGCTTCTCGGTACCAGATCACCTCCCACCTCCACCCCCCGAAGCCTGGCGCTCCGGACCCGCAGGTCGCCCACCGGCTCCCCGCCCTCGGTCCGTTCCGCCAGGATCTGGATGTCTGCCCCCATGGCCCGCAGCACGTCGATGATGCCGGTGCGGGTGGGGTTCAGGCCCACGCCCAGCACGGAGAGCTCCGCGTCCGGGTGGATGCTGGCGGCCACCAGCCAGAAGGCCGCGGCGCTCAGGTCGCCCGGGACCCGCAGGGAGAGCGGCCGCAGCGGTGCCGTCGGTCGCCGGATGCGGACAGAGCCGCCCGCGGCCGTCACCGGCGCCCCCATGGCCGCCAGCATCCGCTCCGTGTGGTCCCGCGTGGGGGCCGGCTCCTGGACCTCCGTCTCGCCCTCGGCGTAGAGGCCGGCCAGCAGCAGGGCGGACTTCACCTGCGCGCTGGCCACCGGCAGCCGGTAGCGGCTGCCGTGCAGCGCGCCGCCCCGGACCGCCAGCGGCGCCAGGGTGCCGTCCCGGCGGCCCAGCACCGTGGCCCCCAGCGCCCGCAGCGGCTCCACAATCCGGCCCATGGGCCGGGACCGGAGCGAGGCGTCGCCGGTGAGGACGGAGAGGAACGGCTGGCCCGCCAGCAGCCCTGCCAGCAGCCGCATGGTGGTGCCGCTGTTGCCGCAGTCCAGCACGTCCGCGCTCTCCCGGAGGCCGTCCAGGCCGCGGCCCTGCACCCGCAGCCGTTCGCCCTCGCCCGCGCGGCCCTCCTCCCGGACCTCCACGCCCAGTGCCCGGAGGCAGCGCGCCGTGGCCCGGCAGTCTTCGCCGTCCAGGACGTTCTCCACCACCGCCTCGCCCCCGGCCACGGCGTTCAGCAGCAGTGCCCGGTGGGAGATGGACTTATCGCCCGGCGGGATGACGGTGCCCTCCAGCCGCCGGGCCGGCCGAACCACGCGATCCACGGTGTCCTACCTCTTCGCCCGCTTGCCGTTGTCCCCCTGCTCCGCCTGCTCCGTGAGCTCTCGCAGGCGGCGCTGCGCGTCCACCATGTAGCCGCCGAACAGCGCCGCCTTGATCTGGTCCGAAGCGGACGGGAGCTCCACGGGGGACTTCCCCTCCTCCAGGGTCATGTCCAGGCCGGCCATGAACCGGTCCCGGAGCTCCTGCACCTTGCCCAGGGCCGCCAGGAGCTCCTCCGGGTCCCCTTGCTGGATCAATTCCCGGTAGTGGGCCAGCTCCGCCACCAGCCGGTCCAGCCAGTGGATGATGGCCTCCCGGTTGGTGAGGCAGATGTCCCGCTCCATCACGGGGTCGCCGGAGGCCAGGCGCGTCACGTCCCGGAAGCCCGGCCCCGCCAGGGGGGCCAGGTCGTACCAGGCGGCGCTGCCCCGGGCCATGCTGAACAGCGCCGCCGAGGCGATGAACGGCACGTGGCTGACGGCGGCCACGTACTGGTCGTGCTCCTGGGCCTCCATGAAGCGGTAGGCCGCGCCCAGCGTCTCCGCCAGGCCCACCACGTTCTGCACGGCCGCCTCCGCTGCCGAGGGGGACGGCACCACGCAGTACGCCTTGCCCCGGAAGAGGTCCGCCTCCGCGGCCTCCGGCCCGGACTGCTCTTTGCCCGCCATGGGGTGCCCGCCCACAAAGTGGACCGTCTCCGGCAGCAGCTCCGCGGCCCAGGCCATCACCGCGGACTTGGTGCTGCCCACGTCCGTCACCACCGCCCCCGGCGCCAGGTGCGGCGCGATCTCCTGGAACACGTCCCGCATGGCCCGCACCGGCGTGGCCACAATCACCAGCCCCGCGCCCTCCACGGCCGCGGCGGCGCTGCGGGCCTCCCGGTCCAGCGCGCCGCGCTTGCGGGCGGTGGCGGCCACGCCCCGGGCTTTGTCGTACCCGACCACGTCCAGGTCCTTGATGGCGGCGGCCTTCAGACCCAGGCCGATGGACGCGCCGATGAGTCCCGTTCCGATAATGGCGATCCGTCTCATCACGTGCCCTGCTCCTATGCCTCTTCGTCCGCGCGGATCAGCGCCCGCAGGCGCTCGTCGTCGGTGGCGGGGGCGTGGTGCTCCCGGATCAGCCGCGCCGTCTCCGCGGAGGCGCCGGCCGCCAGCGCCTGGGCGGCGCCGGCCTCCGGATGGTGCAGGCTCCGGTACAGCACGGCCCGCCAGCCTTCGCCGCCGGGCCGGGCCAGGCGCCGCAGGAGCCGCGGCGCCGCAGCCGACAGGAGGACGTAGGCCACCCGGTGCCAGAGGCGGATGCGGCCCTTGCCCACGTCATGCAGCAGGGCGGCGGCCAGCAGGTCCGGGTCCCGGTGCCCCTGCTCCAGGAGCAGCCGACACGTCTGGACGGAGTGCCGCCGGTCCCGGCGGGTCATGGTGAAGAAGAGGGACTGCTGGGTCTCTGTGAGGTAGGCTGCCACCACCGCCCGCTCGTCCTCCTCCCCGCCCGGGGCGGCCGCTCGGACCGCCTCCCGGAACTGCCTCACCCGGTACCAGGCTCGACCGAAGGCCATGGGCTACGCCTGGGTCAGAAACCGGAAGATCTCGTCCTGCGCCGGTGAGATGACTGCTCCCAGCGGGTCCACCGCACCGTTGGTGAGCCACGAGATGCCGATGAGCAGCATGAGGATGCCCATGCCGTACGGCTCCAGCCGCTGGAAGGAGCGCGCCAGGTCCGCCGGCAGCAGGCCCAACGCCACCTTGAAGCCGTCCAGGGGCGCCAGCGGGATCAGGTTGAAAAGCCCCAGGACCACGTTAATGAAGATGAGGAAGAAGAGGAACAGCCCCGCGTACTCCGTGGCCGTCCACCACGGCTCCGGCCGCAGCCCGGCCAGCGGCAGCAGCCCCAGCCGGACGGGCAGCGCGGCCAGCGCGGCCATGACGAAGTTGGAGATGGGCCCCGCCGCCGCCACCACGGCCATACCCGTGCGCGGACCGTTCCGGAGGTTGTAGGCGTTCACCGGCACCGGCTTCCCCCAGCCGAAGCCCACCAGCAGGAGCAGGACGGTGCCCGCCGGGTCCAGGTGGCGCAGCGGGTTCAGCGTCAGGCGGCCCAGCCGCTCCGCCGTATCGTCCCCCAGGTGGCGGGCGGTGAGGGCGTGGCTGAACTCATGGAAGGCGATGCCGACGACGAACGCGACGGCCAGCGCCGCAAAGAAGAGCAGGAACGTCTGCAGGTCATCAGCGAGGAATCTCAGCGCGAAGAGCATCTGCCACGGTTCCACTCAGGTAGTCATAGGCCGATTATATCACAGGGTTGCCATAAACGACCCCTGTTTGGTCTGGCCCGGCGCGCCCGCTGCTCAGCGGCCGCCACCACGGGCCGCCGCGTCCCTTGCCGCCCGGGGCTGGACAGGTGGCGCTGCTCCTGGCCATAATTGACGCTGTCGTGTTTGGGCCGCACGCTGTCGCGGTCCGGGAACGGGCGCCCAACCCTCTGCGGCACTGGCGGGGGCCGCGGAGGGGCGCGGCCCGCCCGCTCAACCTCAGCAGGACCGGGGGTTCCCATGTCCCGCCGCCCCGCCAGCGCCCGCCTTCGCCCGCGGCCGGCCCTCTTCCTGGCCGCCGTGGTCCTCCTCTTGGCCCTGGCCGCCGCGGCCTACGCCACCCGCCAGGCCGGCGGCTCCCCGGACGGCGCCGCCTCACCGACGCCCACGCTGCGTCCCGGCGGTGACGATCCCAAGGGTAATCTTGGCCAGCCGACCCCCACCCCCTCCGGCGAGCCGACACCCACGCCGCCCTCCGGCATGACGCTGCTCTTCGCCGAGTTCGGCCCCACGGCGGATACGCTGGTGGTCGCCCGCGCGGGGAACCCGGAGGAACGCGCGCCCGTGGCCACGGTGGAGCACGCGCCGGGCTGGGGCGTGAAGGGTAGCCTCTCGCCGGATGGCACGCGGATCGCCCTGAACGTGATGACGGGCCGCGCCAGCGACCCCGACACGGAGGCGCAGCTCCAGGTACTCCCCACGGCCGGCGGGGCGCCGCGCACGCTGCTCCAGGGCCTGGCCCTCCGGTGGACGCCCATCTGGCTCAAGGATGGATCTGGCGTCATCGTCCGCCGGAACGAGGTCACCCGCGACCCCAACCTGGGGCCGTTGGTGAGCGCCGTGGAGCTGGTGCTGGTGAACGCCGCCGACGGCACGGCGCGCGCGCTCCTGCGGCTCGCGGGCGGAGGAGATGTCTTCCCCATCGGCCTGAGCCCGGACGGGACCCACCTCTACTACGCCGCGCTGGTCGGCGGCGGCACGGAGGTGAACCGGCTGCGCCTGGCCGACGGGGCGGTGGAGCGGGCCGTCTCCCTCCCGGCGCTCACCCGGGACTGGCAGCTCTCGCCGGACGGCCGCTCCCTCTGCTACCTGGCGCTGGAGGCGTCCGGCCGATATCGGGCTTACGTGGTGGACCTGGAACGGGGGGCCCCCCGCGCCGTTCTGGACAGTGACCGGGACAACTTCTCGCCGGTTTGGACGCCGGACGGCTTCGGGATCACCATAGGGCTGCCCCCCGCCGGCGGGCGGCGTGGTGCGATGGTGGCCCCCCGGGACGGCGGCGAGGCCCGCGCCCTGGCCGGCGCCGGCTCGGGCTTCGACGTGCCGGTGGCCTGGTCGCCGGACGGCCGGTTCCTGCTGGTCCGGCACTTCACCGGCTCCTCCGCCGAAGATCCAGGTAGGGAGGAGACCGTCTTACTGGAAGGCGACACCAGGCGGCCCCTGGCCCCTGGCCCCGTGGAGTTCCTGGGATGGCTCGAGCGTACCTCATCATCGCCCTGACGCTGGCGGCGGCAGCGGTCTGGTTCGGCCGGGCCGCGGGCGTGGTACAGGCAACCCACGGTCCCGGCGGCTCGTGCAGCAACAGCCTGGGGAGCGTAGCCGCCTTCAACGAGTTCGACTCCTACGAGGGGACGCTGGGCGAGCACGACACCGCGCTCACCCGGGCCGCCTTCAACGTCTTCGGCAATGACCCGGAATTCCGTCTACCTGCCCTCAATACCGGCACCCGCTCCAATCGCGTGGCCGGCGGCGCCGCCCCGTACATCCCGCCCATCCTGCTCAAGG
>DATCLE010000334.1:0-4436 GCA_036564075.1 Dehalococcoidia bacterium
TCCTTGACCTGGCGCTGTTCTACTACGACCTCCTGGACGCCCTGGGGCTGGAGTCCGCCCACGTGGTGGGCCACTCCCTGGGCGGCCTGGTGGCGGCGGAGATGGCGGCGCTGGACCGCCGCTACGTGCGAAAGCTGGTGCTGGTGGATGCGCTGGGCTTCTGGCGGGACGACGTGCCCGTGCTGGACTTCTTCGCCGCGCCGCCGGACGAGCTGGCGGATGCCCTCTTCCATGACAAGGAGTCGCCGGGCGCGCAGCGGGCGCAGGCGCTCCCCTCCGCCCGGGAGGAGCTGGCGGAGGCGCTCATCGGCCGGATGCAGGCGCTGGCGGCGGCGGGGAAGTTCATCTGGCCCATCCCAGACAAGGGGCTGAAGCGTCGCATCCACCGCATCCAGGCGCCCACGCTCATCGTGTGGGGGGCGTCGGACGGGGTGGTGCCGCCGGTCTACGCGGAGGAGTTCCGCTCCCGCATCCCCGGCTCCCGGGTGGTGATCCTGGACCGCTCCGGCCACCTGCCCATGGCGGAGCAGCCGGAGGAGTTCGCCGCGGTCGTGACGGCGTTCCTCCAGGAGGAGTAGCGGTGCGGGCTGTAGTGGTGGCCGGCGTCCACAGCGGCGCCGGCAAGACAACGGTGGCCGTGGGCATCATGGGCGCCCTGGCCCGCCGCGGGCTCCGGGTCCAGCCCTTCAAGGCGGGCCCGGACTACATCGACCCCTCCTACCACACGGCGGTCACGGGCCGGCCCTGCCGGAACCTGGACCGCTGGCTCCTCTCCCGGGAGGCGGTGGCGGAGCTCTTCCACCGGGCCGCCCGTCGGGCGGACGTGGCGGTGGTGGAGGGCGTCATGGGCCTCTTCGACGGTCGCTCCGGCGAAGGGGAGCAGGCCAGCACGGCGGAGCTGGCCAAGCTGCTGCGGGCGCCGGTGGTGCTGGTGGTGGACGCGCAGGCCATGGCGCGGACGGCCGCGGCGGTGGTGCTGGGCTGCCGGACCTTCGACCCGGCGCTGCGGCTGGCCGGGGTCATCCTGAACCGGGTGGCCGGCCAGGCCCACGCGGAGATGGCCCGCGTCCCCATCGAGCGGGAGGCGGGCGTGCCGGTGCTGGGCTGGCTGCCCCGCGACCCCGACCTGGCGCTGCCGGAGCGGCACCTGGGCCTCATCCCCACCGTGGAGGGCCGGACCGCGCAGGCGTTCTACGACCGTGCCGTGGCGGCGGTGGAGCGCGGCGTGGACGTGGACCGGCTGCTGCGCCTGGCCTCGGAGGCGGAGGGGCCGGAGGAGGCCGCGCCCTGCCTCTTCCCGCCGGAGCCCCAGCCGGTCCGGGCGCGGGTGGCGGTGGCCGTGGACCGGGCCTTCTCCTTCTACTACCAGGACTCGCTGGACCTGCTGGAGGCCTGGGGCGCCGAGATCGCGCCGTTCAGCCCGCTGGCGGACGCGGCGCTGCCCGCGGGGAGCGGCGCCGTCTACGTGGGCGGCGGGTTCCCGGAGCTGTACGCGGCGGAGCTGGCGGCCAACGGGCCCATGAAGGCGGCGCTGCGGGAGGCGGCGCGGCGCGGCGTGCCGGTGTACGGCGAGTGCGGCGGGCTCATGTACCTGGGCGCATGCCTGACGGACGGCGAGGGCCGGGAGCACGCCATGGCCGGCCTGGCGCCGCTGCGCACCAGCATGGCCGGGGCGCGGCTCACGCTGGGCTACCGCACGGTGCGGGCGCTGCGGGACGGGCCGGTGCTGCGGGCCGGCGAGACGGCGCCGGGGCACGAGTTCCACTGGTCGCGGCCGGAGGGGGAGCCCACGGCGGACCGGGCGGCCTACGCGCTGGAGGACCGGGGCGGTGCGCCGGAGGGGTACCAGCGGGGGAACGTGCTGGCCTCCTACGTCCACCTGCACCTGGGGTCCCGGCCGGGCATGGCGGCGCGCTTCGTGGAGGTCGCCGCGCGGGCGGGGCAGCCCCCCTGACCGCGGGCCGGCGCGGCGTCCGGCGGTCCGGGGGCCGCGTCCTCCGGCGGGAGGCGCACGGCCGGCGTCGATGGCGTACACTGGGGGCAGGGGACGGCGGCGAGCCCGTGCGGGAGGCTCAGGAGGCGAACCATGGTGCGGGAGGCTGAGCGGACGGCCGCGGGCGGCATGCCCGATACGGCGGGGATGAACTTCTACGAGGCGGACCCCAACCTGGGCCCCGCGCTGCGGCGGCTGGCGGCGCCGGAGGAGTTCCAGCGGGCCGTCCCGCTGCTGCGGGAGGTGGGCGAGGCCGCCGGCGGCGAGCTGGACCGCCTGGCCCGCGTGGCGGACGCCAACCCGCCGGTCCTGGAACGGTACGACGCCCGCGGCCAGCGGGTGGACGAGGTGGTCTTCCACCCGGCCTATGAGGCCATGGCCCGCATGGCCTTCGAGCGGTTCGGCTTCGCGGCCATGTCCCACCGGCCGGGGGTGCGCGGCTGGCCGGGACGGGTGCCGCACCTGGTCAAGTACGCGCTCTCCTACGTCTTCGTGCAGGCGGAGTTCGGGCTGTTCTGCCCCGTCTCCATGACGGACTCGGCGGCGCGGGTGCTGCGGCTGTTCGGGGACGAGGCGCTCCAGGCCCGGTACGTCCCGCGCCTCACCGCCACCCGGTACGAGGACCTCTACACCGGCGCCATGTTCATGACGGAGCGCCAGGGCGGCTCCGACGTGGGCGCCGCGACCACCACGGCGCGCCGTGCCGGGGATGTCTGGACGCTGCACGGGGAGAAGTGGTTCTGCTCCAACGTGAGCGCGGACGTCATCCTGACCCTGGCCCGGCCGGAGGGCGCGCCGGACGGCACCCGCGGCCTGGGGCTCTTCCTGGTGCCCAAGCACCTGCCGGACGGGAGCCGGAACCGCTACCGCATCGAGCGGCTGAAGAACAAGCTGGGCACGCGGGACATGGCCACCGGGGAGGTGGTCCTGGACGGTGCCGTGGCGTGGGTCGTGGGTGATCTGGAGCGCGGCTTCCGCCAGATGGCGGAGATGGTGAACGTCTCCCGCCTCTCCAACGCCATGCGGGCGGCGGCTATCATGCGGCGGTCGCTCTTGGAGTCGGTGGTGCACGCGCGGGGCCGCGTCGCCTTCGGCCGGCGGCTGTTTGACCTGCCCCTCATGCGGGAGACGTTGCTGCCGCTGCTGCTGGACACGGAGGCGTGCACGGCGCTGGTGCTGCACGCGGCGGCGACGCTGGACCGGGCGGACGCCGGGTCGGAGCGGGACCGGCGGCTCATCCGCATCCTGACGCCGCTGGCCAAGCTCTACGTCACCAAGCGGGCCCGCTTCGTGGCCGGGGAGGCCATGGAGGTCCGCGGCGGCAACGGGTACGTGGAGGAGTGGGTGAACCCGCGGCTGCTGCGGGACGCCTACCTGGGCTCCATCTGGGAGGGCTCCAGCAACGTGGTGGCGCTGGACGTGGCGCGGGCCATGCAGCGGGAGGGTGCGGGCGACACCCTGCTGGACGACCTGGCGTCCCGGCTGGCGGGCCTGCGGGACGCGGACGTGCGCCGCGTGGCGGAACGGGCGGCGGACGTGCTGGCGCGGACGCGGGCGCGGTGCGCGGAGGTTCTGGCGCTGGATGCGGCGGGGCGGGAGCCGCTCATGGGCCGGCTGGCGGAGCGGCTGGCGCTGCTGACCATGGCGACGCTGTTGCTGGAGGAAGCGGACGATCACGCGGCGGCCGGCCTGGGCTACCGCAAGCTGCTGGCCGCCACCGCCTACCTGCGGCGGATGCTGCTGGCGCCCGACCCGCTCGCCGACGACGGCGTGGCGGTCCGCTGGCTGGACGAGCTGGTGGACGGCGGCCCGGTGCCCGCCGAGGCCGCGCACCGCGCCCTTTCGGGCGTCTAGGGGGTCCCGTCGGGTCCGCCCGCCCGCGTGCCTCCTCCCCGGTAGGGCGTACCCCGCCCTGACGCCGCAGACACGCCCCCTGCCGCGCCCCGGGCGGCCGCCAGGCCCATGCGGTCATCCTGAGGGCCGCAGGCCCAGAAGGATCTCCCCCGCGGGCGTCGGCGGCGCGCTGGAATCGCCACTCCCGGCCCTCCTGAGCCGTCGCCGGCTCCTCACGCCCTCACCCCGCGGCCCCTCCCCGCCACCGGCACCACCTTCGCGCCGGTCTCCGGGTAGGGCTGTCCCCCGGCCGACGAGGGGGGCTGGCCGGATGGCCCGCCTCGACACGCTGTGCCACCATCTCCCCGTACACTGCGTGAGGGAGGTGCCTGCTGATGCGAACCACGGTGAGGTGGGCAGTACGCGGCCTGGCGGTGGCCGTCGCGCTCCTGGTGACGGCCCAGCCGGTCCTGGGACCGTTCGCGCTCTTCCGGGACGGCGACCCGGTGGACTACGAGACCCTCCACGCTGTGGTGGGCGGCATCCTGTACAACGCCGTCCTCCTGCTGGTCCCCTTGGCGCCGTTCACCGGGTTCCGCCGCCGCTGGCT
>DATCLE010000335.1:0-9440 GCA_036564075.1 Dehalococcoidia bacterium
GGGCCGCCGGCCAGAGGTCCAGCCCCGGCAGCCGGTTCAGCAGCAGGAGCTCCCGCCACGCCTCCATGAGCGGCCCCAGCGGGTTCAGGAGCACCAGCGGGCGGAACCGCTCCGGCACCAGGTCCAGGGAGTAGAGGATGGGCGTGGCGTAGAACAGGAGCCCCAGGAAGACCTCCACCAGGTGCTCCAGGTCCCGGAAGAAGACGTCCAGGGAGGAGACGGCCAGTGCCACCCCCAGTACCAGGATGAGCTGGAGGAGCGCCAGCAGCGGGACGCCCACCAGCCAGGCGGCGCCCGGCGTCTTCCCCGCCAGGAGCATGAGGCCCGCCAGGATGGGCAGGGAGAGGAGGAAGTGGACCATGTTGTTGGCCACCGTGGCCCACGGCAGGACGAAGCGGGGGAAGCGCACTTTCTTCAGCAGGTTGGCGTTGTTGGCGAAGGTAGGGGCCGCCAGCAGCACCGACGTCTGGAACCAGGTCCACGGGAAGAGGGCCGCCAGGAGGAAGAGGTGGTAGTGCTCGTAGGACTCGATGCGGATCTTCAGGACCTCCCCCAGGGCAAAGTAGAGGACCAGGCCCAGGAGCAGCGGCTTCACCACGCTCCAGGCGAAGCCCAGGACCGTGTCCTGGTAGCGGAGCTTCAGCTCCCGCCGGGTGAGGAGCACCAGCAGGTCCCACGTGTGCTGCAACCGGTCCAGGCGGCCGGCCGCATGGCCGGACCCGGGCCGGGCCCCGATGACGGCGCTCATGCAGGATCCCTAAACGTGTGAATTCTCCGCCCCCACGGCGGAGAACCGTTCAGAGCATCAGACTAGCAGCGGGCCCCGCTCAGATCAAGGACGGGATGAGTAGTCCGCGCGCCCCTCCGCCGGGGCTGCGGGCACCGGCGCCGGGGGTTTGCGGGCGTAGACCACCACGCTCTTGGCCCAGAAGGGGGCCAGCGGCGCCTCCAGGGCGTGGATGAAGCGGGAGAAGCGGACGCGCCGGGAGTCCAGGAACCGGGCCACGGCGCGGTGGACGTAGCTGCCCGGCGCCCGGTCCGAGATCAGCAGCCGTGCCAGCCAGTAGAAGGAGTCCAGCACCTCCCGCCGCGTGACGTGGTACGGCACTAGGCCGCGCGCCCGCAGCATCCGGCTCAGCTCCCCCCGGCGGAAGACCCGCACGTGACCGGAGGTCATGCGGACGTACCGTTCCTGGAAGCCCAGGAGGTCGCACAGGCCCTTCATGACGGTCTCCGCGTAGAGGTCCGGCACGCTGAAGCCGGCGGTCCCGCCCGGCTTCAGCACGCGGACGATCTCGTCCACCACGGCGCCGGGGTCCGGCACGTGCTCCAGGGTCTCCGCGCAGACCACGTGGTCGAAGGAGGCGTCCGGGAAGGGCAGTTCGGCGCCGTCCGCCACCACCATGCTCATGACGGCGTCCGGGTGGTAGCGGCGCCCGTGGGCAAAGACCACCATGTACTTGCCCACGTAGAGCTCCTGGAAGTCGATGTCCGCGCCCACCACGTGGATGGGGTAGGCCAGCGCCTGCGTCAGGTGGCGGCCCTTGCCGCAGCCCAGGTCCAGCACCCGCTGGCCCCGCTGCACGCCCATGACGGCCAGGTCAACGGTGTAGACGCGATCCAGCACCGGCACAGCCTCCTGGGAGGATGGGGTGGCAGCCACCGATCCCATGACGCTCCTCCGCTGCTATAGTACAGTATGCGCTGCATCACCGCGCCGTCCCCGTCCGGGCGGCGCCCGAGGAGGCGAACGCCGTGAAGACCGCCCTCATCACCGGCATCACCGGCCAGGACGGCACGTACCTGGCGGAGCACCTCCTCTCCCTGGGCTACCGGGTCTACGGGCTCATCCGCGGCCAGGCCAACCCCCGGCGGGAGCTGGTGGAGCGGCTGCTGCCGGACGTGGAGTTGGTGGAGGGTGACCTCCTGGACCAGACGTCCCTCATCGGCGCCGTGCAGCGGGTCCAGCCGGACGAGGTGTACAACCTGGCGGCCGTCTCCTTTGTGCCGCTCTCCTGGAACCAGGCGGAGCTGACGGCGGAGGTCACGGGCGTGGGCGTCCTCCGCATGCTGGAGGCCATCCGCATTGTGGAGGGCGGCGGCCAGGGCGCCCGCGGCCGCATCCGGTTCTACCAGGCCTCCAGCTCTGAGATGTTCGGCCGGGTGCGGGAGACGCCCCAGAATGAGCGGACCCCCTTCTACCCCCGTTCGCCCTACGGCGTGGCGAAGGTGTACGGCCACTACATCACGGTGAACTACCGGGAGTCCCACGGCATCTTCGCCTGCTCCGGCATTCTGTTCAACCACGAGTCACCGCGCCGGGGGCCGGAGTTCGTGACGCGGAAGATCGCCAAGGCGGTGGCCCGCATCAAGCTGGGGAAGCAGCGGGACCTGGTGCTGGGCAACCTGGACGCCCGGCGTGACTGGGGCTACGCCGGGGACTACGTGCGCGCCATGCACCTGATGCTCCAGCAGGACCAGCCGGACGACTACGTGGTGGGCACGGGGGAGCAGCACTCCGTGCGGGAGTTCTGTGAGCTGGCCTTTGGCTACGTGGGGCTGGACTGGCGGGACTACGTCCGCACGGACGCCAAGTTCCAGCGGCCGGCGGAGGTGGACACGCTGCTGGCGGACCCCACCAAGGCCCAGACGGTGCTGGGCTGGCAGACCACGGTGACCTTCCCGGATCTGGTGCGAATGATGGTGGAGGCGGACCTGGCCGCCGAAGGGGCCGAATGACCGACCGCGGGTCGCCGTCCGTGGGCGTGGTGGCGGTGAACTACAACGGGGCCGCCTTCATCGCCGAGTTCGTGGCCTCGCTCCGCGCCGTCACCTACCCCCGGTACGAGCTGGTGGTGGTGGACAACGCCTCCACGGATGGCTCCCGGCAGTGGCTGGAGCGCTGCCGGGACGTCACCCTCATCCCGCTGCCGGAGAACACGGGGATCACCGGCGGCAACAACGCCGGCGCCCGCTACTGCCTGGAGCGCGGGCACGCCTTCGTCCTGTTCATCAACTCGGACACTACGGTGGAGCCGGACTTCCTGGACCGGCTGGTGGCGGCGGCGGACGACCGCACGCTGGTGGTGCCCAAGATCCTCTACTACTATGACCGCTCCCTGGTGAACACCCACGCCGGCGGCTTCGATTGGTGGCGCGGGGTCTTCCGGGACACGTTCCACGGCAAGCCGGACGGCCCGGCGGCCAACGTGGACCGCTCCATCCAGACGGCCAGCTTCTGCTGCATGCTGCTGCCCGCCCGCGTCTTCCACGACGTGGGCTTCATCGACGAGCGGTTCTTCATGTACTACGACGATACGGACTACGTGGCCCGGGCGCTGGCGGCGGGCTACCGGCTGCGCTACCACCCGGCGGCGGTGATCTACCACCGGGAGAGCGCCTCCTCCGGCGGCGGCTGGATGACGCCCTTCAAGCACTACTACGCCACCCGCAACCGCCTCTACCTGGTGAAGAAGCACGTGCCCCGCTGGCGGTACGCGCTGTTCACCGCCTACTTCCTGGCCACGCGGGTCCCCATCTACCTGCGCCACCTGGTGAAGCGGGACGCCCGCATGCGGCGGGCGCTGACGCGGGCGGTGCTGGACTACTACCGCGGCCGGCTGGGGCGCACGCTGGACGTGGCGGACCTCTAGGCCGGACCCCCGCCGGGGCGCTCTTCCACTACCGCCTCCGCCCCGATCTCCACCAGCATGTCCGGGTGGATGAGGCGGCGCACCTCCACCATGGACGTGGCGGGCCGGATCTCCCGGAAGACCTCGCCGTGGGCGCGGCCCACCTCCTCCCAGCGGGAGATGTCCGTCACGAAGATCCGCGTGCGCACCACGTCCTCCAGCCGCGCGCCCAGCGCCTCCAGCGCCCGGCGGACGTTACGGAGCGTCTGCACCGTCTGGGCGTAGGCGTCGCCGGGCGCCACCACGTTCCCGTGCTCGTCGGTGGCGGTGGTGCCGGAGACGTAGACGGTGCTCCCCGCGCGGACGGCGCGGGCGTAGCCCACCAGGGGCTCCCACGGGGTGCCGGAGGCGTAGCGGCGGCGTTCCGCGGCCAGGGGGGTCCCCCCTCAGCGGTGCAGGGAGAGGTCCGGCTCCCCGCCGATGACCCCCTCCCGCTCCAGCGCGATGATCTCCTCATCGGAGAGGCCCAGGAGGGTGCGGAAGACGTAGTCGTTGTGCTCGCCGAAGCGCGGGGCGGGGAGCCGGATGTGGGCGGGGGTGCGGCTGAGGCGCCAGGCGACGCCGTCCACGTCCCAGGTGGCGAAGCCGGGGTGCGCCACGGGCTCCCAGAAGCCGCGGGCCCGCAGGTGGGGGTCCTGGTGGACCTCCGGGACGGAGAGGACCGCCCCGGCCGTGACCCCGGCGGCCTGGAGCTGGTGCATGGCCTGGTAGTGGTCCCGGCCGGAGGTCCACGCCCGGACGGCGTCGTCCAGCTCGTCCTGGTGCTGGAGGCGCGCCGCCTCCGTGGCGAAGCGCGGGTCCTCCGCCAGCTCCGGCCGGCCGATGGCGTCGCAGAGGCGGCGGAACTCCTCGTCGGACTCGCAGGCCACGGCCACCCACTGGTCGTCCCCGGCGCAGGGGTAGACGCCGTGGGGCGCGTGGAGGGGGTGCCGGTTGCCCAGGAAGGGCGGCTGGCGGCCGTCCATGGCGTAGGCCAGGACGTACTCGCCGATGACGTTGGTGAGGGCCTCCCGGTGGGCCACCTCAATGCGCTGGCCCTTCCCGGTGCGGCGGCGGTAGAGGAGGGCGGCGAGCACGGCGGCTGCGGCCGTGGTCCCGGCCCACGGGTCGCCGTAGGCGATGCCGGACTTGTAGGGCTGGGGGTCGTCCGGGTAGCCGGTGAGGGAGGCCAGGCCGGAGAGCTGCTCCACGTGGGTGCCGTAGGCGATGCCGCCGGCCTCCGGCCCGGTGGCGCCGTGGGCCGGCATGGAGACCAGGATGATGTCCGGCCGGGCGCTCCGCAGCGTCTCGTACCCCAGGCCCAGGCGCTCCAGCACGTCCGCCCGGTAGTTCTCGATGACCACGTCCGATGCGGCCACCAGCCGGAGCAGCAGCTCGCGGCCGCGCTGGTGCGTCAGGTCAAGGGTGCAGGCGTACTTGTTCCGGTTGTTGTGGGCAAAGTAGGCGGACTTGTTCCAGATCTCCGGCGTCTCCCGCGGCTGGAGGCCCAGGATCCGCAGCAGGTCCCAGGCGCGGGCGGCCTCCACCTTGATGACCTCCGCGCCCATATCACCCAGGAGGCGCGTGGCGAAGGGCCCCGCCCACACCATGGTCAGGTCCAGGATGCGGATGCCCTCCAGTGGCAGGCGGAGGTTGGTGATGGCCATGGCCCGTCCCCTTCCGGCGTCAGATGACGCCCAGCTCCCGGAGCTCCCGGTACTCCTCCGGCTCCAGGCCCAGTTCGCCCAGGTAGACCTCGTCGTTGTGCTCGCCCAGGAGCGGCGCGCGGCCGGCCCGCCAGGGCGTGGCGCCCATGCGGAAGGGCGGACCGGGGTAGGTGAGCCGCCCGGCGGCCGGGTGGTCCACGTCCTGGAAGTAGCCGCGGGCCCGGAGCTGGGGCGAGGCGAACAGGTCCGCCAGCGTGTGCACGGCCACCACCGGCGCCCGCAGCTCCACCGCCCGCCGGTGGACCTCGTCCTTGCGCTGGCGGGAGGCCCACTCGTAGATGATGGCCTCCAGGTCGTCGTTGTGCTGGACGCGGTCCCGCATCTCCTTGAAGCGGGGGTCCTCCGCCAGGTCCTCCCGCTCCATGAGCCGCAGGAGGGCGGGCCAGTTGCGGGCCATGGCGTGGACGCCCAGGTAGCCATCGGCGCAGGGGTAGATGCCGATGATGGCGGACTGGATGTTGCCGCGCCGGCGGCCGGTGTCCTTGCCCCAGTAGGCGTAGTAGGGCATGGCCGTCTCCAGGACGGAGGCCAGCACCTCCACCATGGCGATGTCCACGTGCTGCCCCGCCTCCGCAATGCGCGCGCCGAAGACGGCGGCCAGCGTGGCGCCGAAGGCGTGCAGCCCCGCCTGGTACTCCGCCTGGTAGCCGGCGCTCTTCAGCGGCTCCCGGTCCGGGCTGCCCGTCATGCCCAGCTGGCCGCCCAGGGCCAGCGCCACCAGGTTGTTGGAGCGGTACCCGGCGTAGGGCCCGTCCTGCCCGAAGGCGGTGATGGAGGTCATCACCAGGTCCGGGTTCACCTCCCGCAGGGCGGGGTAGCCCAGCCCCAGGTCCGCCAGGTAGCCCGGCCGGAACGTCTCAATGAGGACGTCCGCGTCCTCCACCATGCGCCGTAGCACCGCGGCGCCGCGGGGGTGGGCCACGTCCAGGGTCACGCCGCGCTTGTTGGTGTTGAGGTAGAGGAAGAGGGCGCTCTTCTCCGGGTGGGGCCGGCCGTCCGGGAAGGGGCCGTGGCGGCGCGCCGGGTCGCCGGTGCCGGGGCGCTCCACCTTGATGACGTCGGCGCCGTAGTCCGCCAGGAGCTTGCCGCAGTAGGCCCCGGCCACCCCTTCCGAGAGGTCCAGCACCGTGAGGTCGTCCAGGGCGCCTTCGGGCGCGGGCTCCGTCATCCTCTCCGTCCCCTTGCTCCGGCCGGGGGCAGCGCGGCGCGCACCGCCTCCGGCACGGGCCGGCTCTCCAGGGTGGCCGGGTCCACCGCCACGTAGGTGACCACCGCCTCCGCCAGGGGCGTCCGGCCGCGGGACACCCGGTACAGGATATCAAAGCTGGAGCGGCCCCAGCGGGGCACGCCCGCGGTGATGGTGATGACCTCATCCAGGCGGGCGGGCGCCTTCCAGTCGATGACGGCGCGGACCACCTGGACGTCGAAGAGGCCGTCGCGCCGCATGCCGATGTAGTCCAGGCCGGCCCAGCGGAAGAACTCCGTGAAGGCGTCGTCGATGAGGTACAGGTAGCGGGGGTGGTAGACCACGCCCTGCGCGTCGCAGTCGGAGAAGCGCACCCGGTACCGGTAGCCGAAGCGACGCCGCGCCATCTCCACTCCCTCCGGCTGCAGGCCTACGCCGGCCGTCCCGGCGGGCCGGTCCGCGGCCCCCCGGCATGTTCGCCCTGGTAGCGGCCGGCGTAGCCTTCGCCCACGGTGCCGCTGAGGCGGGTGAACATCAGCTGCATCACGCGGGCGTTGGGGCGCAGGCGGAAGCCGGCGGGGTTGTGGACCACCAGGAGGCAGGAGCCGCGGCCGCGGTAGCCGGCGTCCCAGACGGCGGAGTAGACGGTGACGCCCACCCGCATCAGGCTGGAGCGCGGGTAGCCCACGGCGGTCAGGTCCAGCGGCAGGTTCACCAGCTCATTGAAGATCAGCCGGTACGGCCCCGGGGAGAGGTGGTAGACACCGTCCACGTCCGGCCGCAGGGGGTGGGTGTCCGGGATCACCCGCTCCTCATTGGAGAAGCCCAGGGTGCCGGCCTCTGGGAACCGGTGGATCTCCCGGACCGTCAGGTCAAAGCCGTTGGGCTGGACCTGTTGCTCCAGGTCCACGTAGTCCTCAATGAGCGGCGGCGTGCCGTTGATGAGGGCCAGGATATCGCGGTCCGTCAGGATCGTGCTGCTCATGCGGTCGCTCTCCCCAGGTCCAGGGTGTCCCACGCCTCCGCGAAGTCCCGCAGCACCTCCCGGAACCTGAACGCCAGCGGGCGGCGCAGGGCATCCTCCACCGTCATGTACTCCACGCGCTCGCCCTCCGTGAGCCGGATCTGCTCCACCGGAACGTCGAAGGGCGCGTAGAACACCCAGGCCAGCCGCTCCTCCTCCCCAGCGGGCCAGCGGTAGAGGCGGAAGAGGTGCAACCGCTCCACCGTCTGGCCGGTCTCCTCCCACAGCTCCCGCCGGGCGCCCGCCTCCGGGGACTCGCCGGGCTCCAGGTGGCCGCCCAGGGTGCTCCAGTGGTGGGGGAAGGGGATGCCCGGCGTGCCGTCCCGAAGCTGGAGCAGCACGTGGCCCCGCGCGTTTACCGGGAGGATGCTGGCGGTACGGATGATCTTCATGACCCGGTGTACCAGTCCACCATGGCGCTCCCCCACCAGAGGCCGGCCAGCGCGCCGGCAACCAGGAACGGCCCGTAGGGGAACCACGTCTTCCGGCCGCGCAGCGGCAGCAGGACCAGCGCGGCGGCGCCCCCCGCCAGGATGCCGATGGCCAGCCCCGCCAGCACCGCGGGGAAGCCCAGCACGGCGCCGATGAGGGCGGAGAGCTTGATGTCCCCGGCCTTGATGCCGCCCAGCAGGAGCGACGGGCCCAGCATGAGCCCGAACCCCAGCACGGCCCCCAGCAGCGCCTCCGCTGGGCCCCGGTCCGTCCACAGCGGCGAGGCCAGGAGCGCGGCCGCCACGCCGGGGTAGGTGATCCGGTTGGGCAGCAGGCGCCGGTCCAGGTCCGTGGCCGCCAGCAGCAGGAAGACCAGGCCGAAGGCGGCGGCCAGCGCCCGGTCCGCCGTGGCCTCCCCCGTCAGCCAGCCCGCGGCGGCCACGACGGCCGCGGCCGGCGGCAGGGCCGCCGTGTACCAGGGGACCCGCGCGCCGCAGGCGGGGCACCGCCCGCCATGGCGGAGGGCCGGCAGCACAGGAAGGGCGTCCAGCACGCCGGCCGGACGCCCGCAGCGCACGCAGGCCCGGGGCTTTCCCAGGAGGGGGGTGCCGCTGTAGGCCTTGTCCAGGAGCAGGGCCCCCAGGCCGCCGAGCAGGAACCCTATCAGGCCGGCGAGGACGGCCCCCATACCCACTCCTTACGCCGCCCCGCCGGGCGTCCCTGCTCCCGTGCCCACTGCCGCCCCTACGCCTCCTTGGCGGCCGGGCGCCCGCGCAGGAGCCGCTCCGTGCCGTACGCCACGCCGATCCCCAACACCCCCGCCACTATGGCGACGATGCTGGCAATGGGGTTGTCCAGTTGGGTCCAGCGGTCCGTGATCAGGAAGTACGCCAGGACCACCAGGACGGAGAAGGCGGTCCCCGTGATCAGCGCGATGGTCCAGCGACGTTGTATCGACATCCGCCGTCGTCCTCCCTCGTGCCTGGGCTCGCGGTGGAAGGGCGCCTCCCGGCTACGGGTGATTATAGGACGGGCGGGCCGGAGGCGCCAGTCCGGCTAGATGTTGGACCGGGTCTGGCCGCCGTCCACGTTGATGCAAGCCCCCGTCACCCAACTGGCCCGCTCCGAGCAGAGGAAGACCACCACGCTGGCCACCTCCTCCGGCCGCCCGAACCGGCCCATGGCGATGTTCTCCTTCACCCAGCGCTCCATGCCCGCCGGGTCCGCCTCCACCCGACGGGCCCAGCTCCCGCCGGGGAAGAGGATGGAGCCCGGCGCCACGGAGTTCACCCGGATGTTGTCCGGCGCCAGCGCCAGGGCCAGGTTCTTGGCGTGGCTGATCTCCGCCGCCTTCATGGCGTTGTAGGTGAGGTAGCCGCCCGCCTCCCGCCCCCAGATGG
>DATCLE010000336.1:0-1690 GCA_036564075.1 Dehalococcoidia bacterium
CCGCGCCCTGGCGGCGTGTGAGGGCGCCCTCCTGGTGGTGGACGCCGCCCAGGGCATCCAGGCGCAGACGCTGGCCAACGTCTACCTGGCGCTGGACCTGGACCTGGTGCTCATCCCCGTGGTGAACAAGATCGACCTCCCCAACGCGGAGCCGGAGCGGGTGGCGCAGGAGCTGTGCGACGCCATCGGCTTCCGGCGGGAGGAGGTGCTGTTCGCCTCCGCCAAGGAGGGCGTGGGGACGCAGGCGATCCTGGACGCCGTGGTGGCGCGCATCCCGCCGCCCGGCGGGCAGCCGGAGGCGCCGCTGCGGGCCATGATCTTCGACTCCAAGTACGACCCCTACAAAGGGGTCATTGCCTACGTGCGGGTGATGGACGGCGTGCTGCGCCAGGAGGCCCCGGTGCGGCTCATGTCCACGGGCCTGGAGTTCCAGCCCATGGAGGTGGGGACGTTCCGCCCGGCGCTGCTGCCGGCGGCGGCCTTGACCACCGGGGAGGTGGGCTACGTGGCCACGGGGCTGAAGGAGGTGCGGGACTGCCGCGTGGGCGATACCATCACGGACGCCCGCCGCCCCGCCGCCGCGGCCCTGCCCGGCTTCCGGCCCGCCAAGCCCATGGTCTTCGCCGGGCTGTACCCCCAGCAGCCCAACGAGTACGGCGCGCTGCGGGACGCCCTGGACAAGCTCCAGCTCAACGACGCCTCCCTGGTCTTCCAGCCGGAGTCCAGCGCGGCCCTGGGTTTCGGCTTCCGGTGCGGCTTCCTGGGGCTGCTCCACATGGAGATCGTGCAGGAGCGGCTGGAACGGGAGTTCGGGCTGGATCTGCTGGCCACGGCGCCCAGCGTGGAGTACCAGGTGACCAAGACGGACGGCTCAGAACTGGTGGTGGACAACCCGGCGGAGCTGCCGCCGCCCAACGAGATCGCGGAGATCCGGGAGCCGTGGATGGACATCAGCGTCATCACGCCGGACCGCTACATCGGCGCGGTGATGGAGCTGGTGACGGGACGCCGCGGCGTCTTCAAGCGGATGGACTACCTGGACCAGCAGGCGGAGGTGGCCAAGGGAGAGGCGCGCGTGCTCCTGGAGTACCAGGTGCCCCTCTCCGAGATCCTGGTGGACTTCTATGACCAGCTCAAGTCCCGGACCCAGGGCTACGCCTCCCTGGACTACTCCTTCTCCCACTACGCGCCGTCCCGCCTGGTGAAGCTGGACATCCTGGTGAACGGCCAGCCGGTGGACGCCCTCTCCCTCATCACCCACGTGGACAAGGCCCAGGCCCAGGGCCGCCAGCTCGTGGAGCGGCTGCGGGGCCTCATCCCCCGCCAGCTCTTCGACGTGCCCATCCAGGCGGCCATCGGCAGCCGGATCATCGCCCGCGAGACCATCCGCGCCATGCGGAAGAACGTGCTGGCCAAGTGCTATGGCGGCGACGTGACGCGGAAGCGGAAGCTGCTGGAGAAGCAGAAGGAAGGCAAGCGCCGCATGAAGCGCGTGGGGAACGTGGAGATCCCCCAGGAGGCCTTCATGGCCGTCCTCAAGCTGGACTGACCTCCGCGTTCCGCTTCGGATAGGCCAGCGTCACGGCCCCAGGGCCCGGATCGCCTCCACCTGGAGGGCGACACCCCGCTCCGGCGCGAAGGCCACCGTCCCCGTGACCTCGGCGCGGCGGCCGGTCAGCGCCGCGGGCAC
>DATCLE010000337.1:0-1724 GCA_036564075.1 Dehalococcoidia bacterium
GGTACCCCTCCCAGTCCAGGAGCTCCTGGAGCAGGCTCCGGATGCCCGGGTCGTCGTCCACCACCAGGATGCGCGCCATGCTGCCGTGGAACCCCTACCCGTTCAACCTTGACAGCAAGACCGGGGAGCACCCGTACGTGCATGGTAGCACAAGCGGTTCGCCCGGCACAGGCCGGGGGGGGGCAGCGCGGGCGACGGGTGCTACAGCAGCGGCCAGGGGTAGCTGCGCCGTGGGCCGGGATGGGGGAACGTCCGCCCGGCCAGCAGATCGTCCATGCGGCGGAGGAGGGCCGCCGTCTCCGCCGCCGTGAGCAGCTCCCGCAGCTCCGCGGCGGGCCCTTCGCCCCGCTCCAGGGCCCGGCGGGCGGCCGCCAGGTCCGCCAGCAGCGGCTCCGGCACGGCGCTCCCCGCAAAGTCCCAGATGACCGTGCGGAGCTTGGGCTCCGCGTGGAAGGTCAGCCCGTGGTCAATGCCCCAGATGCGCCCCTGGGTGTCCTCCAGGCAGTGCCCGCCCTTGCGGTCCGCGTTGTTGGCCACCACGTCGAAGGCGGCCATGGGCATGAGCTCCGCCAGCCGCCGCTCCCGCAGGGTGAAGTAGTGGCCGTCCGGCCGCACGTCCACCATGAGCTGCACGCTGCCGACGCCGTAGGGCCCCTCCCGGATGACGGTGGGCGGGATGCCGGGCCAGCCCAGCAGGGTGGAGAGCACGTACGCCGCGTACTCCCGCACGTAGAGGCCGGGTGGGAAGTCCCAGAGGGGTGTCTCCCCCCGGCGGGGCTTGTACACGGCGTAGCCCGTGCCGGCCTCCGGGTGCCGGAGGGTGACGGCGAAGGTGGCGTTGGACCCCCACGGGATCAGACGGCAGTCCACCACCTCCGCGGCCGCCAGCACGTCACGGACGTCCGGTCGGTCCGGGCTCCAGTTGGGCCCCTCCGGCTCCGGGTACGCAGAAGAGGACCGGCCCTGGATCACCCCAACCCTCCGGCCTCGTGGCCGTTCCGGCGCAGGCAGCGGTGCCCGTCCGGGTCCATGGGCTGCTCACAGACGGGGCAGAGCGGCCGCCCCGCCGCCACCAGCTCTGCAATGCGCCGGCTCAGCGCCCGCACCTGGCCGCGGCTGGGGCGGCACTCCAGCACCGGCGGCGCGTCGTCGGCGGCGCCGGGCTCGCTGACGGTGAGGCTGATGCGGTCGTCCGAGGGGTCGTAGCCGATGGACATCTGTCCCGCCTCCAGGTCCGAGGCGGGGGGCACGGGCGGGCCCTCCGCGGCGGGGGCCGCGTCCTCCTCCGGCGGGTTGAAGCGGCGGCCCGCCTCCGCCAGCAGCTCGTCGATGGCGTCCGCCAGCTGCTGGAGCTGGAACTTCTCGATGCGCACGCGGACCCACTCCCGGTCCTGCCCGGCGTGCAGGTAGAAGACCCGCTGGCCCGGCCGGCCGATGGCTTCTGCCCAGAGGAGGGTTGGGGAGTCGAAGGCGAACCGTGTCATCGATCCATGATGCTGCGGCGGCGGCGTCCCGGTCAACTACCCCCGCCGCCCTCGACCTGCCGTCACGCCTCTGCTAAGGTGGGGCCGTACACTGCCCGGAGCGAGCCCCCATGGCCGTCGCCCATCTGCCGGAGCCCTCCCCGGAGTTCCTGGACGCCCTCCATGACTGCCTGCTCCGCTGGTTCCAGGCGGAGCAGCGGGACCTGCCGTGGCGCCGCACCACGGACCCCTATCAGATCC
>DATCLE010000338.1:0-2075 GCA_036564075.1 Dehalococcoidia bacterium
AGTTCGAGCTGCTGCAACTGCTGGCCGAGCACCCGCGCCAGGTGTTCACCCGGGACCAGCTCTTTGAGCGGCTCTGGGGGGACTTCGGTGACCGGCACACCGTGACGGTGCACATCGGCCGCCTGCGGGACAAGATCGAAGAGGACCCCTCCCACCCGCGCTACATCGTCACGGTGTGGGGTGTCGGCTACCGCTTCGAGGGGGAGCGTCGGCGATGAGCACGGAACCCCGGCTCTGGACGTTGCCGCTCCGCCGCTGGCTGGTGCTGGCGCTGGCGGTGGTCTTCTTCGTCCCGGTCCTGGCCACGGCTGTGGTGGTGTTCCACGTGCTGGGGAACCCCGGGAACGGGACGGCGGCGGTGGTGGAGCGCCTTCGGGAGGGCGTTTCCCGCTGGGAGGACCCCCAGTGGCAGGCGGAGGTGGGGGAGGACCTGGCGGCGCAGGGCGTGGACGTGGTGCTGCTGGTGGACGGCCGGGAGGTGTACCGGAGCACCGCGGAGCCGCTGGCGGAGACCGGCGGGGACAGGCGTGCGCGCCTGGTGCAGCGGCTGGTGGTCCCGGGCGTCCAGCCCCCGCACACGGCCTATGTCTACGGCCGCTACACCGGCCAGGGGTGGGGGCCGCCGCAGGACGGCGCCCCGTACTGGCTGATGCCCGTGGTGGGGCTCACGGCCCTGCTGGCCGCCCTGGGTGGCATCGGGTGGTTCCTGGGGCGCACCGTGGTCAAGCCGCTGGCCGCGGCTAGCGAGGCTGCCCGGCAGGTGGCCGCCGGGAACCTGGACGTGGACCTGCCCGCCTCCCGCGTCCGTGAGGTGGCGGAACTCAAGACGGCCTTCGAGTCCATGAGCGGCGGGCTGCGGGCCTCGCTGGAGCAGCAGGCGCAGATGGAGCAACAACGGCGGTTCTTCATTGGCGCCGTGGCCCACGACCTCCGCACGCCGCTGTTCGCGCTGCGGGGCTACCTGGAGGGGATGGAGAGAGGCCTGGCCGACACGCCGGCAAAGCGGGCGCAGTACGTGGCGTCGGCACAAGAGAAGGCGGCGGCGCTGGAGCGGCTCATCGCCGACCTGTTCGACTACACGCGGCTGGAGTACCTGGAGCAGGCACCCAACCGGGAGCCGCTGGACCTGGCGGCGCTCCTCCGCCGGCTGGCAGACGGCCTGCGGCCGCAGGCTGAGGCGAAGGGCGTGGCGCTGGCCTTCGCAGCCCCGGAGGAGCCCTGCATGGTGGACGGAGACGCGCACCTCCTGGGCCGGGCGGCGGAGAACCTGCTGGACAACGCGCTGCGCTTCACGCCCGGTGGGGGCAGCGTCCAGGTGGAGTGCCGCGCGGAGCCGGACCGGGTCACGTTCTCCGTGGCCGATACGGGGCCGGGGATCCCGGCCCGGGACCTGCCGAACCTGTTCACGCCGCTGTACCGGGGTGAGACGTCCCGAAACCGGCGGACCGGCGGCGCCGGGCTGGGACTGGCCATCGCCCGGCGCATCCTCCGGGCGCACGGCGGCGATCTCACCGCCCGGAACCGGGGCACCGGCGGCGCCGTCTTCACGGGCTGGCTCCCCAGGCCGGGCGGCGGCTAGCCCGGCCTCCAGACGTCACCCACCGCCCGGGATCGTCCTTCACGATATGATCGCACTATATCCCTTATGCCAAGCCCTCGTCTGATTGATTGCGGGCGCCCACCAGCCGCACCTCCCCCAGGACCTCCACCAGCACCCCCAGCGCCACCAGCGTCACCAGCGCCGCCGGCCGGCGCACCGTCCCCAGAACCTCCACCAGCGCCGCCGGGGGCCGCCTGACCCTCCCCCTCGGTGTCCCCCAGCGGGTCGAGGCCGAGGTCCTGCGGGTGGACGGGGCCGGCGGCGCGGATGGCGGCCAGGCGGTCGGCCAGGGCCTGGGCCAGGGCCGAGATGCCCCCGGGGAGGCCGGCGGCGACCAGGAGGACGGCCACGGGCTCCAGGGCGGGGGCCGGCGCACCCGCGGCGTAGCACGCGGTGAACTGGTGGGTGGCGGCGCGCAGCGCCCGGAGGGCGGCGGGGTCTGCGAGGCGACGGGTGAGGCGGGCGAGGTCGTCCG
>DATCLE010000339.1:0-6966 GCA_036564075.1 Dehalococcoidia bacterium
GCCATCGTCCACCCGCGGCCGGTCAACATCAACGTCGTCATCCGCCGGGCCGTCACGGACCTGACGTTAGGCCTCATGAACGCCGCTGTCATCCTGACGGCGGCCTACGTGGCCACGTCCGCCCTGGACCTCCGGCTCCTCAGCCCCGTTGGCCTGCTGACCATCCTGGCCATGGCCATGGCGGCGGCCCTCCTGGCCCCCGGCATGCGCGCCCGGCTGGAGTGGCGCGTGGAACGCCTCGTGTTCAGCCGGGGGGTGGACCGCCGCAGGATGCTGGTGGAGTTCACCGAGCGGACGGCGGGGGTGCTCAGCCTCCAGGAACTCATGGTGGCCGTGGCAGACCTCTGCGCCCGCGGCATCGATAGCAGCTACGTGGTGCTCCTCCTGCCGGACGAGCGGAGCGGCCGGTTCACGCCGGCCCACGCCAGCGGCAACCTGCCGCGCGGCCTGGACGCCTGCTCCATCCGGGTGGAGAACGCCATGCTGGCCCGCCTGGCCTCCGTCCGCGGGCCGGTCCTGGCGGGCTCGCTCCTGGAGCGGCCGGAGGCCCGGGGCATGCGGGAGGAGGACCGGCAGGAGCTGCTGCCCTACCGGGAGTGCCTGGCGTGCCTCATCCCGGGTCGGGCGGGACCGGCCGGCATCCTGATGGCCGGCCCTAAGGTGTACGGAGGCGCCTTCTCCATGGAGGAAACGGAGCTGCTCTCCGTGGCGGCCCGTCAGGCCTCCGTGGTGCTGGAGAACGCCCGGCTCTTCGCGGAGGTGCAGCGACAGGCGCGGACGGACGCCCTCACTGGGCTGCCCAACCGTACGGTCTTCGCTGAACGGTTCGAAGCGACAGTGGCGGAGGCGTGCCGCTCCAACCGCCGGGCGGCGGTCCTCTTCCTGGACGTGGACCGCTTCAAGACCGTCAACGACAGCGCCGGCCACGGCGCCGGCGACGAACTGCTGGCCGCCCTGGGCCGCCGCCTGACGGAGACGGTAGGGGAGCGGGGCGCCGTGATCCGTTTCGGTGGCGACGAGTTCGTGGTCATCCTCCGGGACGTCCGGGAGGCGGCTGAGGTGACGGCGCTGGCGGACGAGATCCTGGCGGACCTCCGGGCCCCCTTCACCGTGGGCGGCCGCGAGATCATCGTCACCGCCAGCATCGGCATCGCCCTCCACGACCAGCGGCCTCGCACCGACGCTGAGGAGGTCCTCCGGAACGCGGACGTGGCGCTGTACGCCGCCAAGGAGGCGGGACGCGCCCAGTACGTGGTCTTTGAGCAGGGCATGGCGCTGCGGTCCCGCCAACGCCTGGAGGTGGAGACGGCGCTGTGGACCGCCGTGGAGGAGCGGCAGTTCCGGGTCTACTACCAGCCGGAGGTGAGCCTGGAGTCCGGGAAGATCGTAGGGGTGGAGGCGCTGGCGCGCTGGCACCACCCCCGCCTGGGCCCGGTCTCACCGGCGGATTTCATCCCCATTGCGGAGGAGAACGGGCTGATCACGGCCATCGACGACTTCGTCATGGAGGAGGCGTGCCGCCAGGCACGGACGTGGCGGGCGGCCGGGCCCAACGGCGCCCTGGTGCTGAGCGTCAACCTCTCGCCGCGGGAGATCAAGGACCCCGCCGTGGTGCAGCGGGTGAAGGACGTGCTGGCCGCTACCGGCCTGGACCCCGCCGGCCTCCGCCTGGAGATCACCGAGAACGTGCTCATGGAGGACACGCCCGCCGTGATGGAGACGCTCCAGGCCCTGAAGGCGCTGGGTGTGCGCATCGCCATCGATGACTTCGGGTCCGGGTACTCCTCCCTGGGCTACCTCCACCGCTTCCCCACGGACGCCCTGAAGGTGGACCGCTCCTTCGTGGACGAGCTGGGCCAGAACGAGCGCAGCCTGCCCATCATCCGCGCGGTCATCGCCGCGTCCCACACCCTGGGGATGCGCGTCACGGCGGAGGGCGTGGAGACGGCGGAGCAGCTGGCGCGCCTGCGGGAGGTGGGCTGCGACTTCGGCCAGGGCTTCCTCTTCGCCCGTCCGCTCCCCTCGGAGGACGTGACGGCGCTGCTGGCCGCGGACCTGCCCCTGGTGGCCCCCGGCCCCGCCTTCGCCGCCTGAGCACGGCGGGCGGCCCGCCTCAACGGTTCAGCGCCGCGCCGCCATCGATGACCACGGTCTGGCCGGTGACGAAGCCGGCGCTGGTGATCAGCCCCAGCACCACCTCCGAGATGTCTTCCGGCGTGGAGACGCGGCCCAGCGGCGTGCGCTCCGCCGTGCGCTGGCGGGCCACGTCGTACGCCTGGCCCAGGCCGCCCCGCAGCCACCGCGTCTCGATGAAGCCGGGTGCCACGGCGTTCACCCGCACGCCGTAAGGCCCCAGGACCTTGGCCAGCGCCACCGTCAGGTTGAGGACGCCGGCCTTGGAGGCCGCGTAGGCGATGGAGCTTCCCACGGCGTAGAGCCCCGCTACCGAGGAGACGTTGACGATGCAACCGCGGTTCTGTGCCTGCATGTAGGGGGCCACGGCGCGGCAGCAGAAGAAGACGCCCTTCAGGTTGACCGCCAGGATGCGGTCCCACATCTCCTCCGTCAGGCCTTCCAGGTCGCTGAAGTTGACGAAGTGGGTGGTGGCGGCGTTGTTGACCAGGATGTCCACCGTGCCCCAGCGGTCGGCGGCGCGGCGCACCATCTCGCGCACCTGGGCGTCCTGGGAGACGTCGGCCCGGCACAGCATGGCCTCGGCGCCCAGCGCCTCGATCTCCGCGGCCGTCTGCCGCGCCTCGTCTTCGGAGCGGGAGTAGTTGACCACCACCCGGGCGCCGCGTCGCGCCAGGTCCAGGGCCACGGCGCGGCCGACGCCGGTGGCGGAGCCGGTGACGATGGCCACCTGTCCGGTGATGTCCATGCTGGTTGGGACCTCCTGCGTGGTGTGGCCCGCCGCGGGGCCGGGACGCCGCCCATTATAGCCGGGCGGCGCGGTGGCGGGCCACGGCCCCCCCGGCTTACGCCACGCGCTCCACCCGGACGGCGTCCAGCAGGCGGTGGACGTCCTCCGGCCGGCAGAGGTCCGTGCCGGGCGTCATGGCGGTGGCGGCGCCCGCGGCCGTGCCCCAGCGCAGGGCGTCCGGCAGGCTCAGCCCTTCCGGCTGGAGCGCCAGGGCCAGGCCCGCCACCATGGAATCCCCCGAGCCAATGGTGCTGCGCCGCTCCACCGCCGGCGGGACGGCCCGGTAGACGGCGCCGTCGGTGAAGGCCAGGGCACCCCGCGCGCCCAGGGAGATCACCACCGTCTCCGGTCCCCGGGCCAGCAGCGCCCGGCCCGCCGCCAGCACCTCCCCGTCCGACTCCAGCCGGCGGCCCAGCAGCTCGCCCGCCTCCTCGTGGTTCGGCTTGATGAGAGAGGGCCGGGCCGCCAGCGCCAGGGCCAGCGGCCGGCCGGAGGTGTCCAGGACCGTCCGCACACCCCGGTCCCGCAGCTCCTGGACGAGGTCGGCGTAGACGGAGGGCGGCAGCCCCGGCGGGACGCTGCCCGCCAGCACCACCACGTGGCCTGCCGGGACCGCCCGCAGCACGGCGCGCAGGTCCTCCAGCAGCTCCGGCGGCACCTCCGCGCCGCGCTCGTTGAGGGAGGTCTGGCGGCTGGTGTCCCGCTCCCGGAAGGAGACGTTGGTCCGCGTCTCGCCCGGCCCCTCCATGAGCCGGGCGGGCACACCCTCCCGGGCCAGGCCGCGCTCCACCATATCGCCCGCGCGGCCGGCCACGAAGGCCACCGCCACGGTGGGGTGGCCCAGGCGGTGCAGGACGCGGGAGACGTTGATCCCCTTCCCGCCGATGTCGAACTCGCTGTGGCGGACGCGGTTGGTCTCGCCCAGGTCCAGGCGGTCCACCTCCACGTAGTGGTCCACGGCGGCGTTGAGGGTGACGGTGTAGATGGCCATGCCCATAGCTCACGGATGGTAGGCGGCCGGCCAGTCCTCGGAGAACGACTCCACCTCAGGATAGCGGTCCCGGTGCACCTGGTGCCAGGGCCTGCCGTGGCGGGCCGCGATCTCCGCCAGCTCCTCCAGCCGCGCCGCGGCCGTGGTGCGGAGGAAGCGCCGGGCCGCCTCCCGTCCGCCCTGCTGGAACGCCTCTTGCCAGATGGCGCGTCCCCCCAGGAAGCCGGAGGCCCCGCCCCGGCAGGCCAGCTCCACCTGGCGCCGGAAGTCCTCGTACGCCACGCCGGCCGAGAGCACCACCCACGGCACCGGCGAGGCCGCCGAGACGCGCCGGCAGTACTCCACCAGACGTCCTTCGTCCTGCTCGTACCGCAGGTCCGCCGGGAACTCCGTCTTCAGGAGGTCCAGCGGGTAGTCTGCCAGGATCCGCGCCGTCTCCGCCACTACGCGGGGCTTCTCCGCCGCGAAGGCGGGCGAGTCCTTGGTGCCGCCGCCGGGGACGTAGCTCATGGGCTCCACCACGAAGGGCAGGTCCTCCTCCGCGCACCCGCGCCCCGCTTCCGCCACCACGTCCAGTTGGTGGTCCCGGGTGGCCGCCTCGTCCGGGTGGAAGTAGAGGAGCAGCTTGGCCGCGGTGCCGCCCATCCGCCGGATCTGCCGGGCGTCCCAGCCCGGCAGCAGCCGGGTGAGGCGGCCGCCGTCCTGCTCCTGGTAGCCGGTCTCCTCCAGGCTCACCAGCAGCCCCGTGTCCCGCGGCAGGAGGCCGGCGGCGATGCACTGGCCCGCGCCGTAGATGGGGTCCAGGAGCACGGCGCTGGCGTGGGGCGCCAGGGCTTCGCAGAGGTCCAGCTTGGCCTGCACCAGCCGCTGGTAGGTGGAGCCGTCCGGGTAGGTGGCCCGCAGCGCCGGCTCCAGGGAGCCCCGGTGGTCCATGGCGCAGATGGTGAAGAGGCCGCGGGCGTCCGCCAGGTGCTGGAGACCGCGGAGCTTGCCCACGCGCTGCGTGCGGTCCTGGATCCTGGGTGGTGGCATGGTGGGGCCCTCCCCCGCGGGGAGCCGTCTGACCCTTCCACGCTAGCCGCTGGGGCGGGCCCGTGCCATACCGCCGCCGCGCTAGGGTTCCGGTCGCGGCAGTCCCGGCTAGCTCACCACCAGCATGATGCCCAGGACGCACAGGACGGTGCCGGCGGCCCGCGGGGCGGTGAGCCGTTCGCCCAGGACGAAGATGGAGAGGGGGAGCGCCATGAGGGGTGCGGTGGCGGAGAGCAGGGCGGCGCGGGCGGCGCCCGCCTCCGCTACGGAGTAGACGTAGAGCAGGCTGCCGAAGCCGGTGCCCAGGAGGCCGGCCGCGACTAAGCTGGCCGCGTGCCGGACGCTGAGGAAGGGCGTCGCCAGGTCGCGGGGGCGCGTGGCCAGCACGAAGGCCAGGAGGCCCGCCGCCCCGGCGGGGGCCCGCAGCGCGCTGATGGCGAGGGCGTCCAGGTCGCCCCGCCCGGCCGCCAGCCAGAGGGTGGCGGCGGCCCAGAAGAGGCCCGCGGCCAAAAGAGAGAGGTAGCCCCGGCGCACGCCGCCGGGCCGGGCGGCGGGGGCGGCCCCGGCGACGGGTCGTGGCTCCGCGCCCGTCACCACGGCTGCGGCCGGTTCCGGGGCTGCGGCGGCGGGCACGGGCACGGCCGCCCCGCCCGGCTTGACGACGACCAGCAGGGAGATGCCGGCGCCGATGAGGAGCCCGCCCAGTGGCAGGCCCCAGGTGAAGGGCTCGTCCAGGAGGACCACGCCGCCCAGCACGGTGAGGCCCAGGAAGAGGGCCATGGAGATGGGGAAGACCTGCTGCATGCCCAGGAGGGAGAGGGCGCGGATGTAGGCGGTGTCGCCCACGCCGTAGCCGATGAGGCCGCTGCCCGCCATGGCGAGGACGGTGAGCGGCGGGGCCGCCCAGATGGCGTCCGCCCGGCCGGTGACCAGGACCGCGCCGGCCAGGGTCACGGCGGCGATGGCCAGGCGGAGCGCGCTGAGGGCGGGCGGCGGCGTGCGGGCGCTGAGCGCCGTGAGGAGGACGCTGGTGAGGGACCAGAGGAACGCCGCAACCAGGCCGGCCAGCTCGCCCATACTGGGGCCATCGTACGCCCGGTGGCCGGTGGACGGAAGGACCGCGGCCAGGGCCGGGAGACAGCCGGTGCGCCCTGCGGCGCGGCATCAAGAGACCGGGGTGGCGGGCCGGAACTTGGGCAGGCTGATCTCCGGGCTCGCGTCTTCGAAGACCACCTCCACCGGCATGCCGATGAAGACGGTCTCGGTGGGACAGCCCACCACGTTGCTCAGCATCTGGTAACCCTCGTCCATGTCGATGATGGCGACGACGTACGGCACGGGGAACGCCGGTGTCTGCGGCCGCCACACGACCGTGTAGCTGTAGACCCGGCCGCGGCCGCTGGACGGTACCCACGTCAGGTCTTGGGAAAGGCAGTGACGGCAGAAGTCCTGCGGTATGAAGATGAAGCGGCCACAGGCGTCACAACGCTGGACCATCAGCTGGTGACGGCGGCACGCGTCCCAGAAGGGGCGTGAGATGGCGGTAGTCCGGGGCAGCGGCAGGCGTACGGCATTCGTGCTCATGGACGGTCCCGCCCTAGGATCAGGACGTGGGTGAAGAGGGCGCCGGCACCCCCGTTGCTGCACAGGGCTACGCGGGCGCCCTGCACCTGATTCACGGCGTCGCCGCGGAGCTGTCGGGATGCCTGGACCACCTTCTGCAGGAGCTGGGACGTGCCGGTGTGACTGTGCGCCAGCAGTCCTCCGTCGGTGCAGACGGGATGGCGTCCCGAGGGCTCGATGACGCCAGACGTGACGTACGCACCTCCTTCCCCCTCACCGCAGAACCCGAAGGCCTCGAGCTGGCGGATGACCTCGAACGAGAAGGGGTCGTACAACTCGCAGACGTCGACATCCTCAGGGCCGATCCCTGCCATCTCGAAGGCACGGCGGGCCGCCTTCCGCCCCACCCGGCCCGTCACGTCCCAGGACGGCGGATGGCGGTACGCCGGTCCACAGG
>DATCLE010000340.1:0-1796 GCA_036564075.1 Dehalococcoidia bacterium
GTGTACGTGTGGGCGGAGCTGCCGTGGCTCTACGCGGCGGCGGACCTGCGGAACCCTTCGCCCTATCCGGCGGTGTACCACGTGTGGCCGGACGAGCGAGCTCAGGCGCGGGTGATGGAGGCGCTGGAGCGAGAGCGGCCGGCGGCGGTGCTGCGGGACCGCGACAAGCCGCTCTTCCCGGCGCTGGAGGAGCTGCTGGCGGCGTCCTACGTGAGGGTGGACGAGGTGCGGCCGCCGGGCGAGGGGGTGGGCACCATTGAGGTGTACCGGCGGCGGCCGGAGGCGGTCTCGCGGTAGGCGCCGAGGACCGGCGGCTACGGGGCGGGTGGGGCGGGCCGGGCGGTGCCCGCCCTCCCTGTGCCCGCGCCGTCAGGCCAGGGCGCGGCGGAGGGCGTCCAGGAGGTCCCGGTCCTGCTCCGGCAGGACGGTGCGGGGGTCCAGGAGGAGGGCGTCACGCTCGATGCGGGCGACGACGGCCGGGCGGCCGGTCCGCAGGCGGCGGGCCAGGCGCTCCGGGTCCAGGCCGGGGCCGGCCAGGGCCAGCAGCCGGGTGGGCAGGCTCTCCTCCGGCAGGGAGCCGCCGCCCACCATGGAACGGCCGTCGACGACGCGGGCGGGACGCCCCACGGCGCGGGCCCAGCGGCGGGCGCGCCGGTCCAGCCCGTCCAGGGGCGCGGCGATCATGCGCCAGACGGGCACCTTCTCCAGCGCTTCGCCTTTCAGGTAGTGGTGGAGGGTGGCGGCCAGGGCGGCGATGCCGGCCTTGTCCATGCGGAGGGCGCGGGCCAGGGGGTGCTGCCGGAGCCGGGCCACCAGGTCCGCGCGCCCGGCCACAATGCCGGCCTGGGGGCCGCCCAGCAGCTTATCGCCGGAGAAGAAGACCAGGTCCGCGCCGGCGGCCAGGGACTCCTGGACCAGCGGCTCGCGGGCCAGGCCGAAGCGGGACGTATCGATGAGGGCGCCGGAGCCCAGGTCGTCCAGGAGGAGGACGCCGCGGCGGCGGGCCAGGCCCGCCAGGTCCGCCAGGGGGACGGCGGCGGTGAAGCCCACCACGCGGAAGTTGGAGGCGTGGACGCGGAGGAGGGCGGCGGTCTCCTCGGTGATGGCCTCTTCGTAGTCGCGCAGGTAGGTGCGGTTGGTGGTGCCCACCTCCACCAGACGGGCACCGGACTGCCGGAGGACGTCCGGGATGCGGAAGCCGCCGCCGATCTCCACGGCCTGGCCGCGGGAGACGATGACCTCCCGCCCTTGGGCCAGGGCGGAGAGGGCCAGGAGGACGGCGGCAGCGTTGTTGTTGACGGCCAGGGCGGCCTGGGCACCGGTGACGCGGGCCAGGAGGTCCTCCAGGTGGGCGTGGCGGGAGCCGCGCTCCCCGGCCTCCAGGTGGAACTCCAGGTTGGCGTAGCCGTGGGAGACGGCCTCCACGGCGCGGAGGGCATCGGCGGAGAGGGGGGCGCGCCCCAGGTTGGTGTGGATGATGACGCCGGTGGCGTTGATGACGGGGATGAGGGAGGGGGCAAGGAGGGCGCCCGCGCGGCCGGCCACCCGCTGGGCGATGCCGTCCGTCGGGGGCGGGGCGGCGCCGGCGGCGATGGCGGCGCGGACGGCGGCCAGTTCCTCCCGGGCCAGGTCCGCCAGGAGGGTGTGGGGGAGCGCGGAGGCCAGCGCCTGGAGGCGGGGGTGGGCCAGGAGGCGGTCCACGCTGGGGAGGCTGCGGTAGAGCTCGGCGGTCATGGCGGGGACATTGTAGCCGATCCGGGACGGCGGCTCACGCGGGGTCGGCGACGGTATACTAG
>DATCLE010000341.1:0-3815 GCA_036564075.1 Dehalococcoidia bacterium
TTCCTCTGCACCGGCAACTCCGCCCGCTCCCAGATGGCGGAGGCCCTCCTCCGCCACTACGGCGGCGGCCGCTTTGCGGTCTGCTCCGCCGGGACGGAGCCCAAGGGCGTCCACCCCCTCACCGTCCGGGTCCTGGCGGAGCTGGGCCTCCCCACAGACGGCCTCGTCTCCAAGAGCCTGGACCGCTACCTGGACCAGCCGTGGGACTACGTCATCACCGTCTGCGACCGCGCCGCCGAGTCCTGCCCCGTCTTCCCCGGCGCCGCCACCCGCCTCCACTGGTCCTTCCCGGACCCGGCGGCCGTCCCCGGCTCCCCGGAGGCCCGCCTGGCCGCCTTCCGCGCCGTGCGGGACGCCATCGCCGAGCGCGTGCGCGCCTTCGTGCAGGGCGCGCGGGAACGCCGGGCACGCTGACCCGTAGGTCGGGCGGCGGCCTGCGGCGTGGGACGGGGCCAGGGCCCGCAGCGTCGCCCCGGTTCCCCTTCGCCTCGTGGCCGCTCAGGCGGCAGCGTGAACCTGGGCGGCGCTGGCCAGCACTGCCTGGAGCGTCAGCTCTGCGTAGCAGTCCGCCACGGCCGCTGCCGAGAGTCGACCGCCCGGCCGGTACCAGCGCGTCACGCCATGGCCGATGGCGAGGATGGCGAAGACCACGAGCTTCACGTCCTGCGGGGGGAAGCGGCCTTCCTCGATACCGGCCTGCAGGATCTCCTCGAAGGCGCGTTGGTAGGCGTCGCGGCGTTCCTGGATGGCCTCCCGGAAGCGGCCGGTGAGGTGCTCCCACTCGCGGTGGACTACCCGCGCCACGTCCCGCTGCTCCGCGTGGTACGTCACGTGGAACCGCACCGCCTGCCGGAGCCGCTCGGGTGGCGACGCGTCCCCGACGATGGCCCGGCGGAGGGCGCGGAGTCGCTCGTCCAGGGCCGTCGAGATGATGTCGAACAGCAGCGCCTCCTTCGATTCATAGTGGTAGTAGAGGCTCCCGGCCTCCATGCCGGCATCCGCCGCGATGGCCCGCAGGTTCGCGCCGTGGTAGCCCCGCCGACTGAAGTGCCGGAGTGCCGACGCCTGGATCTGCGCGCGACGGGTCCCGACGGCCGGGACACAGGCCTGGCCCTGCACCGCGGTCTGGCGTGCCATGATGCCACCACCTCCCTGTCCGTGATCCCTCACACCAGGCCGAACCATCGCACCCGATCCAGCAACGTCGGATCCACGCGCTCCGGCGCAGGTCGCGCGGCGGGGTCGAACAGACCGTACGCCGCTTGCAGGACCAGCGCCTCCGTGGTGAGGACCAGAGGCCGGGTGTCGGCACGGGGCCCGCTCCGTGTCCGGCGGAGACGCCGCCGGCGCGGGGCCGTTGCTTGGTTGGTCACGGTCATGGAGCACACTCCTTTCTGCCGCCGTGCTGTCGTCCGGCGGGAAGTCCGGGCTCTACGGTTCCAGCCTACACGGCTCTGGTTAAGTCCGTGTTGTCGCTCCGTTACGCACCTGTAAATCTGTTCACGACCGACCGATACCGGCGTGGTCCGCGCCTCCAAGGGTGCCCGGATCTGTGAGAGCTGGGGCCGCGGCCATTGCCAGGAACGCTGCCGTGCTACAGCGCACGAGACGTTGGATCGCCAGATGGTCTGGCAGGCCGCGTGGCTGTAACCCCGCCTCCTGGCCACGTGCGCCAGCCCATCCCAGCGGTGGCCCGCAGGTTCAGTTGCATGAGAAGGGTTCGGGTGACGGAGGCGGTGCGACACGAGGCGCCGTGGTCACGACGTTCCAGCCACAGCCCGTGGACGGAGTGCCGGCACCTAAAGGTGGGAGGGGGTGTGGAGATAGCCTACCTGCCGCGCGAACCCGCCGCGCGGCGGGTAGGCCCGAAGCCTGCTACACCGGGGACGCCGTGACGGCCTCCTCCGGGTCCGTGGCCGCGTCCTCCAGGAGGTGCGCGCGCACCAGCTTCAGCTCGTCCCGCGTCACCCCGCACGCCAGGAGGAACGCCTCCGTGGAGCCGTAGGTCTCATCGAGCGTGGCGAGCGTGCGCTCCATGGTCAACGGCGTAGCGGCCAGCACGGCGGGCGGCAGCGCGCCCACCTGTGCCAGGATCTCCGCTGTGCGGGCCCGGAGTCGCTCCCCGGCGTACGTCTCGGTCAGGGCGTAGTCGGTGACGACGTGGTCGTCGGACACGCCCAGGGCCCGGAGTACCAGGGCCGCCGCAAGCCCGGTCCGGTCCTTCCCCGCCATGCAGTAGATCACCGCCGGGTAGCTCCGCGGCTCCGCCAGCGTGCCGAACAGCTCCCGAATCGCCGGGCGCGCCGTGTCCAGGACCCGCAGGTAGTGGCCGCTCAGGTCATCCACCATCCGGGCCAGCTCCGCGCGGTCCACTGCCGGGATGAACGGCACGTGGCAGTGCCGAACCCCCGCGGCGGCGAGGTGCGGCACGGCGTGGAGCTGGACCTCCGCCGACGTTCGCAGGTCAAACGCCACCGCGAGCCCCAAGGCGCGTACCTGTGCCAGGTCCTCGGGGGTGAGCTGATGGAGCGAGTCGCTCCGGAACAGCCGCCGCCAGCGGATACGACGCCCGTCCTTTGTAGGGTACCCGCCCAGGTCCCGGAAGTTGACGCACCCGGTGAGCGGGATCCGCCGTTCTCGGAGATCGCGAACCATGCAGTGTCCTCCCTCTCCTCACATCGGTCGCGGCTGGAGGTCGCCGCTACCGCGAGCCGGTCAGCATGTCTTGGAGCCACCGCGCCAGGACATTGGCGGCGAGTACCGTGCCGAACATCGTGAGGCCTGGTGCCAGGAACATCCACCAGCCGCCGGCGTAGACGAACCGCTGGCCTTCCGCCAGCATCCGGCCCCAGGACGGCGCCGGCGGTGGGACTCCCAGGCCCAGGAAGCTGAGCCCCGCCTCCGCCAGGATCACCGCCGCGAAGTCCAGGACCGCCACGGTAACCAGTACGGGCAGGACGTGCGGGAGCACGTGGCGCACCAGGATGCGGCCAGGGGTGCAGCCAACCGCCACCGCCCCTTCCACGAACGGCTGTTCCCGAACGCTCAGCGCCTGCGCCCGCGCCATGCGGGCGAAGTTGACCCAGAAGACCGTGGAGAGGAAGAGCACCAGGTTCTGGGTGCCGGGGCCCAGCAGGTAGAGCAGGAAGATGGCTAGCACCAGCACCGGGAACGCCATCTGGAAGTCCACCAGCCGCATGACGGCTTGGTCCAGCATCCCGCCGCGATACCCCGCCACCAGGCCCAGCGCTGTGCCCGCCATGCCCGAGACCAAGACGGTGAGGAGCGCCACCGCCAGGGAGATCCGCGCACCGGCCACCGTCCGGCTCAGCACGTCCCGGCCGAGCTGATCGGTGCCTGCCACGTGGAGCGTCCCATCCACGCCCCGGCTGAGCGGGGGACGCAACCGGTCCGTCAGGGCCTGCCGGTCCGGGTCCGGGAGGGGCAGCACCGGCGCCAGGACGCCCACCATCACCAGCACGGTGAGCAGGAGCGCGGCAACGGCGGCGCCCGGCCGGCGCGCCACGGCCCGTCGGATGACCCGGCGTCCGTGGCTGCCCGGGCGGGCGCGCAGCGCGGTCCCCAGGTCCTCCGCCGATGCCGGGCTTGCCACCCGCCGGGGTTGAGACTTGAGCGTCATCGGAGCCGTACCCTCGGGTCAAGATAGACGTACACCAGGTCCACCAGCAGGTTCACCACCGTGACCACCACGCCGGTGTAGAAGACCGCTGCCACCAGGACGGGCAGGTCCCGCCGCTCCACTGCCTGCAGACCTACCTGCCCGAGCCCCGGCCAGGCGAAGATGCCCTCGATGA
>DATCLE010000342.1:0-7775 GCA_036564075.1 Dehalococcoidia bacterium
CCTTGACCCGCTTGGCGGGCCGTTGCTATACTCTGGATGCGGAGGAGCGTAGCTCAGTTTGGTAGAGCAGCGGTCTCCAAAACCGCCGGTCGGGGGTTCGAGTCCCTCCGCTCCTGCCACTGGCCGGGCAGGCATCTGAAGCTGCTTTGGTCACCCGTGCCGAGGTGGTGGAATAGGCAGACACGCTGTCTTGAGGGGGCAGTGCCCGAAAGGGCGTAGGAGTTCAAATCTCCTCCTCGGCACCATGCAATAGGTGAACGGGTCCAGGCGCCCTTCCCCCGCCGGAAGGGCGCCCCAACCGGACCGGGCGGACGTGGCTCAGTGGTAGAGCACCTCCTTGCCAAGGAGGGGGTCGCGAGTTCGAATCTCGTCGTCCGCTCCACGGCGACGTGGCCAAGTGGTTAAGGCGGGGGTCTGCAAAACCCCTATCAGCGGTTCGAATCCGCTCGTCGCCTCCAGAACGCGGGTGCAGGGGTGCCGGACGCCCCCTGCACCCCTTCTCTCTGTCCGCCCGTGCCGAGGTGGCGGAACCGGCAGACGCAGCCGACTTAAAATCGGCGGCCTTCGGGCGTAAGGGTTCGACTCCCTTCCTCGGCACCAGCACAACCGTCCCGCTCCGTCCCCGCCGGACGGAGGACCGTCCTATGCCCGGCACTGTCCTGGCCCTGGTCCCGGACCTCATGTTCGGCCTCCGCATCCAGGAGGCCGCCAAGCAGGCGGGCGCCCGCGTGGAGTTCTTCCAGCACCTGGAGGACGCCGCCCTCCGCCTCTCCGCGGAGACGGTGGACCTCATCCTGGTGGACCTGGGCGAAGGGACCTTCGACGTGGACGCCGTGGCGGAACTGGGCCGCCTCAACGGCGTCCCCGTGGTGGCCTTCGGCCCGCACGTGGACGTCGCCGGCCGCCGCGCCGCCGTCGCCGCCGGCGTGGACCGGGTCCTCACCCGCCAGCAGTTCGTCCGGGACCTGCCGGACCTCATCGCCCGTTATGTCCATTAACGGGCCGCCCCGGTCCCCCGGCGGGCTCCCCCGCCGCCCTGCTCCGCCCGCTTCCCATTGCCGTGCCTCCCCGTTCCTGCGACAATGGATCCGGAGGGATGCCCGGCCCGAACCGGAACGGGCGGGCCACGCGACGGATGCGCTACTGCCCACACTGCCACCGACAGCTCCCCGAGCGCTGGGGCGGCCGCGCCTGGCCCCGGCGTGAGCTGGCCAGCGACGATACCCGACGGGTCCTCTGCCCGTTCTGCCGCCACTACTTCCAGTGGATCGACCGCCTGGAGATGTGCGTCCGCTGCGGCGTCCTGGAGCCCAGCGATGACCTGGCCTACGAGCTCTGCTCCGCCTGCATCATCCAGGTGCATGAGGTCCTCTTCCCTTACCCGGAGCCCCTGGTCAAGCTCATGCGCGGGGACTACGGCCCCGCGGAGTGGGCCTACGCCAAGCGCCGCGAGCTCTGGCGGCTCTTCGTGCTGGGACAGGAGGGAGACTGGGACCCGCTGGAGGAGATCGAGGACCGCTGGCTCCGCGGCGAGTTCGGCACCCTCAGCCTGGAGGAGGCGGCGGAGCCCCTCTTCCTGGCCCTCTCCGAGATGCAGGAGCTCTGGGAAGAGGAAGAGTCCGAAGACGGCGGCTAAGCCGGCACCCGCACGGGGGCCCTCCCGGTACCGGGAGGGCCCCTGCGCGTTCGCTACCGGCGGCGCGGCTGGAGGAAGCGGATGACCTCATCCAGGTTGTCCCGGAACGTGTGCCGCGCCTCCTGCACCATCCACCGGTAGTCCTGGAGCGAGCGGATCTCCTCATGGTCCAGGTGCGCCAGCACGAACACCGTCCCCGCCAGCTTCCCCGTGTACGCCGGGTTGTGGAAGAGGTGCAGGAACACCTCCGACCCATCGTCCGTGAAGGCGATGCGGCCCACCGCGTGCTCCGCCAGGTCCGCCCGGCCCGCCCGCCGCAGCGCCAACCGTAGCTCCCGCTCCAGGAAGGGCAGCGCCACCCTACCGCGTCACCTCGTACCGCGCCATCTGCTCCTCGTCCAGCTCAATGCCCAGCCCCGGCCGGTCCGGCACCCGCAGGCAGCCGTCCGCGTCGATGCGCAGCGGCTCCCGCAGCAGCGCGTCCCGCACCTCCGGCGTCCAGGCCGGCGGATCGTACGGGAACTCGATCCACGGGCAGTTGGGCACGGAGGCCGCCAGGTGCAGGTTGGCCAGCATCCCGATGCCGTTGGTCCACATGTGGGGCGTGAACTGCCGCCCGCGTGCCTCCGCCATGGCCGCAACCTTGCGGCACTCCCAGATCCCCCCGGCAAAGGTGGCGTCCGGCTGGTACACGTCGTAGCAGTCCTTCTCCAAGTAGATCTTCAACTCATGCAGGCCCTGGTTCAGCTCCCCGCCGGCAATGGGCACACGGGAGCGCCGCCGCAGCTCCGCCAGCCCGTCGTAGTCGTAGGCCGGGAGCGGCTCCTCCAGCCAGGAGACATCGTACTCCTCCAGCGCCCGGACCATGCGCAGCGCCGTCCGCAGGTCCCAGCGGGCGGAGACGTCCGCACCCGGCAGGTACCACGCCTGGTTGGCGTCCACCATCAGCGCCATGGAGCCGCCCACGGCCTGGCGCGCCGCCGCCAGGACCGGCAGGTCGTCCTCCGGCCGCGGGCTGTGGAAGCGGAGCTTGACCGCCCGGAACCCCTCCTCCCGCAGGCGCAGCACGTCATCCCGACGCTGGGCGGCCGGCCGCAGCTCTCCCGTGGAGGCGTAGGCGGGGATGCGGTCCCGGTACCCGCCCAGCAGCCGGTACACCGGCTGCCCCAGCGCCTTGCCCATGATGTCCCATAGCGCCAGCTCCACGGGCCACGGCCGGCCCGTGAGGAACGCCAGGCTGCGGAGCTGCGCCACGTGCTGCTCAATGGCGAAGGGGTCCTTGCCAAGGAAGACCTGCTTCGCCGCCTGGAGCGTGCTGGTCACCACCCCGCCGGAGCCGTAGCCGGTGATCCCTTCGTCCGTGTGGACCTCCACCAGGGTGATGCGGTGGCTGCGGCTGGGCGCCGGCTGCCACGTGGGCGCGAAGGCGTGCTGGTGCGGGACCTCAAAGACGCGGACGCGGATATCGGTGATCTGCATGGCGGCCTCCCCCGCGGCCGGGTCGGTCCCAGCCGCGTCCTCCAGTATACGCCGGGCCGCGGCGGCGGGAAGCCGCGCTTACGCGCCCTGCACGCTCGTTATGACAAGCTATCCCGGTCCCTTCCTTGCCGGTCCGCCCTGCGCGCTGGTATACTGGACCCGCAGCCGACCGCATACCCGCAGGACCGGGCTTCCCCATGACCACCATCGCCACCAAGTACGACGTCATCATCGGGCTGGAGGTCCACGCGCAGCTCCTCACGCAGAGCAAGATGTTCTGCCGGTGCAACGCAGACTACGCGGACTCCCCGCCCAACAGCCACGTCTGCCCCGTCTGCCTGGGCCTGCCCGGCTCCCTGCCCGTGGCCAACCGCCGGGCCGTGGAGTACACCATCATGACCGGCCTGGCCCTCAACTGCCGCATCCCGGAGCACGGCAAGTTCGACCGCAAGAACTACCCGTACCCGGACCTCATGAAGGGCTACCAGATCTCCCAGTATGACCAGCCCCTCTGCAAGGACGGCTGGCTGCTCATCGAGGGCGAGGACGGGAGCGAACGGCGCATCGGCGTGACGCGCGTGCACCTGGAGGAGGACACCGCCCGCCTGCTCCACCGCGACGACCCCACGGGCGAGGGCTACAGCCTGGTGGACGTGAACCGCTCCGGCGTCCCCCTCATGGAGATCGTCTCGGAGCCGGACATCCGCTCGCCGGAGGAGGCGCGGCGCTACCTGGTGAAGCTGCGCCAGATCCTCCGCTACCTAGGCGTCTCCGCCGGCAACATGGAGGAGGGCAACTTCCGCGTGGACGCCAACATCAGCGTCCGCCCCGCCGGCCAGGAGGCCTACGGCGTCAAGGTGGAAGTGAAGAACATGAACAGCTTCCGCTCCGTGGCGCGGGCCCTGGAGTATGAGGCCCGGCGGCAGGTGGAGCTGCTGGAGTCCGGCGGCCGCGTGGTGCAGGAGACCCGCGGCTGGGTGGAGGCCCAGGGCCGCACCGTCAGCCAGCGCAGCAAGGAGTACGCCCACGACTACCGCTACTTCCCGGACCCGGACCTGCCGCCCCTGGTCACCTCCCGGGAGTGGGTGGAAGAGGTCCGCAGCCGCCTGCCGGAGCTCCCGGACGCCAAGCGCCGCCGCTTCACGGAGCAGTACGGCCTCTCCGCCTATGAGGCGGACCTGCTGACGGAGACCCGCGCCCGGGCGGACTACTTCGAGGCGGCGCTGGCCGGCGCCGGGGAGGGCGAGGCCCAACGCCGGCGCGCCAAGGCCGCCGCCAACTGGATCCTGGGCGACTTCGCCCACCTCCTCTCGGAGGCGGGGCTGGAGATCGAGCAATCCCGCATCCCGCCCGGGCACCTGGCCGCCATGCTGGACCTCATCGACCGCGGCGCCATCAGCACCAAGATCGGCAAGACGGTGCTGGAGGAGATGTTCCACACCGGCAAAACGCCGCAGCAGATTGTGGAGGAGAAGGGGCTGGCCCAGATCAGCGGCGCCGACGAGCTGGCCGCCGTGGTGGATGAGGTGCTCGCCGCCAACGAGAAGGCCGTGGCCGACTACCGCTCCGGTAAGGCGGAGGCCCTCAAGTTCCTGGTGGGCCAGGTGATGAAGGCCACCCGCGGCCGCGCCAACCCGCAACTGGTGAACGACCTCCTGGCCCAGAAGCTGGGTGCGCCGTGAGGGCACGCCCGGCCCGTTTGCGGCCCGCGCCTAGGCGCGTGGTATAATCGCGCGACATGCCGAACCTGCTGGACGCCAGCTTCCTCAAGTGGTTCTACCCCGGCATGCGGATCAAGCGCTGGCTGATCCTGCTCATGCTGGGCGTGGCCCTCATGGGCCTGGGCATCGCCTACTTCCTGCGGGAGGTGTACGTCTCCTACACCTTCCCCCGGGAGGTCTACTACCTCACCCTCCAGTTCCTGCCCCGGGAGGCCCGCGGCGCCCTCTTCATGACCGTGGCCACCGGCCTCATCCTCTTCTCCGTCTGGCAACTCAACCGCTCCCTCCTCTCCGCCTTCATGCCGCCTGGGCGGGAGGAGAGCCTGGTGAACATCATCTACAACCACCGGTACCTCCGCCGCGGCCCTCGCATCGTCGCCATCGGCGGCGGCACGGGGCTCTCCACCCTGCTGCGCGGCCTCAAGGAGTACACCGGCAACATCACCGCCGTGGTCACCGTAGCGGACGATGGCGGCAGCTCCGGCCGGCTCCGGCGGGAGCTGGGCATCCTGCCGCCCGGCGACGTCCGCAACTGCATCGCTGCCCTGGCGGACGCGGAGCCGCTGGTCACCAAGCTCTTCCAGTACCGGTTCAGCGAGGGCTCCGGTCTGGAGGGCCACAGTTTCGGCAACCTCTTCATCGTGGCCATGTCCGGCGTCACCGGCAACTTTGAGGAGGCCATCCGGGAGACCAGCCGCGTGCTGGCGGTGCGGGGCCAGATCATGCCCTCCACCCTGGCCAACGTCACCCTCTGCGCCCGCACCGACGACCAGGAGACCATCCTGGGCGAGTCCCGCATCACGGAGAGCGGTCGCCGCATCCAGGAAGTCTTCCTGGAGCCGCCCAACGTCCAGGCCTACCCGGAGGCGGTGCAGGCCATTCTGGACGCGGACATGATCGTCATCGGGCCGGGGAGCCTGTTCACCAGCGTCCTGCCCAACCTCCTGGTGGAAGGCATCCGCAAGGCGCTCTTCGCCTCCCCGGCGCCCAAGGTCTACGTCTGCAACGTGGCCACCCAGCACGGGGAGACGGACTCCTTCAGCGTGGCGGACCACCTGGCCACCCTGGAGCGCCACGTGGGGAAGCGGCTGGTGGACGTGGTGCTGGCCAACAGCAACGTCTCCGACACGCTGCCCCGGGAGTGGCGCTCTGAGCCCGTGCGGGTGGACGGCGCCGCCGCCGTCAACGGCGCCCGCCTCCTGCTGGCGGACGTCATCAGCGAGGAGAACCGCTACCGTCACGATCCGAAGAAGCTGGCCGCGGCCCTCATGCGTATCTACTACGAACGGCAACGCATCACGGAGGAGGCCCCGGCCCAGAGCACGCCGGCGGGCGTCGTCTGAGGACGCGCCGGCCGGCCGGAGGGGAAACGGTACCACATGTCCCTGGAAACCGGCCTGAACATTGCCCAGATCCTCATCTCCATTGTCCTCACCGTCATCATCCTGCTCCAGGTGAAGGGCACCGGCTTCGGCTCCGCCCTGGGCGGGCAGGACTCGGTGTACCGCACCCGGCGCGGCGTGGAGCGGACGCTCTTTCAGCTGACCATCGTCCTGGTCATCGTGTTCATCGGCATCTCACTGCTGAGCGTGACGGCCGCCGGCTAGCGCGGCCGGGCCACGCCGCGCACCGGCACGGAGCCGCCTCCTGGGCCCCGGTCGAGCCCGTCCACGGCGACGGAGGGGGAAAGGGTCCGGTGTGAGAAGACGTCCCCGCTGGTTGCTGCCGGCCGCCTTCTGCCTGGGGATCGGCGGCTTCCTGGCGCTCTGGACCCTGGCGGCCCCGTCCGGGGACGGAGACACGCCGGCGCAGGGAGGGCAGTACACGGAGGCCGTGGCCGGGGCGCCCGGCCGCATCAACCCCCTCTTCGCCGGGCTCAACGAGGTGGACGGGGACCTGGCGGCCCTCATCTTCTCCGGCCTCACGGCGCTGGACGCTCAGGGCCGCGTGGTGCCGGACCTGGCGGAGTCTTGGGAGATCAGCGCCGACGGCAGGAGCTACACCTTCCACCTGCGGCGCGGCGTCCTCTGGCACGACGGCGAGCCCTTCACCGCCGATGACGTCCTCTTCACCATCCAGGCCCTGGCGGCCCCCGGCTTCCGCGGCGAACCGGAGCTGGCCGCCGTCTGGCACGACGTGCAGGTCACCAGGGTGGACGACGCCACCGTCCGCTTCGACCTGCCGGCGCCGTACGCCCCGTTCCTCTCCGCCACCACCGTCGGCATCCTGCCGGCGCACCTGCTGGGCGGCCTCACGCCGGACCAGCTCTTCGACGCGCCGTTCAACCAGCGGCCCGTGGGCACCGGTCCCTTCCGCCTGGTGGAGCTCACGGACGCGGGCGCCGTCCTGGAACGCAACACCCTCTACCACGGGCCGCCACCCCACCTGGACCGTGTCCTCTTCCGCTTCTACCGGGACTACCAGGCGGCGGTCCGCGGCGTGGTGGCGGGAGAGGCGGACGGCGTGCTGCTCCGGCCCGTGGTGGCGGAGGAGGAGCTGGTGGCGCTGCGCAGCGGCGGCTTCCAGCTCCTCCAGGCCCCGCGCAACACCTACACCATCCTCTACCTCAACACCCGCGGCAAGCTCTTCACCGACCCCCGCACCCGCCGCGCCGTGGCCCTGGCCATTGACCGGCAGGGCATGGTAGCGGACCTGCTGAAGGGCCAGGGCCTGGTGACGGACACGCCCATCCTGCCGGGCACCTGGGCGTACCGGGAGGGGCTGCCCGCACCGGAGTATAATCCAGATACGGCCAGACGCCTGCTGGCAGAGGCCGGCTGGCAGCCGGGGGCCAACGGCGTGCTGACCAAGAGCGACGGCACCCCGTTCTCCCTCCGCCTGCTCAGCAACAACGACGAGACGCGCGTGGCCATCGCCACACGGATTGTGGAGGCGCTGCGGGCCGTGGGCATCGACGCCCAGCTCTCCGTGGTGGGGAC
>DATCLE010000343.1:0-8034 GCA_036564075.1 Dehalococcoidia bacterium
GAGATGAACACGATGTTCTCCCGCGGGATCCCCAGCTCCGGCATGAGCTTCTGGATCTGGGCCAGGATGGAGTAGTCGCCGCAGCCGGGGCACCAGCGGACCTCCTGGTCCGAGACGAAGTCCTTGCGGGTGAGGACGGGCACGGTGGCGTCAGACATGTTGGGTCTCCCTTTCGAGCAGCTCCTGGATCTTGGCGTCGATGTCCGCGATGCGGAACGGCTGGCCCGGGGTCTTGTTCAGGCCCTCCGCGTCCACCAGGTAGCGGGCGCGGACCAGCAGCCGTAGCTGACCCAGGTTGAGCTCCGGAATCAGCACGCGCTTGAACCCGGCGAGCACGTCGCCCAGGTTGCGCGGGAACGGGTTCAGGTAGCGCAGGTGGGCGTGGGACACGGAGGCGCCGCGTCGCCGCGCCTGCATGACGGCGGTGCGGATGGGGCCGTAGGTGCTGCCCCAGCCCAGCACCAGCAGGTCGCCCTCCGGGTCGCCGAAGACCTCCACGTCCGGGATGTCCTGGACAATGCGCTGGATCTTCTCCGCCCGGTAGCGGACCATCTTGTCGTGGTTCTCCGGCGTGTAGCTCACCTCGCCGTAGACGTCCGACTTCTCCAGGCCGCCGATGCGGTGCTCCAGGCCCGGCGTCCCCGGGATGGCCCACGGCCGGGAGAGGGTCTCCGGGTCCCGCTGGTACGGCTGGAAGGTCTCCGGGTCCGTGGCGAAGGTCACCTGGATGGGCGGGAGGTCGTCCAGGGAGGGGATGAGCCAGGGCTCAGAGCCGTTGGCCAGGTAGGCGTCTGAGAGGAACACCACCGGCGTCATGTACTTGAGGGCGATGCGGAACGCCTCAATGGCCATGTGGAAACAGTCGCCCGGCGTGGCCGGCGCCACAATGGCCACCGGCGCCTCGCCGTTGCGGCCGAACATGGCCTGGAGGAGGTCCGCCTGCTCCGTCTTGGTGGGCATGCCCGTGCTGGGGCCCGCCCGCTGCACATCGATGATGACCAGCGGCAGCTCCGTCATGACGGCCAGGCCGATGGCCTCGCTCTTGAGGGCGAAGCCGGGGCCGCTGGTGCCGGTGAGGCCCAGCGCGCCGCCGTACGCCGCGCCGATGGCGGCGGTCACGGCCGCGATCTCGTCCTCCGCCTGGAACGTCCGCACGCCGAAGTTCTTGTAGCGGGACAGCTCGTGCAGGATGTCGCTGGCGGGGGTGATGGGGTAGCTGCCGTAGAACAGCGGCCGCCCCGTCAGGCGGGAGGCGGTGAGGAAGCCCAGGGCCGTGGCCTCGTTCCCGGTGATGTTGCGGTACTTGCCGGGCGGCAGGCTGGCCGGCGGCACGCGGTAGTGGACGGAGAACAGCTCCGCCGTCTCCCCGAAGTGGTAGCCGGCCCGCAGCGTGGCCTTGTTGGCCTCCGCCACCTGCGGGTTCTTGGCGAAGCGCTCATCGATCCAGCGGAGCGTGGGCTCCAGCGGCCGGTCATAGAGCCAGTACATGAGGCCCAGGGCGAAGAAGTTCTTGGACCGGTCGATCTGCTGGGCCGTGAGGCCGCTGTCCTTGAGCGCCTCCGCGTTGAGGCGGGTGATGGGCACGCGGAAGACCTGGTACCCCTGGAGGCTGCCGTCCTCCAGCGGGTTGCTGGCGTAGCCGGCCTTCTTGAGGTTCACCGACGTGAACTCGTCCTCGTTGACAATGAGGAGGCCGCCCGGCGCCAGGTCCCCCAGGTTGGTCTTGAGGGCGGCCGGGTTCATGGCCACCAGCACGTCCGGCCGGTCGCCGGGCGTGAAGATGTCGTAGTGGGAGAAGCGGATCTGGAACGAGCTCACGCCCGGCAGGGAGCCGGCGGGTGCGCGGATCTCGGCGGGGAAGTCCGGCAGCGTGGCGATGTCGTTGCCGATGATGGCGGAGGTCCGGGTGTACTGGGTCCCCGCCAGCTGCATCCCATCGCCGGAGTCCCCGGCGAAGCGGATGGTGACCTGGTCAAGCTCTTCAACGCGGGCCTGCTTGCGGCCGTTGTGTGGTTCGGATCCCATGGTGACTACGCTCCCTCCGGCGTCTCCGGTACCTGGTGCGGCCGGGGCGGGAGGTTCAGCACCTCCTCCGGAAACGCTTCGGCGAAGTACTCGATGATGTCCTGCATGCGCAGCATGGCCACCGGTGCGCCCTGGTCGTCCACAATGGGCAGGTGGCGGAACGCCTCGCGCTTGAGGAGGGCAACGGCTTCGGTGACCTGCTGGTCCCGGGTCATGGTGACCGGGTCCGGCGTCATGAACTCCTGGACCTGCCGTCCGTAGTCCACGCCGCGGGCGACGACCTTCATGAGGACGTCGCGTTCGGTGAGGAGGCCCACCACCTTGCCGCGGTCCACCACCACCAGCGCACCCACCCCGGCCTTGCGGACCATGGCCAGCGCCTCCCGCAGGCTGGTGGTGGGGCTGACTTTCAGCGGCTTGGGCAGGGAGAGCGCCCCGATCTTGTTCTGGCGCAGTGCCCCCTCAGCGGACATCAGCGACTCCTTCTCCGTGGACGGTCCAGCGGTACCTGTGGCTCCGTATCTATGATACACCACCGCCACAGGCGGCCCAAAACCCGGCCGGGCGAGCCCGGCGCACCTCTGCCGTGCTCCTCCGGCCGGCGTCCGCGCCCGCGCGGCTGAGGCCATGCCTGCCGCCGGGCACGTGAAACGCCGGCCTCTGCGCCCCTCAGCGTACGTCGGGTTCGCGTGGCCGGCGTCGTCCTATGTAAGAACCCCTCCTCCGGCGGGTGAGCTCCGCGCCGGGTGGGAACTCCGATGCCCGGCGGCAGCGGCAGGCGCCTTCACACGCCTGGTCCGGGCCGCCGTGCCTGGAGGCTCCGGAGGCTCTACAACTCGCTCGGATCATGGGCAGACTCTGCGTCCTTGCCCTGTTCAGCGCACGGGCGCTGCGCTGTGTGACCGCGTCCCTGCCGGCGGCGCCCGTCCCCGCCCGGCCTCCGCCCCCCGCCCGCAGGGGCGGGGAGCCGTGGGGCGGTCCCTGTCCGTATTATCGTCCGCTGGGCCGGTTTCGCAAGTACCCGGGCGGGGTACAGCGCCGCCCTAGCCCGTGGCGGACCGGTACAGCTTCAGCACCTCCCGCCGGAGGGCGTCCCCGAAGCGCTCCCGGAACGCCTCAAAGGCGTCCAGGTCCCACTCGCCCACGAAGGTGAACGCCGTGCCCCGCTTGCCGGCGCGTCCCGTCCGGCCGATGCGGTGGACGTACTCCTCCAGGTTGTCCGGGAGGTCGTAGTTGATGACGTGGGAGATATCGCTGATGTCCAGGCCCCGGGCGGCCACGTTGGTGGCCACCACCAGGCGGACCCTGCCGGCGCGGAACTCCTGCATCACGCGGTCGCGCTGGGACTGGCGCATGCCGCCGTGGAGGGCCTGGACGCTCTCGCCCAGCTCCTGGAGGCGGGCTGCCAGCTTGTCCACGCCGATCTGCGTGCGCCGGAAGATGAGGGCGCGCCGCACGTCGTGCTCCTGGAGGATCTCCAGCAGGCCCGCCAGCTTATCGCGCTCCGACACCTCGTAGTAGACCTGCTCGATGGCGGGGACCGTGGGTTCCTCCGGCTGGATCTGCACCCAGACGGGGTCCTGGAGGTAGCGGCGGATCATCCGCAGGATGAACGGCGGGATGGTGGCGGAGAAGAGCGCCGTCTGCCGTGAGGCGGGCGTGCGGCGCAGGATGGTCTCCATGTCGTCGGCGAAGCCGATGTCCAGCATCTCGTCCGCCTCGTCCAGGACGGCGAAGCGCACGGCGTCCAGGGAGAGGGTCCGGCGGCGCAGGTGGTCAATGACGCGGCCGGGCGTCCCCACCACCACGTGGTGGACGCGGCGCAGCGCCTCGAAGTCGCCCGCTAGGGGCCGCCCGCCGAAGAGGCGCAGCACCTGGAGGCCGCTGCCTGCGGCCATGAGCTCCAGGTGCGCGGCTACTTGCATGGCCAGCTCCCGTGTGGGCACCAGCACCAGAGCCTGGACGGCCTCCACGGACGGGTCCACGCGCTCCACGATGGGGACGCCGAAGGCGGCGGTCTTGCCGGTGCCGGTCTGGGCCTGGCCCACCAAGTCCCGCCCGGACAGGAGGATGGGGATGGCCTCTTCCTGGATGGGCGTGGGTGTACTGTAACCCATGGCGCCCAGCGCGCGGCAGGTAGTCTCGTTCACGCCCAGGGAGAGGAACGCCCGGGCGTCCACCGGTTCAGAGGAACGAGGAAGGATCTGCTCTACAGGTGGCGGCGGGGTGCTGCGCTGGCGGCGGCGCCGGCTGCGGCGCCGCTTTCGGGAAACCTCGGTGACGATGGCCTTCTCCAATCTCGTGGGGCGGGCCTCCGCCCTTGGGAGGCGCGCCCGGTCAGGAAGTTACTCCCAGTATAGCAGATCGCGCGCCACTGCGCGAGGGCCCGGGCGCGGCCCCGCCGGGGAAGGGCGCCGGACGGCCCGGGACGGGGTTGGAGGTGGCGGTTGGCAGGCTGGGACTGCTGGAAAAATTCTTGTGACGGTGGCATAACATTCCGGCCGCTGCGGCGTTATCCATGGTGAAGGCGCTGGACGGACGCCGGCGCCGGACAACCAGAGACGGGTCTCCCGATAAGGGCAAACCCATCGAAAGGTGGGGACGCAAAGCCACGGGCCTGTGGCCCTTCCCGCAGGAGGGGCTATGGCAGCCGGGCCGCCGAAGGATCGACCGCGAGACGGACGCGTCACCGCGATCGTACTGGCCGGCCTGCCGTGGACTCCCGAGAGACCCGGTAGAGCCGGCTTTCTACGTGCCGGAGGCGGTCCTGATGGTGGCGCAGGTGTACAGCCGTCGTGCGGAGGAGCGGGACGTGGTGGGGTGGCCATCACAGCGGCTGTGGCGCGCTCTGCAGATCCATGAGGCCGCCGCCGGGCCTGCGCGCCGGCAGGCCGACGCCAAGCCAGGCGATGCTACCGCCGCCGACGCGGCCGACGCCGCAGCCCGGCCGGCTCCCGGCGAGCCCCACACGGCCCGCGGGAGCGGCGCCGATTTCTCGCCGGGACCGGCCGGGCACCCATCCCTGGACAGTGAGTGGAGCCGGGTGGAGGAGCGGCTGCTGAAGCTCATCAACGTGGAACGGGCCAAGGCGGACCTCCCGCCGCTGGAGGCCTCCGCGGCCCTCCACCGGGTGGCGCGCCGGCGGGCCGCCGACCTGGCCCGGGGCGAGGCCGCCACGTGGACGGACGGCACGGCGTTCTACGATCTCCTGGGCTCCGCCGGGATCCGGTTCCAGTGGGCCGGCGAGAGCCTGCTGCGGAACGGCTGCAGCGACCGCTGGTCGGTGGTGCTGGCCGCAGCGGACCTGATGGGCAACGCCCGCCACCGGGAGAACGTGCTGGCGGAGTTCTTCCGCCGCGCGGGGGTGGGCATGGCCGCGGCGAGTGACGGGACCAAGTACTTCGCCGTGATCTTCACAGACTAGGACGTGCTCCGGGGCGCTCCCCCCAAGCCGGGTGCCGCGCACATCTCATCCCGGTTGCTCCGAAGCACTGCCTGGTACGGCCCGACGGCGCAACGCCGTCGGGCCGTCTTGTCTTTCACGCCCCGGCCGGGTACGTTGTCCTAACGGTCGCTAGGCTCTGAGGACAGGCCCCGCTACAATAGCCAGGAGCAAGCCGGGGGTGAGCGCTGTGCCGGTGGTTCGCTGGTTCGACGAGATCGACCCCGAGGCGGTGGCGGAGGTTGGGGGGAAGGGCGCCAGCCTGGCCCGCCTGGCCCGGGAGGGGTTCCCGGTGCCGCCGGGCTTCGTGATCACGGCGGAGGCGTACCGCGCCGCGGCCAGCGGCGGCGGGGACGGGCCGCTCCCACCGCCGCTGGCCGCGGAGGTGCTGACGGCGTTCGAGCGGCTGCGGGCCGCGGCCGGGCCGGACGCCGCCTTCGCCGTGCGCTCTTCGGCCACGGCGGAGGACAGCGGCGCCGCCTCCTTCGCGGGCCAGCACCGGACGTACCTCAACGTGCGGAGCCCGGAGGAACTGCTCCAGGCGGTGCGCGGCTGCTGGGCCTCCCTGGCGGACGGCCACGCCCGGGCCTACCGGGAGGCGCTGGGCGTCCGGGAGGAGCGCGCCGCCATGGCGGTGGTGGTGCAGGCGCTGGTGCCGGCGGAGGTCAGCGGCGTGGCCTTCACCGTGGACCCCGTCACCGGCGATGACGGCGTCATCCTCATCGACGCGAGCTGGGGGCTGGGCGAGGCCATCGTCTCCGGGGCGGTGACGCCGGACCACTTCCGGGTGCGGAAGCGGGACCTGGCGGTGCTGGAGCGCCACATCCAAGAGAAGACGCTGCGGACGGTGCCGGCGGACGAGGGGACGTACACAGAGGCGGTCCCGCCGGAGGAGGCGGCCCGCCCGTGCCTGACGGACGGGCTGCTCCGGGAGCTGGCCCACCTGGTGCGGACCATCGAGGCGCGGTACGGCTCGCCCCAGGACGTGGAGTGGGCGTGCGCCGGCGGGCGGCTCTTCGTGCTCCAGGCGCGGCCGGTGACGGCCGTGGGGGGGCGCGGGCCGGAGGCCGGCGGCTGGACCTCTGAGTTCGATACGGAGACGGACGCGGAGACGGTGTGGACGGCGGCCAACATCCAGGAGGTGCTGCCGGGCCTCATCACGCCGCTGACGTGGTCCGTGATGCGCCGGGGAATGTACGTGGCCTTCAACGGGCTCTACCGCAGCGTGGGCGTGCTGGAGGACCGGGAGATGGACACGCCCTTCGTGGGGCTGTTCTACAATCGCGCCTTCCTGAACGTCTCCGCGCTGCGCAAGGTCTCCGACCGGTCGCCGCTGAGCTCGCCGGAGGCCGTGGACGAGCAGTTCCTGGGCGTGCCGCGCCCGGCCCAGCCGCCGCGGCGGCCCCTCACGTGGGGCCGCCTCCGGGCCTACGCCCGCAGCCTGCCCCGCGGCCTGGCCCTGACGGCCGGGATGCCCCGGCGCGTGCGGCGGGAGGAGGCGCGGGTGGCCCGGTTCCTGGCTCGGCTGGAGGCTCTGGACCCGGCGGCGCTCTCCCCGGGGGAACTGGCCCGCCTGCTGCGGGAGGGCCTGGAGGTGACCAGCCGGGCCGGGGCCACGCACATTGCTGTGACGGCGGTGGCCAGCGGCGCCTTCGAGACGCTGCGGCGCGTGCTGGAGCGGTGGCTGGGCGGCGACCAGTCCGCCCTCCAGGCGCAGCTCTGCACGGGGCTGGAGGGCGTGGCCAGCGCGCTGCCGTCCTACCGGATCTGGGACCTGTCCCGCCTGGCGCTGGCGTCGCCCGCGGCGCGGGAGGCGTTGACGGGGCCGGAGGGCACCGCCGGGGCGCTGGAACGGCTCCGCGCCGCCGATGACGAGGGCGCCCGCCGGTTCCTGGCGGCGCTGGAGGCGTTCCTGCGGGAGTTCGGGCACCGGGGCGTCATGGAGGGGGAGCTCTCCGCGCCGTCCTGGGCGGAGGACCCCGGCTACGTGCTGGAGATGGTGGCCAACTTCCTCCAGGCGGACGAGGCCGCCTCCCCGTACCGCGTGCACGAGCGGCAGCGGCGGGAGCGGGAGGCGGCGGAGCGGAACGTACGGGCGCGGCTGAACCCGGTGCAGCGGGCCGTCTTCAACTACGTGCTGGGTCAGGCCCAGACGTACGTGCCGCTGCGGGAGGCCACCAAGTCGCTCCTGATCAAGTCCGGGCACGGGCAGCGGCCCTTCGGCGCGGAGGTGGCCCGGCGGCTGGCGGCCATGGGCGCCATCGACGCGGCGGACGACTACTACTACCTGACGCTGGAGGAGGCGCTGGCCCTCCTGGAGCAGGGGCCCCGCGCGGTGCCGGACGCCCGGGAGCGGGTGGCCCGGCGGCGGGCGGAGTACCGGCGGAACGCCGGGGTACGGCTGCCGGAGTCCTTCACGGGGCGGCCGGTCCCGCTCCGGGACGGCGACGCGCCGCCGGAGGAGGGCACGGTGCTGCGGGGGATCCCGGTGAGCCCCGGCCGGGCCACGGGCCGGGCGCGGGTGATCCTGGATCCCCGGCTGGACGCTCGCATACAGCCGGGGGAGG
>DATCLE010000344.1:0-5236 GCA_036564075.1 Dehalococcoidia bacterium
GGGCGCCCGCTGGGGGCGCTCCGGCGGACCCACGGCGAGGTGGTCTTCACCACCGGCATGACCGGCTACCAGGAGGTCCTCACGGACCCCTCCTTCGCCGGGCAGATCGTGGTGATGACGTACCCGCTCATCGGCAACTACGGCATCAACCGGCTGGACGTGGAGTCGCGCCGGGTCCAGGTGAGCGGCTTCGTGGTGCGGGAGGCGTGCGAGACGCCGTCCCACTGGCTCTCGGAGCAGACGCTCCACCAGTACCTGGAGGCCGCGGGGGTGCCGGGCATCACCGGCGTGGACACCCGCGCCCTCACGCGGCGGCTGCGCTCCCGCGGCGTCCTCATGGGCGCCCTCACCGCCGATGAGACGCCGGAGCAGGCGCTCCGCCGCCTGCGGGACCTGCCCCGCTACGACGCCGTGAACTTCGTGGCGGACGTGACGGCGCGCGCGCCCTACGAGTGGGAGCCCGGCGGCGGGCCCCACGTGGTGGTGCTGGACCTGGGGGTGAAGTTCAACATCATGCGCTCCCTGCAGGACCTGGGGTGCCGCGTGACCGCCGTGCCCGCCGGGACCGCCGCGGAGGAGATCCTGGCGCTGCGGCCGGACGGCGTGGTGATGTCGCCGGGCCCGGGGGACCCCGCCCACCTGGACACGGTGGCGGAGGCCGCCCGGCGCCTGGCCGGCCGGACGCCCATCCTGGGCATCTGCCTGGGCCACCAGGTGCTGGGCCGGGTCTTCGGCGCGGGGACGTACAAGCTGAAGTTCGGCCACCGCGGCGTCAACCATCCCGTGCAGGACGTGCGCACCGGCCGGGTCTACATCACCTCCCAGAACCACGGCTACGCCGTGGACCCGGACGGCCTGCGGGACGGCATGGAGGTCCGGTTCCTCAGCCTCAACGACGGCACCGTGGAGGGGCTGGTCCACCCGGAGCGCGGCATCCTCACCATCCAGTACCACTCGGAGGCGTCGCCGGGGCCGTGGGACAACCGGTACATCTTCTCGGAGTTCCTGGCCCTGGTGACGGAGCGGCGCCGGGGCTGACCGGCGGGGCGGCGTCCGGCCGCCAAGGAGGCCGAACGTGAGCGACGACGGGATCACTTACCAGCAGGCGGAGCCGGCCGACGCCGGCGCCGTGGCGGCCGTCTGGAACCGCATCGCCGCCGAGGACGAGCCTACGGGCATCGACGCCCCCACGGACGCGGCGGGCGTCCAGCGCCTGTTCCAGGAGATGCGCGGCGCGGGCGCCGTCTTCCTGGCCCGCGCCGGCGCGGAGCCTGCCGGCTTCTCCCTGGTGGAGCCGGTGGCCGGCGAGGGAGGCGCCGCCCGCGTGCGGGTGTACGTGGCGCCGGAGCAGCGGCTGCGGGGCATCGGTCGGGAGCTGGCCCGCATGGCCATCCGGTGGGCCCGGGACTACGGCTACAAGAAGGTGAAGGGCTACATCCCGGAGGGGAATGAGGCGGCCCTCTCCTTCTACAGCAGCCTGAGCCCGCTGGTGCCGCTGGACGCCACGGGCGTGGAGTTCGAGCTGCCGCTGTAGCGCGCGGCCCGCGCAGCACGGTGCGGGCGCATCGATCACGAGAGGCAAGGAGACAGGGTTGACGGGCAAGAAGCCTGAGAGCGTCCTGATCATCGGGTCCGGGCCCATCGTCATCGGACAGGCCGCGGAGTTCGACTACGCCGGCACCCAGGCCTGCAAGGCCATGCGCGAGGAGGGCGTCCGGTCCATCCTGGTCAACTCCAACCCGGCCACCATCATGACCGACGAGGACGTGGCCGACGTGGTCTACATTGAGCCCCTCACGGTGGAGGTGCTGGCCCGCGTCATCGAACGGGAGCGGCCGGAGGCGTTGCTGCCCACGCTGGGCGGCCAGACCGGCCTCAACCTGGCCGTGGAGCTGGCGGAGGCCGGGATCCTGGACCGCTACGGCGTCCGGCTGCTGGGCACGCCCTTGGAGACCATCAAGAAGGCGGAGGACCGGGAGCTGTTCAAGGAGCTCCTCATCGCCATCGGCGAGCCGGTGCCGGAGAGCGCCACCGTCACGGACATGGAGGAGGCGCGGGAGGTGGCCCGGCGCATCGGCCTGCCGGCCGTCATCCGGCCCGCCTACACCCTGGGCGGCACCGGCGGCGGCATCGCCGAGACGTGGGAACAGTTCGAGGCCATCTGCGCCGGCGGGCTGGCGGCCAGCCCCATCCACCAGGTCCTCATCGAACGCTCCCTCATCGGCTGGAAGGAACTGGAGTACGAGGTGATGCGGGACGGCGCGGACAACTGCATCATCGTCTGCAACATGGAGAACATCGACCCCATGGGGGTCCACACCGGGGACAGCATCGTGGTGGCGCCCAGCCAGACGCTCTCCGACAAGGATCACCAGATGCTACGCAGCGCCGCCCTCAAGATCATCCGCGCCCTGGGCATTGAGGGCGGCTGCAACATCCAGTTCGCCCTGGCGCCGCGGCCGGACGTGGTCCCCTGGGACGGCCACCACGGCGCGGACCGCCTCCCCTACTACGTCATTGAGGTGAACCCCCGCGTCTCCCGCAGCTCCGCCCTGGCCTCCAAGGCCACGGGCTACCCCATCGCCCGCGTGGCGGCGAAGATCGCCGTGGGCAAGACCCTGGACCAGATCCCCAACGCCGTCACGGGGCGCACCCGCGCCGCCTTTGAGCCGGCCCTGGACTACGTGGTGGTGAAGATCCCCCGCTGGCCCTTCGACAAGTTCCCCTTCGGCGACCGGCGCCTGGGGACCCAGATGAAGGCCACCGGCGAGGTCATGGCCATCGACCGCACCTTCGAAGCGGCGCTCCAGAAGGCCGTACGGTCGCTGGAGTTCGGCGGGCGCTCCCTGCTGTGGGAGGACCCCAACTGGCGGGACGGCGCCGCCGAGCGCCCCCTCTTCCCCACGGACGAGCGGCTGTGGGCCGTCATGGCGGCGCTGCGCCGGGGCGCGGACGTGCTGGCGCTGGCCCGCCAGACGGGCATCGACCCGTGGTTCCTGGAGAAGTTCGGCAACCTCATCGCCATGGAGAAGCGGCTCCTCACGGAACCGCTGGACCGCGCCCTCCTCTGGGAGGCCAAGCGGATGGGCTTCTCCGACCAGGTCATCGCCAACCTCACCGGCATGGCCTCCGGGGACAAGGTGCGGGAGCTCCGCCACGCCTGGGGCATCCGGCCCGTCTACAAGATGGTGGACACCTGCGCCGCCGAGTTCGACGCCGAGACGCCGTACTTCTACTCCACCTACGAGGAGGAGAACGAGGCGGAGCCCCAGCCCGGCGAACGGGCGCTGGTCATCGGCTCCGGCCCCATCCGCATCGGCCAGGGCATCGAGTTCGACTACTGCTCCGTCCACGCCGCCTGGGCGCTCCAGGAGGCGGGCTACCGCGCCGTCATGGCCAACTCCAACCCGGAGACCGTCTCCACGGACTTCGACACCTCCGACCGCCTCTACTTCGAGCCGCTGGACGAGGAGGCCGTGCGGGACATCCTGGAGAACGAGGCGGGCGACGCCGGGGACGGCGACGGCGCGGGCGGCACGCCGCCCTCCATCGTCCAGTTCGGCGGGCAGACGGCCATCAACCTGGCCGTGCCGCTGGCCAAGGCGGCGCTGCCCATCATCGGCTCCAGCGCCGAGGCCATCGACATCGCCGAGGACCGCCACCGGTTCGAGGACTTCCTCCAGCGCCTGGGCATCCCCCAGCCGCCCGGCGCCGCCGTGGTCAGCGTGGAGGAGGCCCTGAACACCGCCGAGCGCATCGGCTACCCGGTGCTGGTGCGACCCAGCTACGTGCTGGGCGGCCGGGCCATGGAGATCGTCCAGAACCCCGCGGAGCTGGTGCGGTACGTGACCTCCGCCACCGAGGCCAGCCCCGGCAAGCCGGTGCTCATCGACAAGTACCTGGAGGGGAAGGAGGTCGAGGTCGACGCCATCTGCGACGGCGAGCAGGTGCTGGTGCCCGGCATCATGGAGCACATCGAGCGGGCGGGCGTCCACTCCGGCGACTCCATGGCCGTGTACCCCGGCATCAACCTCTCCGAGGACGAGGTCCAGACCATTGTGGACTACACCCAGCGCATCGGCCTGGGGCTGGACGTCCGCGGGCTCATGAACGTGCAGTACGTCATCATGCCGGACCCGCAGGAGCCGGGCCGCTCCACGGTGTACGTGCTGGAGGTGAACCCCCGCGGCAGCCGCACGGTGCCGTTCCTCTCCAAGGTGACCGGCGTGCCCATGGTGAAGGCGGCGGTGAACGTCATGCTGGGCCGGACGCTCCGGGAGCAGGGGTACCAGGGCGGGCTGTGGCCGCGGCAGCCGCTGGTGGCGGTGAAGGCTCCCGTCTTCTCCATGGCCAAGCTCATCGGCGTGGACACCCACCTGGGGCCGGAGATGAAGTCTACCGGTGAGGTGATGGGCGTGGACCGCACCTTCCCGGCGGCGCTGGCCAAGGCGCTCCAGGCCTCCGGCATGATGCTGCCGCCCTCCGGCGGCATCCTCCTCTCCCTGGCGGACCGCACCAAGCCGGAGGCGGTGCCCCTCATCCGTCGCCTGGCGCAGGCGGGCTACCGCCTCTACGCCACGGAGGGCACCGCGGAGCTGATCCGCGGCCTGGGCATGCCGGTGGAGCAGGTGCCCAAGCGCTTGGCGGAGGGCCATCCCAACGTGGTGGACGTCATCCGGCAGGGGCTGGTGCAGGGTGTCATCAACACGCCGGAAGGCGGCCGCGCGGCCGCCGTGCGGGACGGCTTCCACATCCGCCGCGCCGCCACGGAGATGCGCATCCCCTGCTTCACCTCCATGGACACGGCACGGGCCGCCGTGGAGGCGCTGGCCCAGGACGGCCTGTCCTACGAGATCCGCCCCATCCACGAGTACCGGAACGGCGCATGAGGCAGGGCTACGCCCGCGTGGTCAGCAACCAGGAGCTGTACCCGGAGACCTACCTGACCTGGTTCTCCGCGCCGGAACTGGTCCGCGGCGCGGCGCCCGGCCAGTTCGTCATGGTCCGCTGCACCGAGGACGGCTACGACCCCCTCCTGCCGCGGGCGTTCAGCTACCACCGGCTGCGCCGCGCCGACGGCGAGACGCAGTTCGCGCTGTTGTACACGGACGTGGGCCGCGGCACCCGCTGGCTCTCCCGCCGCCAGCCCGGCGACGAGGTGTTCATGTTCGGGCCCCTGGGCCACGGGTACCGCGTGGACCCCAAGGCGGGCAACCTGCTGCTGGTGGGCGGCGGC
>DATCLE010000345.1:0-13613 GCA_036564075.1 Dehalococcoidia bacterium
CTCTTGAACGTGCTGGCCTTCGTCCTGGGCGCCGGCCCCGGCCGCTGGATCGTCCTGGCGGTGGCGGCGGTCATGCTGGTGGGCACCGCCCTCCCCAACGCCGGGCTCTTCAAGCTGCTCTACGCCCGCCTCCTCCGGCCCGCCGGACTCCTGAAGCCCCACGTGGTGCCGGACGACCCGGTTCCCCACCTCTTTGCCCAGGGGATGGGCGGCACCGTCCTCCTGGCCGGGTTCCTCCTGCTCCTGGCGGGCGTGACCGTGGCCGGCTGGGTCCTGGTCTGGCTGGTGGTGGCGCTGGCGCTGGTGAACGTGCTGTTCAGCTTCTGCGCGGGCTGCTTCCTCTACTACCAGCTCCACCGCCGCGGGCTCCTGCCCTTCGCCCACCGGTAGGCTTCCCATGGTAGAGCGGGTCCTCATCGCCGCCGGGCTCCTGGCCCTCCTGACGCTGGCGCTGCTGGCGGCCCGCCGGCTGCTGGCCGCGCGCCGTCGCGCCACGGTGCGGCGGCTCCGGTCGGCCGCGGCCCCCGCGTCCGGCGGCGCCGGCGGCGGCCGCATCCTCTACTTCACCACCCCGCACTGCGTGCAGTGCCGCCAGCTCCAGGAGCCGGCCCTGGAGCGGCTGGTGGCCGCTGCGGCGGGCCGCGTGGTGGTGGAGAAGGTGGACGCGGTGGAGCGGGACGACCTGGCCCGGCAGTACCGGATCCTCACCGTCCCCAGCACCGCCGTCTTCGGGCCGGACGGGCGGCTGGTGGAGATCAACGAGGGCTACGCGCCGGCGGAGCGGCTGGCGGCGCAGCTGGGCCTGCCGGCCGCCGCACTGCCGCCCGCGCCCCGCTACAGCATCTGAGCCCCGGGAGGGGCTAGCTGGCGTAGAGCCGGTCGTTCCACTCCTCACGGAACTCCCGCAGCCAGCGCATCTTGTAGGCGTCCGCGTTCACGGGGTCCCGTACCTCGAAGTAGCGGAAGAGGTGGGCCGCCTGGAGAAGCGCCTGCCGGTTCCATGCCTCCTCCTCGCTGACGACGCCCGGCAGGAGCGACTGCAACCGCGGGATGACGGTGTCCCGCAGGTACGCCACCAGGTCCGGCCGTTCCTCGACCTCCCGCTCCACCAGCTCATCCAGGGCCACGCGCAGCGCCCCGTCCGAAGCCTGGTCCGCCAGCTCGATCTCCGCCTCCCAGGCGCGGAGCTCACCCTCCCAGCGGGCGCGCTCCTCCCCCTGGGCCCGGGCCTTCGCCTCCGCCCAGCCGGAGAGGGCGTCGTGCACGTGGACCAGGCCGTGGGCAAAGGCCAGCGCGCGGGTGAACGCCGTGACGCGGGCCTCCCGCAGGAACAGCGTGCGGGTGGCGGGCTCGAAGTGCACCAGTACCGTCACCGTGCTGCCGTCACGCCCACCGGCGGGCCCCGCCACCTCCACCAGCCAGAAGTCGCCCTCCGGCGCCGGGACGCGCTCCCGCAGCCGTGGGTCCGCCGGCGGCAGGAGCCGGCCGTGCTCCCGCACCAATGCCAGCAGCCGGTCCGCCTCCGGCTCGTCCCGCGCCGCGCGGAGCCACGCCTCCACGTACGCCCTGACGATCTCCCCGGCCATGCCTCCTCCCGCTCCCGGCGGGCCGCTCAGCCCGTGATGTCCTGGGGGGTCAGGGGGCGGAAGAAGCAGGAGCGCTCGCCGGTGTGGCAGGTGGGGCCGGCGGGCTCCGCCTTCACCAGCAGCGCGTCGGAGTCGCAGTCCTGCCAGATCTCGCGGACCCGCAGCACGTGGCCGGAGGTGGCGCCCTTCCGCCACAGCTCCCCCCGGCTGCGCGACCAGAACACCACCTGGCCCAGCTCCAGCGTCTGCCGGACCGCCTCCTGGTTCATGTAGCCCACCATCAGGACATCGCCCGTCTCGGCGTCCTGGACAATGGCGGGCAGCAGCCCGTTGTCCTTGAACTGCAACATCCCGTTCCTCTCCTGCGCGGGCGCCGGCCTACAGCCGCACGGGGATCCCGCGGCCGGCCAGGTACTCCTTCACGTCCCGGACGGAGTACTGCCCGAAGTGGAAGATGCTGGCGGCCAGCACGGCGTCCGCCTTGCCCACCACCAGCGCGTCGTACAAGTGCTTCGGCTCGCCGGCGCCGCCGCTGGCCACCAACGGCACCGGCACCGACTCCGAGATGGCCCGCAGGAGCGCCAGGTCGTACCCCGCCTGGCGACCGTCGGCGTCCATGCTGGTCACCAGCAGCTCGCCCGCGCCCAGCGCCGCCACCTTCCGCGCCCACTCCACCGCGTCCAGCCCGGTGGGGCGGCGGCCGCCGTGGGTGAACACCTCCCACTGGCCCTCGCCCACGCGCTTGGCGTCGATGGCCACCACGATGCACTGGCTGCCGAAGCGGTCCGCCGCCCGCTGCACCAGCAGCGGGTCCTGCACCGCCGCCGTGTTGATGGAGACCTTGTCCGCCCCCAGTTCCAGCAGGACCCGCACGTCCTCCTCCGAGCGGATCCCGCCGCCCACGGTGAAGGGGATGAACACCTGCGCCGCCGTGCGCTCCACCATCTCGTAGACGGTGGTGCGCTCCTCATGGGAGGCGGTGATATCCAGGAAGACCAGCTCGTCGGCGCCGGCGGCGTCGTAGGCCCGGGCCAGCTCCACGGGGTCGCCGGCGTCCCGCAGCTCCACGAACTGCACGCCCTTCACCACGCGCCCGCGGTCCACGTCAAAGCAGGGGATGATCCGCTTGGTCAGCATGTCGCCCCTCACCGGCCGGAGGCCGCCTCCTCCACCGCCTGGAGTGCCTCCTCCAGCGCCACGTCACCGGTGTACAGCGCCCGGCCCACCACAGCGGCCTCCACGCCGGTCTCTGCCAGCCGCACCAGGTGCGCCACGGAGCCCACGCCCCCGGCCGCGATGATGGCCGCCGGCACCTTCTCCACCAGCGACCGGTAGACCTCGAAGTTGGGCGACTCCAGGGTGCCGTCCCGGCTGATGTCCGTGTAGATGAAGCGGGGCACGCCGCGGCTGGCCAGGTCCCGCATGAGCCAGTCCGCCCGCTCGTGGGTGGTCTCCGTCCAGCCCTGGACCGCCACCACGCCGTTCCGCGCGTCGATGGAGACCACGGCGGCACCCGGGAAGCGCCAGGAGGCCTCGCCCGCCAGCCGGGGGTCCCGCACCACCGCCGTGCCCAGGATCACCCGGGCCGCGCCCAGTTCCACGTAGGAGCGGAAGGTCTCCATGTCCCGGACGCCGCCGCCCACCTGCACCGGCACCCGCACCGCCCGGATGATCCGCGCCACCGTCTCGCGGTTCACCGGCTCCCCGGTGCGGGCGCCGTCCAGGTCCACCACGTGCAGCCGGGTGGCCCCCAGCATGGCCCAGTGCTCCGCCACGGCCACCGGGTCCTCCGCGTAGACCGTCTCCTGGTCGTAGTCGCCCTGGTAGAGGCGGACACAGCGGCCGCCGCGGATGTCAATGGCGGGTATGATCTCCATGCGCTCCCCTCGAACGAGGGCGGGCGCCCCTCCGGCCGCCCGCCCGTCCCGTACGCCGCCAGCAGGACCGGCCGCCCATCACGTAGCCGGGGCCACGCGGGCGTGCTCCAGGAAGTTGGCGTAGAACCGCAGCCCCAGCTCCCCGCTCTTCTCCGGGTGGAACTGAGTGGCCACCACGTTGTCCCGGGCAATGACCGCCGGGAACGCCGTGCCGTACTCCGTCTCCCCGGCCACCACGGCCGGATCCTCCGGCTCCGCCACGTAGCTGTGGACGAAGTAGAAGTACGCCCCGTCCGGGATCTCTCGGAAGACGGGGTGCGGCCGCACCTGCCGGACGCGGTTCCAGCCCATGTGGGGCACCTTCAGGCCCTCCGGCAGGCGCCGCACGCGGCCGGGGATCACGTCCAGGCAGGCGTGCTCCCCGCCCTCCTCGGAGACGGTCAGCAGCGCCTGGAGGCCCATGCAGACGCCCAGGAACGGCCGTCCCGAAGCGATGAACTCCTTCACCACGTCCACCATGCCCGCAATGCGGAGGTTCCGCATGGTGTCCGCCGCGGCGCCCACGCCGGGCAGGATGACGGCGTCCGCCGCAGCCACGTCCTCCGGCCGGTCCGTCACCTGCGCAACGTAGCCTACGCGCTCCACCGCGCGTGCCACGCTGCGCAGGTTCCCCGCTCCGTAGTCGATGATGGCGATGCGCACGGCCTCCGGCCGCCTCCTCGCGGCGGTGCGCCCCGTCCCGGCGGAGCACGCTGCCATTGTACCAGAGCACCCCCGCCCAAGGCCACGCTTCCCGCGGCGGCCGCTGCCGCTTCGGCCAGCCATCCCGCCGCCGGGACGGGGCGCCGTCCCCCTCCCCGAAGCGACAGACCGCCGTCCGTCCGGATCTTCTGTCCCGTTTGGTGCCGCCCCCCTCGCCTTGCTCCCGCCGCCGGCGGCCACCTATACTGGTCCTGCCATGACCACCCAGTCCTACCAGGAAGCCAAGGCCCGCGTGGAGGAGCTCCGCTCCCTGATCCGGTACCACGACTACCGCTACTACGTGCTGGACCAGCCGGAGATCAGCGACGCTGAGTACGACGCCCTCATGCGGGAGCTGCGGCAGCTGGAGGAGGCGCACCCGGAGCTGGTCACGCCGGACTCCCCCACCCAGCGCGTGGGCGGCCAGCCGGTGGAGGCCTTCGGCATTGTGGAGCACCGGGTGCCGCTCCTCAGCCTGGGCAACGCCTTCAGCATCGACGAGCTCCGCGCCTGGTACGGCCGCGTCTGCCGCCTCCTGGGCACGGACGACTTCGCCATGGTGGTGGAGCCCAAGATCGACGGCCTGGCCGTGGCGCTGGTCTACGAGGACGGCCGCTTCGTCCAGGGGGCCACCCGCGGCGACGGCTACCGCGGCGAGAACATCACCCAGAACATCCGCACCATCCGCTCCGTGCCCCTCACCCTCAACGACGGCTACCCGGAGCAGTTCGAGGTCCGGGGGGAGGTCTACCTCTCCAAGGCCGCCTTCGAGCGCATCAACCAGGAGCGGGCGGAGCATGGGCTGCCCCTCTTCGCCAACCCGCGGAACTGCGCCGCGGGCTCCGTCCGCCAGCTTGACCCCAAGGTGACCGCCCGCCGGCCGCTGGACATCTGGATCTACGGCCTAGGCTGGATCGACGGGGGGACGGTGCCCGCCACCCACTGGGAGACCCTGGAGTGGTTCAAGCGCCTGGGCTTCAAGGTGAACCCCCACGTGCGGCGCTTCACGGACCTGGACGAGGTGGCCCGCTACTGCCAGGAGTGGGCGGAGCGGCGCGAAGACCTGGAGTACGAGATCGACGGCATGGTGGTCAAGGTGGACGACTACGAGCACCAGCGCCGTCTGGGCTTCGCCGGGCGGGAGCCGCGCTGGGCCATCGCCTTCAAGTTCCCGCCCACGGAGGCCACCACCAAGCTCCTGGAGATCGGCGTCAACGTGGGCCGCACGGGGACCCTCAACCCCTACGCCCGGCTGGAGCCGGTGCAGGTGGGCGGCGTCACCGTCAGCTCCGCCGCCCTCCACAACGAGGACGACATCCACCGGAAGGACATCCGCATCGGCGATACGGTCATTGTCCGGCGGGCGGGGGACGTCATCCCGGAGGTGGTGGGCCCCGTGGTCAGCAAGCGGACGGGCCGGGAGCAGGTGTTCCGCATGCCGGACCGCTGCCCCGTCTGCGGCACGCCCGCCGTCCGCAAGCCCGGCGAGGCCATGAGCTACTGCCCCAACAAGGCCTGCCCGGCGCAGATCTTCCGCCAGGTGGTCCACTTCGCCTCCCGGGACGCCATGGACATCCGCGGCCTGGGGGAGGCGGTGGCGGACGCCCTCCTGCGCGCCGGGCTCATCCGGGACGTAGGGGACATCTACGCCCTCACGGCGGAGCAGGTGGCCGGGCTGGAGCGCATGGGGAAGAAGAGCGCGGAGAACCTGATCAACGCCATTGAGCGGAGCAAACACCGACCCTTCCCCAACGTGCTCTTCGCCCTGGGCATCCGGCACGTGGGGCAGGAGGTGGCCCGCCTGCTGGCGGAGCACTTCGGCAGCATAGACGCGCTGGCGGCGGCGCCGGAGGAGGAGATCGCCGCGGTGCCGGGCGTGGGACCCGTCATCGCCGCCAGCGTTCGCGCCTACTTCACGGACGAGGACAACCTGCGGGTCATCGAGAAGCTGCGGCAGGCGGGCGTCCGGCTGGCCCTGGACCGTCGGGAGCAGGCGGCCGGGGGGCCGCTGGCCGGGCTCACCTTCGTCCTCACGGGCAGCCTGGCGCGCTTCACCCGCGGCCAGGCGGAGGAGCTGCTGGAGCGCCACGGGGCCAAGGCCGGTTCCAACGTTACCCGGAAGACGGACTACCTGGTGGTGGGGGAGGACCCCGGCTCCAAGCTGGACCGGGCCCGGGAGCTGGGCGTCCCCACCCTGAACGAGGAGGAGTTCCTGAAGCTCCTCCGGGACCGCGGCGTCCGGGTCTGACCGCCCGCCCGGCCGGGCCCGCCCGCCGTTGGGACAACAGCCGCGGGTGCATCGGCGGAACGCGCGCGCCGTCTTTTCATAACCCCTGCCCGTCGGCTATAATCCGCCGTTGAGCAGGATCCACACGGCCCGCGCCGGGCTACCGACGTCTCCCGCCGGGCGTTAGGAGACGGACGTCGTTGGGTTTCAACCCCTTCACCGCCTTTTGGGGCCTGTTCTCCCACGACATCGGCATCGACCTGGGCACCGCCAACACCCTTGTGATGGTCAAGGGCCGGGGCATCGTCATCAACGAGCCCTCCGTGGTGGCGGTGGACAAGGTCAATAAGCGCATCCTTGCCATCGGCAACGAGGCGAAGCGGATGGTGGGGCGCACACCCGCCAACATCGTGGCCGTCCGGCCGTTGAAGGACGGCGTGATCTCGGACTTTGAGGTCACGGAGAAGATGCTCCAGTACTTCATCCGCTCCGTCCATGACCGGTTCGGCTTCGGCTTCCCGCGCCCGCGCGTGGTCATCGGCATCCCCAGCGGCGTCACGGAGGTGGAGAAGCGCGCCGTCTACGACGCCGCCATGAACGCCGGCGCGCGGGAGTGCTACCTCATTGAGGAGCCCATGGCCGCCGCCATCGGCGCCCAGCTCCCCATCATGGAGCCCAGCGGCTGCATGATCGTGGACATCGGCGGTGGGACCACGGAGGTGGCCGTCATCTCGCTGGGCGGCATCGTCATCAGCACCTCCGTGCGCACCGCCGGGGACGAGATGGACCAGGACATCATCGCCTACGCCCGGCAGGTCCACAACCTCCTCATCGGCGAGCGCAGCGCGGAGGAGGTGAAGAAGGAGGCGGGCTCCGCCTACCCGGTGGACGGCGAGAAGACCGTGATCCTGCGCGGGCGTGACCTGGCCACCGGACTCCCCAAGTCCGTGGAGGTCAGCAGCGTGGAGATCCGGGACGCCCTCTCCGGCTCCATCAACACCATCATCGAGGCCATCCGGTCTACCATTGAGATCACACCGCCGGAGCTCATCTCCGACCTCATGGCGCACGGCATCGCCCTGGCGGGCGGCGGCGCCCTGCTGAAGGGGCTGGACCGCCGCCTGGCCCAGGAGACCAAGTTCCCCGTGTACGTGGCAGAGGAGCCGCTGACCTGCGTGGTGCGCGGCACCGCCGAGGTGCTGGCGGAGGCGGAGATCCTGGCCAAGGTCCAGACCCGGCTGGCGCCGCGGAAGCCGCCGCGCCGCCGCTCGTCCGCCTGACGGCGCCGGAGGCCCCCGGCGTCGCCGCCGCAGCAGTGAGGAGCCCGCCGTGACCTCCCGCCTCTTCGTCTGGGCCACCGTCGTCGTCCTGCTCAGCGCCGCGGGCATCAAGGGCTCGCAGGCCGGCCTGCTCTCCCCCGTGGAGGGCCTGATCCTACGCCCCCTGGCGCCCGTCCAGCGCCTGCTCCACGCCGTGGCCCAGCCGGTGGCGGACTTCGTCACCAACGTGGGCCGCTACGGCGATCTCCGCGCGGAGAACCAGCGCCTCCGCACGGAGAACGAGCGCCTCCGCAGCGAGAACGCGGAGCTCCAGGAGGCCCGGCATGAGGTGCAGGAGCTGGAGACCCTCCTGGGCGTCAAGGAGGGCTTCCGCCAGTACCAGCCCGTGGCCGCCCGCGTGGTGGGGCGCGACCCCAACCACCTCCGGCAGGTCATCGCCATCGACCAGGGGCAGGACGCCGGGCTGCGCGAAGGCATGGTGGTGGTGGGTGAGGGCGGCAGCCTGGTGGGCCGCGTGGAGAAGGTCTACGGGGACTACGCCTTCGTCCGGCTCATCACGGACCACCAGAGCAGCGTGACGGCCCTGGTGGAGGGCTCCCGGGTTACCGGCGTGGTGAACGGCAGCGCGGAGGGGCGGCTGACCCTGGACCTGGTCCCGCCGGACACCAACGTGGCCGTCAACGCCAACGTGGTCACCTCCAACCTGGGGGGCAACTACCCGGATGCCCTGCTCATCGGCCGGGTCTCCAAGGTGGAGGACGACCCGTCCCGCCACTTCAAGGCCGTCCAGGTGGAACCGGCCCTGGACTTCTCCTCCCTGGAGTTCGTCCTGGTGCTCACCGGCTTCCAGCCGCGGCCGCTGGGGGGTGGCTGATGTACTACGTGGCCGTGCCGCTCCTGCTGCTGGTGGCCCTGGCCCAGTCCGCCGTGCTGCCCGCCTTCGCCACGCCCTGGCTCCGCCCGGACCTGGTGCTGGTGCTGCTGGCGGCCTGGGCCGTGGCCCGCAGCCCGGAGGAGCTCATGGTGCTGGCCCCGCTGGGCGGCGTCTGGCTGGACCTCCTGGGCCCCGCGCCCGTAGGCGTGAGCGTCCTGGCGCTGGCGCCCGTGGTGCTGCTGGGTTTCCTGACGGAGCTGGGGATCGTCAGTTCGGACCTGCTCATGGCCGTCTTCGTGACCGTGGCCGGGACCGTCCTGTTCTACCTGATCCAGGCGGCCGTCCTGGACCTCTCCGGCTACTCCCTGGCCTCGCTGGACGCGCTGCGGGCCGCGCTGCTGCCGGGCGTCCTGGTTAACGCCGCCGTGACGCCCGTGCTATACTTCCCCTTGCGGGCCACCCGGTCCGGCGCGCGTTCCACCCTTCGGTCGACACCCAGGTTCTAGCCCCCCGTGCTGGGGCCTGCCGCCTCGCGCTCATGAGTGTACTGACACGAGACCCCCGCTGGCAGGCGACCAAGCGCCAGCGCAAGCAGGAACAGGCAAGGGCACCGGGGCGGCTCCTGGCGCTGTACGTCATCGTCCTCGCGGCCTTCGCCGTCCTGAGCCTCCAGCTCTTCCGGCTCCAGATCGTCCGCGGGGACGAGTTCGAGGCCCGCGCCCAGAACAACCGCCTCCGCACGGTCCAGATCCCCACCCAGCGCGGCCTCATCTACGACCGGAACGGCAAGCCGCTGGTGGAGAACGTCCCCTCCTTCACCGTCACCCTCACCCCCGCCGACGTGCCGGAGGAGCGCCGGAACGCCGTGTACGACACGCTGGCCCAGCTCCTGGGCGTCCAGCGGGAGGAGCTGGCGCGGCAGGTGGCCCTCCGGGAGGCCGCCGGCGACCCCTTCAGTCCCATCAAGGTGAAGACGGACGTCACCCGGGAGCAGGTCTTCACCCTCCAGGAGCTCCGCGCGGATCTCCCCGGCGTGGAGGTGACGGTGGAGACCACCCGCCGCTACCTGGGCGGCCCCGCCATGTCCCACATCTTGGGCTACGTGGCCGGCATCTCCGCGGAGCAGTACCAGGAGCTCCGCGACGAGGGGTACGGCATCAACGACGAGATCGGCCAGACGGGCGTGGAGGCCACCTACGAGGATGTCCTGCGCGGCCGGCCCGGGCGCAAGGAGGTGGAGATCGACGCGGCGGGCCGCGAGCTTCAAGTGCTCAGCGAAGTGCCGCCCACGCCCGGCTCCGACGTGGTCCTCTCCATCGACGCGGACCTCCAGCAGGCGGTGGACCGCATCCTCCGCGAGAGCCTGGGGGACACCACCACCGGCACCGGCTCCGCTGTGGTCATGGACGTGCACACCGGGGAGATCCTGGCCCTGGCCTCCCTCCCCACGTACGACAACAACGTCTTCACCAGCGCCCGGAACGACGAGGCCATCCGCCGGCTCCTCACGGACCCGGCCCGCCCCCTCCTGAACCACGCCATCGGCGACAACTACCCGCCGGGCTCCACCTTCAAGGTCATCACCGGCTCCGCCGCCCTCCAGGAGGGCGTGGCCACCCCCAGCACCACCATCTTCGGCGGCGGGGTGCTGTACGTGCAGAACCAGGAGGACCCCAGCGTCATCACGCCCTTCTACGATTGGGCCACCCTGCCGTTCTTAATGGACTTCTTCCAGGGGCTGGCCAACTCCTCCGATGTCTACTTCTACTGCCTGGCCGGCGGCTGCGAGGACGAACGCCACCGGCTGGACCCCGGCCTGGGCGTGAACCGCCTGGCCCGCTACGCCCGCGAGTTCGGCCTGGGCGAGCCGACGGGGATCGACCTCCCCGGCGAGGCCAGCGGGCTGGTGCCGGACCCGGCCTGGAAGGAGCAGCACTTCCTGGAGCTCTACCCGGACCGGCCCACGGAGGCCCAGTGGTTCCTGGGCGATACGTACTTCTTCGGCATTGGGCAGGGCTTCCTCACGGCCACGCCGCTCCAGATGGCCCGCGTGGCCGCCGCCATCGCCAACGGCGGCAAGGTGCTGGAGCCCACGGTGGTCCACCGGGTGCAGGACCAGGAGGGGAACGCCACGGCGGGCACGGACACGGAGGTGGTCCGCCAGCTCAGCGTGAGCGCGGAGAACCTGGAGATCATGCGCCGTGCCATGCGCTACGCCGTCACCAACGGCACCGCCAGCCGCGCGGAGGTCCCCGGCGTGGGCGTGGCCGGCAAGACCGGCACCGCCGAGTTCGGCCAGGTGGTGCGGACCACCGTGGGCGGCCGCAACGAGTTCAACGAGGCGGGCTGGTTCATCGGCTTCGCGCCGTACAACGACCCGCAGGTGGCCATTGCCGTCTACCTCCAGCGGGATGAGAAGACCGGCGGCGGCGCCGACGCAGCCCCGGCCGCTTCACGCATCCTCCGGGAGTACTTCGCCCGGTACCCGGCCGGCCGCGCCGTCCAGCAACCCGGAGGCGTCCCGTGAAGGCCCGCGCCTGGCGCCACTTCGACTTCGTCCTAATCCTCACCTGCATGGCGCTCATGGCCTACGGGCTGCTGCTCATCTACAGCGGCTCCCTGGCCAACTACGGCCCCCACTTCCTCTCCGCCGGCCACCCGGTCCTCCGGCAGGCCGTCTACGCCGCCATCGGCCTGGGGGTACTGGTGCTGGTGGCCCAGCTGGACTACCGGGTGCTGGGGACCTTTGCCCCGTCCCTCTACGTGCTGGCCCTGGTCTCCCTGGTAGCCGTGCTGCTGGTGGGCAGCGCGGAGTACGGCTCCCGGCGCTGGTTCGTGCTGGGCCCGGTGCAGATCCAGCCCTCGGAGCTGGCCAAGCTCATCACCATCGTCGTCCTGGCCAAGTACCTCTCGGACCGGCAGCCGGTGGTGGGGCGTGTGAGCACCTTCGTCGGCTCCTTCGCCATCGCCGCCCTGCCCGCGCTCCTGGTCTTCGTGGAGCCGGACCTGGGCTCCAGCCTGGTCTTCTTCGCCATCTGGTTCGTCATGGTCCTCATGGCAGGGGCCAACCTGGCCCACATCCTCACCTTCCTGGCCACGGCGGTGCTCTCCCTGCCCTTCGTCATGGTCATCGCCATCAGCGACTACCAGCGGGAGCGCATCGCCACGTTCCTGGACCCGGAGAGCCAGGCCCTGGGCTCCGGCTTCAACATCCTCCAGGCGGAGATCAGCATCGGCTCCGGCGGTCTCTGGGGGAAAGGGTTCACGGAGGGCGCCCAGACGCAGCTGGACTTCCTGCGGACGCAGACCACGGACTACATCTTCAGCGTACTGGGAGAGGAGCTGGGCTTCGTGGGGGCCATGGTGCTCTTCGCCCTGTTCATCCTGCTGCTGTTCCGGGCGCTGCGGGCGGCCCGCATTGCGCGGGACCTGTTCGGCTCCCTCATCGCCGTGGGGATGGCGGCCTGGATCCTCACCCACGTCTTCATCAACGTGGGGGTGAACGTCCGGCTCTTCCCCGTCACCGGCATCCCGCTCCCCTTCATCAGCCAGGGCGGCTCCTCCCTGGTGGCCATCTGCATCGGCCTGGGGCTGGTGGAGAGCATCCTGCTCCGGCACCGCCGCATCGACTTCTGACCCGGCTCAGGCCAGCGCCTCCCGCACCGCCTGCTCCAGCGTGGCCGCCGGCGCCAGCTCCAGCGCCGTGGCCGGGCGACCCCGCCGTAGCGCCGCCCGCGGCAGGATGCAGCGGCGGAAGCCCAGCCGCTCCGCCTCCGCCAGCCGTCGCTCCAGGTGGCTCACGGAGCGGAGCTCGCCGCTGAGCCCCACCTCACCCATGGCCACCAGGTCGCCGGGGACGCGGAGGTCCCGGAAGCTGGAGGCGATGGCCAGCGCCACGCCTAGGTCTGCCGCCGGCTCCTGGAGCTTCAGGCCGCCCACCACGTTCACCAGCACGTCCTGGCTCCCCAGGGAGAGCCCCACGCGCTTGCTGAGCACCGCCGTGATCAGGATCAGGCGGTTGAAGTCCACCCCGTTGGCGGTGCGGCGGGGCATGGAGAGGGCCGTGGGGCTGGTGAGCGCCTGCACCTCCACCAGCAGCGGCCGGCTGCCCTCCAGCGTGGGCACAATGACGGAGCCCACGCCGCCTTCTGCGCGCTCCGCCAGGAAGACCTCAGAGGGGTTGGGCACCTCCACCATCCCCCGGTCCCGCATCTCGAAGACGCCGATCTCGCTGACCGCGCCGAAGCGGTTCTTCACGCCGCGCAGCAGCCGGTAGCTGCTGAACCGTTCGCCCTCCAGGTAGAGCACCACGTCCACAATGTGCTCCAGCAGCCGCGGCCCGGCGATCTCCCCCTCCTTGGTGACGTGGCCCACAATGAAGGTGGGCACGTGGCCGGCCTTGGCCCACTGCATGAGCCGCAGGGTGCACTCCCGGAGCTGCGTCACGCTGCCCGCGGCGGACGGCACCTCCGGCCAGAAGACGGTCTGGATGGAGTCCACTACCAGCAGACCCGGCGAGAGCCGGTCCGCCGCCCGCAGCGCCTCGCTCAGGTCTGTCTCCGTGATCAGGAAGAGGCCCCGGCCGTCCACGCCCAGCCGGCCGGCGCGCAGCTTGAGCTGGTGGGCGGACTCCTCGCCGGAGAGGTAGAGCACGGGCCCCGCCCCGGGCCGGGCCGCCAGGGAGGCCGCCGCCTGGAGCAGCAGCGTGGACTTGCCGATGCCCGGGTCGCCGCCGATGAGCACCAGCGAACCGGGCACGATGCCGCCGCCCAGCACGCGGTCGAACTCGCCGATGCCGCTGCCCACGCGCGGCCGGTCTTCCCCCCGGACGGCGGGCAGCTCCACCGGCGCCGCCCCGCCCGGCGCCCCCAGGTGGGACTTGGGCGCCGGCTGGGCCGTCCGCTCCTCCAGCGTGTTCCAGCTCAGGCACTCCGGACAGCGGCCCGCCCACTTGGGCGACTCAAACCCGCACTCCTGGCAGACATAGGTCACGCGTCCCTGTCGCTGCTTCGCCACCCGCACCCCTCC
>DATCLE010000346.1:0-3996 GCA_036564075.1 Dehalococcoidia bacterium
GCCCGGCCCTACGCCGCCAATCAGGACCGGCTGGACCTCCTCCGTCCGTTCCTCGCGTACTATAATCATCAGCGACCCCACGGCGGCATCGGTGGCGCTCCGCCGGCGTCCCGCCTGTAAACAACGTCCTTGGGAAGTACACCTAGGGCAGCGCATGACGCTCCACCTGCCGCCGCAGCGCCGCCGGGGGGACCGGCTCCAGCGCCAGCCCGAACAGCTCCCCGAAGGCCGCGGCGAACCGGCCGGCCACCTCCGCCAGCGGCGGCGCCGCGCCCGTGAGCCGCTCCAGGGAGGTCACGGGGCAGCCGGGCATGCCGCAGGGGTTGATGAGCCCGAAGGGCGAGAGGTCCGGCGCCACGTTGAGGGCGATGCCGTGCATGGTGACCCACCGCCGGACGAAGACGCCCACCGCGGCCACCTTGGCGCCGTCCACCCAGACGCCGGGGGCGCCGTCCCGGCGGCCGGCCGCCACGCCGTACGCCGCCAGGGTGCGGATGGCCGCCTCCTCCAGCCCGCGGACGTAGCGGTGGACGTCCCGGCCGTGGTCCCGCAGGTCCAGGACGGGGTAAGCCACCAGTTGCCCCGGCCCGTGGTACGTCACGTCGCCGCCGCGCTCCACCCGCACCACCTGGATGCCCCGCGCGCGGAGGAGGCCGGCGGGCGCGGTGACGTTGGCCGCGTTCGCCCCGCGGCCCAGGGTGAGGACGGGGTCGTGCTCGGTGAGGAGAAGGGTGTCCGGGAGGGCGCCCGCCTCCCGGGCGGCGTGGACGGCGCGCTGGAGCGCCAGCGCCTCGCCGTAGGCCGTGCGGCCCAGGTCCACCAGCCAGCCGGACCGTTCTCCTGTCAACGCATCGCTCCGCCGCGTCCTGCCCGCTGTACCGATGATACCGCCCCGGACGCCGCGGCGGGAAGCGCGGCGAAGGCCCGCAGCGGCCCACCCCAGGCAGTGCAGCGCACGGTGCGGGCGGCGTGGCGGGCGTTGCCGGTGAGGACGGGCAGGTTCGACGGGAGCAGCCGTCCGGTGCGTCCCGGCAACCCGCAGGCCGCTGCCCGCTCACGCCTCCAGCGCTCGGGCCAGCTTGGGCAGCGAGACGTCGTACCGGTAGCTGGTGCCGCCGTGGGTGTCGTCGAACTCCTCATGCTCGTGGGGGATCCCCAACTCCCGCAGCCGCCGGGCGAAGATACGGGCGCCAAAGTGGAGGTTGAACTCATCGCGGGTGCCGCAGTCCAGGTACAGCAGCCGCAGCCGCCGTAGGGCGTCGGCGTGGCGGTCCACCAGGAAGACGGGGTCGTGCTCCAGCCAGCGGGCCCACACATCGTCCCGCAGGCGGCCCGTCTCCAGGTCAAAGGGCCAGTCCACGCCCAGCGGCGCCTCCGGGTTGGGCGAGTAGCAGGCGGCCATGGCCAGGGTGTTCAGCGCCGGGAAGTCGTCGCCGCTCTTCTTGGGCTTCTCCAGGAAGCGCTGCCACCACGCCTCCGGCCCACCGGCCCGCTGGAAGGCGTTGAGCGCCCGGGGGAAGTCCGGCTTGTAGCAGTACTCGAAGTACATGTCCCCGCTGTGACTGGCGGCGGCGTGGAAGACGTCCGGGTGGCGCATGGCGAGCACCAAGGCGCCGTAGCCGCCGCTGGACTTCCCCATGACGCCGCGGCGGTCCGGCCGGGTGCGGAACCGGGCGTCCACCCACGGCACCAGCTCCTGGACCACGTGGTCCTCGTACCGGCCCACGGCCGGCGAGTTGATGTACTGGCTGCCGCCGTAGCGGGTGAAGCAGTCCGGCACCACCACGATGATCTCCCCCATGCCCCCGGCAATGAGGGCGTCCAGCCGCTCCGGCAGGTTAGGCTGCCAGGGGTCCACGTTCAGCGGTGTGAGCCCCCGGGCGGAGAAGCCCACCAGGAAGAAGACCACCGGGTAGCGGCGGTCCGGTTTCTCGTCGTAGGAGGGCGGCAGGTACACCGGGACCCGGCGGACGGGGCTATCGCCCAGGGGGTTGCCGGCCAGGACCTCGCTCCGGAACTCCTCCACAGCCACGCGCCCGCGCCGTGCCGTCATGACCGTCCCTCCAGGAAGTCGCGCACCACCCGCCAGGAGAGCTCCAGCCCCAGGGGCAGGCAGCGCTCGTCGAAGTCGAAGCGGGAGGAGTGGTGCGGGCCGCCCTTGCCGGCGCGGTCGCCGCGGCCGCCCAGCACGTAGTAGGCGCCGGGGGCGGCCCGCAGGAACAGCGCCACGTCGTCGCCGCCGGTGGTGCGCCCGCCCACCACGTTCTCCGGCCCCAGGAGCGCCGCCGCCCGCTCCCGCACGAAGCGGGCCATGGCCGCGTCGTTCACCACCGGCGGCGTGACGAGCTCGAAGCGCACCTCCGCCTCGGCGCCGAAGGCGGCCGCCACCCCGCGCGCCACCTCCGCCACCCGCGCCTCCAGCCGCTCCATGAGCTGGTCCTCGTAGGCGCGGACGGTGCCCGTCATGGTCACGGCGTCCGCGATGATGTTCCAGCGGGTGCCACCCTGGATGGTGCCGATGGTCACCACCGCCGGCTGGAGGGGGGAGACGTTGCGGCTCACCACCGTCTGGAGCGCCGCCACCACGTGCGCCGCGGCCACCACGGGGTCCACCGCCTGCTGGGGCAGGGCGGCGTGGCCGCCGCGGCCGCGCACCACCACCTCCAGCTTGGTCACCCCCGCGAACTGGCCGCCGTCCTCCACGCCGACCCGGCCCAGGGGCAGGTCGCCCATGATGTGCAGGCCGAAGACGGCGTCCGGCGCCAGCCCCTCCAGGGCACCGGCCGCCAGCATCTCCCGCGCGCCGTGGCCGGACTCCTCCGCCGGCTGGAAGACCAGCACCAGCCGGCCGGGCAGCGCCTCCCGCCGCGCCTGCGCCAGCTTGGCCAGGCCCAGGGCGATGGCCACGTGGCCGTCGTGCCCGCAGGCGTGCATGACGCCCGGCACCTCCGACCGGTACGGGACGTCGTTCTCCTCCTGCACCGGCAGGCCGTCCATGTCCGCCCGGTAGACGACCGTGGGGCCCGGCCGCCCGCCTTCGATCACCGCCACGGTGCCCGTGCCGATGACCTCCCGGATATCCCGGACGCCCCAGGCCCGCAGCCGGTCCCGGATGACGCCCGCCGTCCGGCGTTCCTCCATGGACAGCTCCGGGTGCCGGTGCAGGTCCCGGCGGATCTCCACCAGCAGCTCCGCCTCAGCGGCCACCTCCGGGCTCACGCGCGCCGTCACGTCCACCGGCCACTCCTCCTGCGCCGTCAGTCCCCCAGGAACCGGAACCGCTCCACCACCCGGTCCACGGCGTCCCGGTGTCCCTCGTAGGCCTCCGGCGTCTGGGCCACCGCCTCAATCACGTACAGGGCGTCGCCGTGCAGGACCAAGTAGCTGACCGTGAACAGGTAGATCTCGTCGCCCGCGGGCGGCGGCCAGCCCGCCCGCAGCCGCACCGCGCGCTGGCCGGCCACAGTAGTCTGCTCCGTCTGCACCTCGCCCGGCCCGCCCGCGGCGGCGTACAGGTCCTCGAAGAGGTCCGCCAGCCCCCGGTAGCCCCGCGTGGCCGCCTCCGCAGGGGACAGCGCCTGCTCCAGCCGGTTGTAGCGGACCACCCAGACCCAGACGCCGTCCGGCGGCAGCGCCAGCGGGTGCTCGATGGGATGGGTGGTCAGGCCTACCGCCGGGATCAGGCCGCTGCGGTCGTACCGGTAGGCGCCCTCGTAGCCCAGCCGCCACTCCGGCGGGTACTCCACGGCGAAGCCCACGGCGTCGTTCCGGTAGACCTGCCAGCCGTCCGCCGCCGCGGCCACCGTGCCCGCGGGCATGGGCTCCAGGGTGGGCGCCAGCGGAGCCGTGGGTGCCGGGGACGGCCGCGCCTCCTCCACCGGGCCGTCCCCACAGGCCGCCAGCAGGACGGCCAGCACCAACGCCGCCGCGCAGCTACGCGCTGCCGCCGGCATGGCCCGCCGCGATGGCGCCGCCCTCGTACGCGTAGCCCGCAAC
>DATCLE010000347.1:0-15119 GCA_036564075.1 Dehalococcoidia bacterium
TCCCTGGACCTGGTCTACGTGCACGACGGCCTGCACCACCTGGAGCGGCCGCTGGACGGGGTGGGGGAGATGGCCCGCGTGGCGGCAGGCGCCGTCTCCGTCACGGAGCCGGCACGGGCGCTGGCCACGGCGGCGGCCGTGCAACTGGGCTGGGCCCTGGAGCGGGAGGAGGCGGGGAACCGCGTGGCCCGCCTGACCCCTCGGGAGGTGGGCATGACGCTGGCGGCCTACGACTTCCGCGTCCTGGCGGCGCGGCGCTACGCCATGTACTACCGCCACCGGCCCGGGCCCGTCATGCGCGCGCTGAGCACGCCGGGGCTGTTCCCGGCGGCGGCCGCCGGCTGGCGGCTGGCCAACGCCGTCCTGGGCCCCTTCGGCAACAAGCTGTGCGTGGTGGCCCGGCGCCCGGCGGCGCCTCCCGCGCGTCCCGGTTCCGCCACGGAGCGCCCGGCGCCGGTGCCCGCAGCGACGGGGGAAGGACCGTGCGGTCCGTAGACGCCGGGCCTGCCGGCGCGGAGGTCCTCCTCCGGACGTACCCGGAGACGGCGGTCACGGCCCGCCCGGCCGGGGAGCGGTGAGCCCATGGACCGGCGGACGTTCCTGCGCTGGCTGGGCGGCCTGGGCTTGGCGGGCGGCGCGGCGGTGCTGTTCCCCGGCCGCCGCCGGGACGGCACGCCCCCGCCCGGTCCGGCCCCCGCCCTGCCCGGCGACGGGACGCCGTCGCCAGGGGCAGCCCCCGTGGTCGATGTCCGCAGCTTCGGCGCCCGGGGCGACGGCGTCACGGACGACACCGCCGCCGTCCAGGCGGCCATCATCACCCTGGGCAGCGCCGGCGGCGGGACGGTCTACTTCCCGCCGGGCCGCTACCTCCTGAACACGCCCACCCGCGGCTCCGGGCTGAACTGGGCACTGACGCTGAACTACGACCGCGTGGCCCTGGTCGGCGACGGCGACCGGTCCGTCCTCACCACGTCCTACCCCCGAATGGCCTTCGTCCACGTGGCCGGCGCCTGGAAGCCGGGCGCCCGCGGCGGCTACGGCGAAGCGCCCGTCCACCCCTTCGACCCCGTACCGCGCGGCGCCACCGCCCTCACCCTGCGCTCGCCCGCGGACGCCGGGCGCTTCGCGGCCGGGGACTGGGTGACCGTCCGCACCGGCCAGACCACGGCCCTCCCCGGTGCCCACGAGCCCGACGCCGAGATCAACCAGGTGGCCGCCGTGGACCCGGCATCGGGGGTGCTGGTGCTGCGGTGGCCGCTGGCCAAGCCGTACGCCCCGGAGCCGTTTCCGCGGGGGCACCCGCAGGCGGGCCGGCCGGCGCCCTTCGGCGTCGGCGTCGTGACGGACCGGACCCTCCAGGGGATTGCCCTCCGCGGCCTGCGGTTCGAGTCGGCCACCTCGGACTACGCCGTCATCGGGGCCGGCGTGGTCGGGCTGGTCATCGAGGACTGTAGCGCCGACGTGCGGATGGGTTTCCACTCCATGGGCCACACGCGGGACCTGACCATCCGCCGCTGCCGCCTCCACATCAACAACCGGGACGACGCCTGGGTCTGGTGGATCTCCACCGCCACGGGCACCAGCGACGTGGTGATTGCCGACAACGTCTGCACCGCCGCCTGCTCCGCCTTCCTCCACCTCCACGAGGGCTCGGCGCGCGTGCAGGTGCTGAACAACGTCTTCATCACCCAACCGTCCCAGGCGGACCGGCCCGCTATCTCCGTCCGCTCCCGCGGGTACGGCCTCACCATCCGGGGCAACAGCATCGTCAACGCCGGGAACACCGCCATGCTCTTCGTGGGCCCGGAGGTGGAGACGGAGGGCATGCTGGCGGGCAACAGCTTCCACAGCAGCGGCGACACCCAGTACGCGTACTACATCGTCCACCACGGCGCCTGGCGCATCGAAGGGAACGCCGTGCAGTCCGGCCTGCTCACCCACCCACCGTGAGCGGACGGCCCGCGCCACGCCCCTTCATACATTTCTCCTATGACGTTCCTACGTTTGCGGCCGTACGGTGGTCCTGCGGCCCCGCGGCCGGATCACGCCTCCCTGCCGTCCGGCCCGCCCCCGCGCCGGCCCCGCATGGTCCCACGGGGGTGCCGTAGGGATGCCGTCCAACCCCATGCGCCCGGCCGCCGCAACGCCCACGCGCCGATTCGAGGCCCCCGTCTGCGCCTTCGTCGGCCTGGCGCGGGACCGTGCCACCCGTTACCGCGTCCCGCACCGGGAGCACCGGTGCTACGCGCAGAGGCGCGGGAGCGCCGTGCCCCTGGAGCACCAGCGGGCCTTCTGCTACTCCGGCACCTACGCCGGCTGCCCGCACTGGCCGGGGCCTCCGGACCGCGCCGCACGGCCGGCGGCAGGCGGCAACGGCGCCGCTGCGGGCCGCACGGTGGGAGCGGCGGCCCTGGCGGCCCTGGCGGTAGTGGCGGCCGCCCGCGGGGCCTGGCCGCCGGATGAGCCGGGCGGCGCCCGGTCGCCGGGGGAGGTGGCGGCGGCGGACGGAGCGCCGGGCGGGGCCCTGCCCTTCCTGCCCCCGCCCTTCCGGGGCGCGCCGCCCCGCGTCCACGTGGTGGCGCCGGGCGAGAACCTGAGCCGCATCGCCGAACGGTACGGCACCACGGTCCAGGATTTGGCGGCGTTGAACGGCCTCGCCGACCCCGACTCCATCGTGCCGGGACAGCGCCTCGCGGTCCCGCAGGCCGGGCGGTAGGCGCATGGCGGGACGGGCGGCACCGAGACGCGGCGGACGGGAACGGGCGGTGCCGGGCCTCCGGCGGGCCCTGGCAGCCCCGCTTCGGCGCGCCCTGCGCCGCGCGGCGGCGTCCCTGGGACGCCGGCCGGACGCCGGGCTCTCCTGGATCACGCCGGACCTGGCGGTGGGGAAGGCGGGGCAGCCGCCGGCGGCGCTGCTGGCCCAGGGCGTCCGGGCCGTGCTGGACGTGCGCGCGGAGGCGGCCCCGGACGACCTGCGCGCCCTGCGGGCCGCCGGCCTGGAGGTCCTGCGGCTGCGCGTGCCGGAGCACGGCGCGCCCACGGCGGGCCAGCTCCGGCTGGGGGCCGGCTGGGCCCGACGGCGGCTGCTGCGGGGCCGGCCCGTCCTCATCCAGTGCCGCCGGGGCGCCGGCCGCAGCGCCACGCTGGCCGTAGCCACGCTGGTGGTCCTGGGGCGCACGCCCTTCGCCGCCTACGGCGCCGTCCGGGAGGGACGGCCGCCCGCCCGTCCTTCCGCCGCGCAGTTGGAGGCGGTGCTGGCCCTCCGCCACGGCGGAGGCCGCCGCCCGAGGCACCAGATCGAACCCCCGGGGAGGTCCCATGACGCTCCGTGACTACCTTGTGCTGGCCCGCAAGTGGTGGTGGCTGGTGGCCGCCTGCGCCGCCATCGGCGCCGCCGCGGCCTACGGGGTGCGTTCGCTCCAGCCGCCGTCCTACCAGGCCCACGCTACCCTCCTGGTCAACCAGGTCCAGACGCCCGGGACCGTGGCCTACAACGACGTGCTGGCCAGCGAGCGCCTGGCGGAGACGTACCGCCGGATGGTGATCAGCCGTCCCGTGCTGGAGGACGCCCAGGAATCCCTCCAGATCCCCGGCGGGCCGGAGGCCCTGGCCGGGCGGCTCACCGTGGACGCGGTGCCGGATACGCAGCTCATCCGCCTCTCCGCCCGCGCCGGTACCCCGGAAGAAGCGGCCCGCATCGCCAACGGCGTAGTGGACACGGTGCTGGAGCGGAACAGCGCGGGGGAGTTCGGCACGGCGGGGTCGCTGGCGGTAGTGGAGGGGGCGGTGCCGCCCTCCTCCCCATCCGGCAACCGCGCCGTCCTCATGGCCGTCCTGGGCATGGTCCTGGGTGCCGTGGTGGGCGGCGGCACCGCCGTCCTGGTGGAGTCCCTGGACGACCGCGTGCGTGACCCGGACCGCGTGCGCCGCCTGGGCCTGCCGTTGCTGGGCACCGTCTACCACACCCGCCGCATCGGGAAGTCTGTCCTCATCAGCCGCGACGAGCCCGACGCACCCGCGGCGGAGGCGTACCGTGTGGTCCGCACGGCCGTCCAGTTCGCCCTACTGGACCGGGAGTGGCGGACCCTCCTGGTCACCAGCGCCCAGGAGGGCGAGGGGAAGACCACTACCGCGGCCAACCTGGCGGTGGTGGCTGCCCAGGCCGGCCGGCGCGTGGTGGCCGTGGACGCTGACCTGCGCCGTCCCGCCCTCCATGAGGCGTTCGGCCTGGGGAACCGCGCCGGGCTGACGGACCTGTTGCTCCAGCGGGACGCCCGGCTGGAGACGTACCTCCAGGCCACGGACGTGGCGGGATGCGCCGTCCTCACCTCCGGCCCCCTGCTGCCCACCCCGGACGCGCTGCTGGCCTCGGCCCGGCTGCGGGACGTGCTGGCCGAGGCGGCCGCGGCCGCGGACCTGGTGGTCATCGACGGCCCGCCGGTCCTCCCGGTGGCGGACGCCGGGTACCTGGCACACCTGGCGGACGGCACCATCCTGGTGCTGGACGCCCGGACCACCCGTCACGGTCCGGCGGCGCGGGCGGTGGCTACCCTCCGCCACGCCGGGGCCACGGTGGTGGGCGCCGTCCTGAACCGCGTCCGGGATCGGGAGGCGTACGGCTACTACGGGTACCAGAGCGCCCCGGCGCCCGCCGCGGCCCGCCCCTCCCCCAACGGCGCCCGGCCCGATGCGGCGGAGGCCCCGCCCCGGGCGTCGGGCGGGCGGCCGCGCCGTAAGGCCACGGGCCGGGGCACGCGGGAGCGGGCCGCACGGGAGCGCCCCTGACCCGAGGCGGCCACACTCGCCCGATCTTGCTATGGCCCGGCCCGTGGCAGGGTTCTACCATGGCCTGGCAGCGGGGCACGGAGCGCCCCGCGCCGCTGGAGCCGGAGGAGGCCTGCCATGGCTCACCGCATTGCCTACGTGGCCCGGGTGAAGCACGGCCGGGAGCCGGAGTGCCGGGAGGTCCAGCAGCACATGCCCGTGGGCGGCATGCGACGCCTGGGCATCCGCAGCGTGGACGCCTTCGTGGGCAGCGGTTACTACATCCTGGTCTGCGACTACGAAGGCCCGGACTTCCAGGACTTCTTCCGCCGCTTCGCCTCGGACCCCGGCATGCGGGGCTTCTTCCGGAAGCTGGAGCCGCACGTGGAGGGCCTGCCTTCGCCGGACTTCGCGCCGGGCGACGCGTACCACGGCGCGCCCCAGGCCCCGCCCGGCGCCGGCGTCACATCCTCTTCCCTCCCCCTGGCGAGCCACGCCTACCACTGGTCCGCGCAGGCCGCGGAGCGCCCCGCAGCCCGCTGAGCCGGCCGGAGGGGTCCGGGCCCGCTGCTACCACCTTCCTGCGCGTTCCCTATGACTTTCCTACGCCCGGAGGCCTAGGGTAGCGCTGCCGCGCCTTGTGGCGGGCTACTCCCTTCCGAGAGGTGAAGGCATGAAGCGCGCACTCCTCGCCGGAGCCGTGATCGCCCTGCTGACGGCCGGAGCGCTGGTAGCACGGGGGCCCGCCGCTACCGAGGCGCAGGCCACCCTCCTGGTGGACGACGACGGTGCCCAGTGCCCCAACGCGTTCACCACCATCCAGGCCGCGGTGAACGCCGCCGCCCCCGGCGATACCGTCCACGTCTGCAACGGCCGGTACCGGGAGGCGGTGGTCATCCAGAAGTCCCTCATCCTGGAGGGCGATGTGGACACGGTGGTCACCACGCCTGGGCCCGTGACCGCCAATACCACCATCATCACCGTGCAGAACGCGACGAACGTGGAGATCCGGAACCTGGTCATCGGCTTCCCGTACTACTTCGCGGCGGAGACGCCCACCGGGCAGCCGGACCTCTCCGTGGAGACCAACGGCCCCAAGGCACCCGGCATCCAGTTCCGCGGCGTGGTCTACACCAACGCCGGCGGTAGCATCCACGACGTGAACATCGCCCGGATCCGCGGTGCCGTGGACGCCAACGGCGCGCCGGACCCGGACATGGCCACGCAGGACAGCCGCTCCCTGGTGGTGAACGGCGGCTCCTCCGTGCAGGTGTTCAACCTGGTCACCACGGACTACGGGAACGTGGGGGTCACGGTAACGGGCTCGGGCGCCTCTGCCCGCATCCAGGGCGTGCAGATCGAGGGCTTCGGGAACTTGCTGCCGGAGAGCCAGTTGGTGGTGCAGCGGGGCATCGAGGTGCGGAACGGCGCTTCCGCCGTGATCCTGGGGAACGGCCTGGAGAACAACTGGCACACGGGCACCCAGACCCGGCGCGCCGCCGACATTGCGCTGGAGAACGCGGCGCCCTCCCGCGTGGGCGGCGGGTTCACCATGGGGGAGATCAACCTCATCGCCGAGGCCCAGGTGGGGCTGCTCATCTGCGGCACCAACCGCTTCAGCCACACCATCGGCTTCAACTTCTTCACGCTGAACGGCCAGAACCAGGTCAACCAGGCGACCTGCTGAGCCGGCCGGACGACGCCGGGCGGGAGGGGCGTCCCCCACGCCCCTCCCGCGGCGCAACCGTGGAGGCGGCACGCCGCGCGCGGCGAGCGGGCGCGGCGCCTCCGCTTCCCTCCATCCCTGCCCAGGTCCCTATGCCCGCCGCCACCTCGTGCTAGCTGAACCGGCCGGGCTCTTTCACGGCAATTCATAGCACCTTCCTACATTCTCCCTATGACTTCCCTACGGGCCCGGCCCTACGGTAGCCCTGCCGTCCCGCAGGGACGAGCATCGATGTCCAAGAGAGAGGAGGACACCATGGACCGGAAGCTGAGCACGGCAGCACTGGCGGAGGAGCTCCTGCAGCCGCTCCCGGCACGGCGGGAGATGGCCACGTTCACCATCCCGTTCCTGACCATCATTGGGCAGACGGTGAACGTGGTGATCATCAACGCGGACCACATTGAGAACCTCACGCTGGTCTGGGTGTTGAACGTCAACCTGTAGCGCGGCCGGCGAGCCCGCAGCGCCAGCCACCTGGAGAGGAGCGACGTGAGGTACACGCACGGAGACGAAGGCCTGGTCCCGTTGCCGGAACGCCGGGTCATGGGGCCCATCATTCAGCTCTCGCCCGGGTGCCTGGGCAACACCTGCCTCATCATCACGGCGTACAGCAACGGCGCCCTGGTCACGTTCACCAACGTGGCCGGGCTCAAGACGTTCAATGTGGGCGGCTTCGTCAACTTTGTCTGAGCCGTCCGGAAGGAGTGCCATGTCCAAGCTACTGGCCCTGCAAGCGGAGTGCCTGATCCCGCTGCCGGAGCGGCGGGAGATGGCCACCCTGAACATCGGCGTGCTGGACGTGCTGGGCTACGCGCCCGGCGGCACGGCGGTGGTGAGCGTCAACATCATCAACATCCAGTCCCAGAAGGCCAACCTATTCATCTGCCTGGCCGGCTGCTAGCGGCGCCGGCCAGGCCTTCGGGGCCTGAAGGGAGGTCCGGAGCGGAGAGGGTTGGGGAGACGGCCTGGCCTGCCCCATCCTGCGGCTCCCTCCGCCTAACACGGGCATCCATGGCGTCTACGGCACTTCTAAAGGTTTTCCTACGGCACCCATATGACTTTCCTCCCTGCCGGTCCGTAGATTCGCCGTGTGACCCGGGAGCGGGTGGGGCCGGAACCCCACCCAATACAACGGAGGAGGCAGACCGTGAAGGACGTATCCCGTGAGGCGCTGGTGGCCCTGCCGGCCCGGCGCGAGATGAACCCCATCGTCATCGGCAAGCTCAACATCGCCGCTGGGCTCGCGGCCGGCGTGAACATCTCCACCGCCACGGCGGTGGAGCAGGCCGTCACCAACATCGGCGTGCTCGTTGGTGGCCTGCCGTAGGAGACGGTCGAAGCCCAACAGAGTTAGAGCGAGGAGAGAGACCGTGAAGGACGTACGCCGCGAGGCCTTGGTGGCCCTGCCGGCCCGGCGCGAGATGAACCCCATTCTCATTGGCAAGCTCAATGTTGCATCCCTCGGCGTGGTGGGTGTGAACATCTCCACCGCCACGGCCGTGGCACAGCAGGTCCAGAACATCGGCGTCCTGGTCGGCGGACTCTAGCGCCGCCGGCCACGACGGCGGGCGCCGCACGCGGGTGTGACGCCCGCCGAACCCGGCTTCCACCCGTTCCCGGTCACACCGGGACCAACCCGCACAAGGGAGGGTCCGAACCATGCGAAGCACCGCACTGACAGCCCAGCACCTGGCGCCCCTGCCCGCCCGCTACGAGCTGGCCATCAACATCGGCACGTTCAACGTGGCCGCTGTGGGGCAGACCGCCATCGTAGGCATCAACTTCACCACCATCACGGCCGTGAACGCCTGGGTGGTGATCACCGGCGTCGCATTCTAGCCGGCAGGTCGTTCGCATTCGGCAGCCCGCGGCAGGCCGGAGAGACGCCACGTCCGGCCTGCCGCCGTGATCCGGGCCGCCGCCCGACAAAGTGGGGGTGTAGGGGGATGCAGGGAACCGTACCAGCGTGGCTGGAACGCCCCAGGCTCGCCAATGGTGTTGAGCTGGTGGGCCGCATGCAGGACACGGCGTTCCAGACGGAGACGTGGCTGATCTACCGGCCGGACGGCCAGTACCTCCAGGCGACGTCGCTGCTCTACCGGGTGCTGGAGCACGCGGACGGACGCCGGACCCTGGAGGAGATAGCCCGGGCGGCCGGCCGGCAGACCGGCCAGGACCTCACTGCGGAAGACGTGCGCTGGCTCCTGGAGGAGCGCGTGGCTCCCATGGGGCTCCTGGAAACGGGGCCCCGCTGGGACGTGGAGCCGCGGCCCGCTCCCCAGGCGGAGAAGTTCGAGCCGCTGCTGGGCCTTCGCTGGCGGGCGCCGCTCATCCCGTACCGCGCGGCGGCGCCCCTGACGGCGGTGCTCCAGTACCTCTTCCTGCCGCCGGTGGTGGTGACCGTCCTGGCGCTGGCGGCCGCCGGCCACGTCTGGCTCTACGGCTTCTACCCCGTGGGCCAGACGGTGGACGTGGTGGTCACGGAGCCGTACACGCTCCTACTGCTCACCCTATTCACGCTCCTCCTGCGCTTCTTCCACGAGTTCGGCCACGCCTCCGCCTGCCGCAGGGGCGGCGTCCGCCACGGCCCTATCGGTGTAGGCCTCTACCTGGTCTTCCCCGTCTTCTACGCGGACGTCAGCCACGTCTACCGGTTGAACCGCCCGCAGCGGCTGCGCGTGGACCTGGGCGGCGTGTACTTTGAGCTCATCGGCACGTGCGTGCTGTTCGCCCTCTACGCGCTGACGGGCTCGGAGCTCCTGCTGCTCATGGTGGTGGGCACCAACCTGAACATGGTGATGGAGTTCAACCCCTTCGTCCGCTTCGACGGGTACTACGTCTTCGCCGACGCCATCGGCGTGCCGGACCCGCTCTCCTACGCCGCCGTCTACGTGGCGGGCTTCATCCCGCGGATGCGGCGGCGGGTGCCGCGGCTCCAGCTCAAGCCGGCGGCGCGGGCGCTCTTCGGCGTCTACCTGGCAACGGTGGTGCTGTTCTTCGCCTACCCGGTGGCCACCGGGGCCATCTTCGCGCCGGAGCTGGTGACGGGGGTGCCGGAGCAGCTCCACCGGCTGGGCGTGGCCTTGGCGGACTCCTGGCGCAGCGGCGACCCGGTCCTCATCATCAACAACACCATCCAGATCCTGCTGCTGGCCGCCTTCCCGGTGGGGATCATCCTCTTCGTCTGCCTGGCGCTGTTCCGTGCCACCCGCGCCGCCGTGGCGCTGGCCTTCCGCCTGGTCCGCCCGCGGCCGGACGGCGGGCGCTCGCCGGCGGCGGACCGACCCGCCTGACCCCGGTGGGCCCCGGCCTTCCACACGCAGGGAGCCCGGCTGCGCGCCGGGCTCCTGACGTTGGGGGCCAGAGCCGGACGAAGGCCGCGTCAGTCGGTCCCCAGGCGGAGGCGGGCCTCTACCCGTTCGCGCCACTGGCCCCGGCCGGCCAGCTCGCGCAGGGAGTAGCACCGGTCGTGCGCCAGGCGTGCATGCCAGCGCAACCGTACCACCATCTGGGCCACGCTCCGGCCCGTCAGGTTGATGCCGCACCCCGGACAGGGCACCACGTAGAGATCCTCACCCATGACTGCTCACCTCGCGGCCTGTCGAACGATCCCGGACAGGGTACTAACGAACGACGGGGCCAAAATGCGACAGGTCCGTGCCCGGCGGCGCGAAGGTCATCGGCCGCCCGGGGTCCCTCCCCCGCCTACGCCTCTTCGGCGGCGATGCGGTACCCCATACCCCACTCGTTGATGATGTAGCGCGGCTCCTGGGGATTGTCCTCCAGCTTCTGCCGCAGGTACCCGATGTACAGCCGCAGGTAGTGCGGCTCATTCACGAACTCCGCGCCCCAGACGCGGGCCAGCAGGGTCCGGTGCGGCACCACGCGTCCCCGGTACTCCATGAGCACGGAGAGCAGCTTGAACTCCGTGGGCGTCAGGGAGACCGGCTGGTTCCGCTTGGTGACGCGGTAGGCGTCCAGGTCAATGCAGAGCTCCCCCACGCGGATGACGGCGTGGCCGTGGTTGGCGTGCCCCTCCCGCGCGCGCCGGAGCAGGGCCCGGACCCGCGCCACCAGCTCCGGCCCGGTGAACGGCTTCGTGATGAAGTCGTCGGCGCCCAGGTCCAAGGAGCGCACCAGGTCGTCCCGCCGGCCCTCCGGGCCCAGCGTGGCGATGGGCGTGGTGCCGGTGATCTGCCGGAGGAGCTGGCAGAGGGACATGCCGTCGATGCCGGGCACATCCAGGCCGATGATGATGGCATCCGGACGCTTCTCGTACAGGGTACGCAGCCCAGCCACGGGCTCCTGGGCGTCCACCACCTCCAGCCCCTCCTCCTCCAGGCAGATGCGGACCACCTGCACCGTGTCGGCGTCGTCCACCACCAGCACACGTTCGGCCAACTCTTCCCTCCCTCCGGCCCTGCGGCCCAGCGGGATCCGGGATGGTGCGGCCTGCCGCTCCGTGCTCCGGCAGGGGGACCATACGCCGGACGGCGTAGGAATGTCATAAGGGAACTGGAAGACGTACCTTGGAAGCGCGCCGTGGGCCCAGGCCGCGGGCGCCCGCAAGGCCCAGAGGGCGGAGGAGGGCTACCCGCGCACGTGGAGCAGGGCCGTCGCGGTCCGTTCCTCTTCCGGGTCCGCCAGCCGGTAGCCCACGCCCCACTCTGTGAGGATGTACCGCGGCTCGTCCGGGTCGTCCTCCAGCTTCTCCCGGAGGTAGCGCACGTAGATCCGCAGGTACTGCGTATCGTCCACGTACTCCGGCCCCCAGACCTCCGCCAGGATCCGCCGGTGCGGCTGGACCTTCCCGCAGTTCCGCGCCAGGAGCGCCAGCAGGCGGAACTCCATGGGCGAGAGGTCCACCGGCCGCCCGCGCTTCCGCACCTGGCGGGCCTCCAGGTTGATCTCCAGGTCGCCCACCCGCACCGGCTCGCCGGAGGGTGCGGGGCCGGGCATCCCGGCGCGGCGCAGCAGCGCCCGGATGCGCGCCAGCAGCTCTGGCTCCGCGCACGGCTTCGTCAGGTACACATCGGCGCCCGCCGAGAGCCCCCGCACCACATCGTCCGGCCGGGCGCGACCGGACAGGACGCAGATGGGGACCCGGACGAACTCGCGCAGCCGGCGGCACAGCTCCACGCCGTCCAAGCCGGCGAGTTCCAGGCCCAGGATCACCACGTCCGGCCGGCGCTCCAGCGCCAGCCGGAGCCCCTCCTGGCCGGAGGCGGAGGCGGTCACGGCGTAGCCGTGCCGCTGCAAGCGGTCCCGGAGGGCGTGGAGCGAGGCCGGATCGTCGTCGATGACCAGCACGTGCTCGGACACCTTGCGTCACCTCCCTGGCATCGCACCATCGCGCGTCTGGGGCGCCCGGCAGGCAGCGCCCGGCTCTACCCGGCCATCCTACGGGCCGGGACCCTGGCAATTCCATGGCGACGCCTCTCTGGGGGTAGCAAATGCGTATCAGGAAGCGCGTGACGGTGTAGAGACGGCAGCGCAAGGGTGTATCGGCCGCGTGACAACGGCCGGCCGCAGGGGCACGCGGAGCCGGGGCCGGCTACCGCGCGTAGAACTCCACAATGAGGTCTTCCCGGATGTCCGCGTCAGCGTCCTCCCGGCGCGGCATGCCCACCACGCGTCCCGTGGCACCCTCCCGCACCAGCCAGGAGGGTAGCACCGCGGGGCCGGACTCCAGTTCCTCCTGCACCACGGGGATCTGCTGCGCCTTCTCCCGCAGCGTGATGACATCGCCCGGCTGCACCAGGTAGGAGGGCACGTCCACCTTCCGGCCGTTCACGCGCACGTGGCCGTGGGACACCAGTTGCCGCGCCATGGGCCGCGTCCGCGCGAAGCCCAGGCGGTAGACGGTGTTGTCCAGGCGGCGCTCCAGCAGTCGCAGCAGGTTCTCCCCCGTGGGACCGGGCTCCTTCCGCGCCATCTCGAAGAAGCGGTGGAACTGCCGCTCCATCATGCCGTACTGCCACTTCACCCGCTGCTTGGCCCGCAGCCGCACGGCGTAGTCCGACTCCCGCCGACGCCGCCGGCCCCGGACGCCGCCCGGCGGCACCGCCAGCCGCTTCTCCAGGTTCCGTGAGGTGGTGCCCGTCAGGTTCACCCCCGCCCTGCGGGAGAGCTTGTGCTTGGGGCCGGTGTACCTGCCCATCTCCCCTCCTCCCGTGACGCTCTGTGATCCGCGGCCCACCCTACCGCGGCCAACCGTCCGCCGCATCACCGGGGCGGGGTATCCCGCCGGCCTTGACACCGCCGCCGTCCGCTCCCTACAGTCGGGCTACCCGCGACGGAGGTGAAGGCCATGACCAACGACCCCGAACGCCACAGCGCCGAGGCCTGGGTCCGCGCCGTGGCGGAGGGCTCCGGGCTCCCCCTGGACCAGGCCCGCTTCGGCCCGCTGGCGGCCGCGGCCGCCGGCCTGCTGCGCGCCGCCCGGGACCTGGAGCGGCTGCTCCAGCCGGAGACGGAGCCCGCCGCCGTCTTCCGCCACCGGCCGCGGCCGTAGGAGGCGCCGCATGCCGCCCCCGGCCCTGCACGACCTCACCATCCGCCAGGCGGCGGACGCCCTCCGGCGCCGGGAGCTCTCGCCCGTGGACCTGACGGAGGCGGTCCTGGACCGCGTCCGCCGCCTGGACGGCGTGCTCAACGCCTACATCACCGTCACGGAGGAGGCCGCCCTGGCCCAGGCGCGCGCCGCGGAGCGGGAGATCGCCGCGGGGACGTACCGGGGACCGCTGCACGGCATCCCGCTGGCGTACAAGGACCTCTTCGCCACGCGGGGCGTCCGCACCACCGCGGGCTCCCGGCTCCTGGCCGGCTGGGTCCCGGACTACGACGCGGAGGCGGTGGCCCGCCTCCACGCCGCCGGGGCGGTGATGCTGGGCAAGCTCAACCTGCACGAGTTCGCCTACGGCGTCACCACCGCCAACCCCCACTACGGCCCCTGCCGCAACCCCTGGGACACCACGCGCAGCCCCGGCGGCTCCTCCGGCGGCTCCGGCGCGGCGGTGGCCGCCGGCCTGGCGCTGGGGGCGCTGGGCACGGACACCGGCGGCTCCATCCGCATCCCCGCCGCCCTCTGCGGCGTGGTGGGCCTCAAGCCCACCTACGGCCGGGTGAGCCGGCACGGCGTGGTGCCGCTGGCGTGGTCGCTGGACCACGTGGGCCCGCTGGCCCGCACCGTGGAGGACGCGGCGCTCCTGCTGGCCGCCGTGGCCGGCTTCGACCCCAAGGACCCCGCCGCCGCGGACGCGCCGGTGCCGGACTACGCCGCAGCGTTGGCCGGGGATGCCCGGGGCCTGCGGGCCGGGGTGCTGGGCGGCCACTTCACGGCGGGGGCGGACCCGGAGGTGCTGGCGGCCCTGGCGGCCGCCGTCCAGACGCTGGAGGGTTGCGGCGTGCGCACGGACGGGGCGGAGCTGGACCACGCGGGCGACGCGCTGACGGCGGCCACCTGCATCATGTTCTCCGAGGCGTCCGCCTACCATGAGCGCGACCTACGCGAGCGGCCCGAGGACTACGGCCCGGACGTGCGGGCACGGCTGGAACTGGGCGAGCTCTACCGCGCCACGGACTACCTGCGGGCGCAGCGGGCCCGGACCGTCTTCGTGCAGGAGGTGCTGGCGCTGCTGGACCGGTTCGACGTGCTGGTGGCGCCGGCCACGCCGGTCCCGGCGCCACCCATCGAGGGCGGCGACCCGGCCGCACGGCTGGTGCAGTACACCTCGCCCTTCAACCTGGCGGGCCTGCCCGCCGTCTCCGTGCCCTGCGGCTTCACCGCCGCGGGTCTGCCGGTGGGGATGATGCTGGTGGGGCGACCCTTCGAGGAGGCCACGGTCCTGCGCGCCGCCGCCGCGTACCAGGGGGCCACGGACTGGCACCGGCGACGGCCACCCCTGTAGCCGGGGCGGCGGATAGGAGGAGCGGGCGGCCCGGAGGAAGACCGCCCGCTCCCTGTCGCCGGCGACGGCGAAGGAGGGAAGGATGAAGACGGAGGCACCCACGGGGCGCGCTCCAGGCCCCGCCGTACGGCGGCCTGCGCCCGCTTGAACCGGCAGCGGTACCCGCTGGGGACGGGCTCCACGAAGGAGGCCTTGAGCCGGTGCTCGCACATGCCGCGTCCCGACCTCCCGCCGCCCGTGTGACGTTCCGGGCGGCCACTCGCTGTGTATCATGCCACGGCCCGCGGGCTCCCGCCTCGCCTGAACGGAGTAGCGGGAGCGATTCGCGCCGGGACCCGCCCGGCTGCGCCCCCGCGGGCCTGGTGGTGGACCGGCGGGTGGCGACGCCGCAGGCGGCCGGCTCCGCGGCGGCGCAGCCCAGTGCCGTGGTGCCGGCGCTGGTCCTGACCTCGACCCTCCCCGGCGTCGTAGTGGATGCCCGCGGCATCAACCTCCCGGCCACCGGCCCGGCCATCACCCCGGACATCCTCGCCGGCGGGCTACGCACCGGCGCCTGCATGAGCCCGGCCGGTTGACAGAACCCTGAGAAAGTCGATACAGTTCCTCTACAAAGGATGCTGGGCCTTCACAGGAGAGGTGATCCGCCCATGGAGAAGCAGGTAGACGTCACCGCCATCAAGTGCAACCAGGCCTGCATCATCCTCTTGAACGTGCTGGCC
>DATCLE010000348.1:0-8598 GCA_036564075.1 Dehalococcoidia bacterium
CCCCCACGGCGTGCTCCACGGCGGCGTGCTGTTCTCCGCCATGGACACCGCCATGGGCGGTGCACTGACCTCCGTCCTGGAGGCGGGGGAGCGCTGCGCCACCATGGAGGCAAAGGTGAACTACCTGGCGCCGGTGGTCTCCGACTCCCTCAGCGTGGAAGCCCACGTGCTCCACCGAGGCCGCCGCACGGCGGTGCTGGAGTCCCGGGCCACGGCGGCGGACGGGCGCCTGGCCGCGCTCGCCCTGGGCACCTTCACAGTAGGCCGTGGGGGTAACCAGGGGTCAAGGGCTTGAGGGGGCCGCCGTCTCCGGCCACAGGCGAGGGCGGCACCACCCACGGAGGCGGCCGCCACGATCCCGAGCAGATCCTCCCGCAACGCCCCGTCCTACTCCACCAGTGCCGCCCGCTTGGACTGCACCATGGTCAGGCCGTCGAAGTTGATGGTGATCTCCACGTTGCTGTTCATGATGAGGGAGTCCACGATCATCTGGAGGCCGGACTCGATGTTGCTGTTCCAGGTGACCTGGGCGGCGGGCGCGTAGAGCGTACCCCAGGAGGGCACGGAGACGTTGCTGTTCATCACAATGGGGCAGGTGTTGTTCCGCGCCTGGAAGAAGAGGATGCCCCGGTACGTGCCGCTGGTGGGCGCCCGCACGTCAAACGTGCTGCTGTTGCTGTTCATGATCATGCAGCCGCTCCGCTGGTAGAACGTCACGCCGTCCCCGCGGATGGTCACGTTGCTGTTGAGGATGAAGTTGTCGCCGAAGGTGTAGATGCCGGCGCCCATGCGCACGTCCACGTTGCTGTTGAACGTCACGCCGCGCCTGAAGTAGTAGTTCCCCGGCCGGAACTCAACCTGCACGTTGCTGTTGGCCACCAGCGGGCAGTCGTACACGCCGGGGTCCAGGGTGTAGCTCCGGTTGGGCCGGAAGTCCGGGCAGGACTGCTGCGGCCCGGAGGGCGGCGTGGGCTCCGGCAGCCCCGCCAGCGGGTCTTCGATGTGGCCGGCGTGGGCCAGGGGCGGACTGATGCGGACGTTGCTGTTCAACGTCCAGCCGCCCACCACGTCGTTGGCCGTGGTGTTGATGCGGACGTTGCTGTTGCCGATGAAGGCGCTGTTGCTGCAGGCGGAGTTATCGAAGATGCCGGCGCCGTTGATGGTGATCTCCACGTTGCTGTTCATGGTGATGGCGCCGCAGCGGCTCCGGTTCAGGGCAATGATGCCGTAGGCCTTGGGCTGCCCCTCCCCGCAGGCCACGGCCCGGGCCGGCACCTCCCAGCCGTCCTGTCCCAGCACCACGGCGAAGAGGGCGCGCTGCGTCCGGGTGACCTCCACCTCCACGCAGGTGCGGTCGCCCGCGCGGTTGCCGCGGGCCGGCGGGACGTTCACCACAGCGTTCTGGCCGAAGCCGTTGAGGTTGGCGAAGCGCTGGGCCTCGGCGCGGGCGCTGGCGGTGGACCCGCCGTCCACGATGACCGAGGCGCCCGCCAGGGCGGCGGCGTCGGCCGCGTTCTGGCCGTCGCGCCGCGTCTTCATCACCAGGCCTACGTCGGTGGCCAGGGCCGTCATGCCCAGCAGGACCACCAGCATGAGCGCGGCCAGGACCAGCACCTGGCCCCGTTCGCCGCGCGTGTCCTCCCCACAGGACCGCTCGGTACCCATGTGCCATCCCCCCAAGGTGCGCGCTGTGCAGCCGCAGCGCCTCCGGGACGCCACGGCGACCGATCCCCTACGCTGGTAGTAACGTCGGCTCTTTCAAAAAGTTTCGGCAGGATCAGGGAAATTCCGTAGGGGTGGGACGCGCCCAGCCGCCGGGGAGCGACGTGAGCGCCGGAGGGACGGGCAAGGCGGCAGGAGATGGGGGTCTAGGAGAGGTCCGCGGAGTCCAGCACCAGGGTCACGGGACCGTCGTTCACCAGGTCCACCAGCATGTGGGCGCCGAACCGGCCGGCGGCCGTGCGCAGCCCCAGCCCCGCCAGGGCCGCGCGGTACGCCTCCACCAGCGGCTCCGCCTCCGCCGGCGGCGCGGCGGCGGTGAAGCTGGGCCGGCGGCCCTTGCGGAGGTCTGCCAGCAGGGTAAACTGGCTCACCACCAGCACCTCCGCGCCGGTCTCCAGGGCGGACCGCTGAAAACGGCCGGCCGCATCCGGGAAGATGCGCAGCTCAGCCGTTTTCCTGGCCAGCCGGGCGGCGGTCTCCGCCGTGTCACCCTGTGCCACGCCCACCAGCACCACCAGCCCCCGGCCGATGCGGCCCACCTCCTGCCCGTCCACGGTGACGGCCGCTCGGGCCACCCGCTGGATCACCAGCCGCACGGCGCGCCCTCAGGGGGAGGCCACGGACTCCTCAGAGGAGCTGCTGTGGGAGTGGTCGTGGTCGCTGTCGCCGTCGCTGCCGGCACTGCCGTTGCCGGAGCGCTTGTAGTCCGTGGTGTAGAACCCGCTGCCCTTGAAGATGATGGGCGGGGCGTGGAGGACGCGGCGCGCCAGCCCGCCGCACTCCGGGCAGTCTTGCTGAGCCGGAGCGTCGAAGCCTTCACGCCGCTCATAGGTGACCTGACAGGCCGTGCAGCGGTATTCGTACGTTGGCAAGGGTGATCGACCTCCTTACTCGCAAGGACGCGTGGCTGGACCCATTGTAGCGGACTTAGCACTCGCGGGCAAGGTCTGCTAACGCTCCGGCGGCGCGGCGGCCAGGCGGTCCAGCGCCCGGCGCAGCCGGTCCCGCGCCTCCGCCGCCACGTCCCGGAGGGCTGGGTTGCCCGTCAGGTCCACCATCCGCGCCGGGTCCAGGACCTCCACCACGCTCTCACCGTCCTCCTCGTAGACCACCACGTTGCAGGGCAGCAGCAGGCCCACGTCCACCTCCGTGGACAGGGCCCGGTGCGCCAGGGGCGGATTGCAGGCCCCCAGGATCTGGTACCGCCGAAAGTCCGCGCCCAGCTTCTCCCGCAGCGTGGCCGCCACGTCGATCTCGGTGAGCACTCCGAAGCCCTGCTCCTGCAGCGCCGCCTTCGTCGCTTCCAGCGCCTGCTGATAGGGCAGGGGCACCCGCACCCCAAAGCCGTAGCGCACGTCACGCCGTTCCATGGCTCCCCCACACTGACTCTTCCCGGAACTCCGACCCTACTATACCCTCCCGGGGTATTACGCGCCAGGGGCGTCCGGGGTTCTCCGGGTCCGCGCCGCGTTGTCCGGCCCGCCGGCCGCGTGCTATACTGCTCTTGTTGACTGGATACGGCTGGCGGACGCCCTGCCCGGTCCTGCCGGGCAAATCTATGGCGTCCGTGTTTTGGAGAGGAGCACGCGTTGGCGCCACCACCCATTTCCATGAAGATGCTGCTGGAGGCGGGGGTCCACTTCGGACACCAGACGCGCCGCTGGAACCCGCGCATGCGGCCGTTCATCTTCACGGAGCGGAACGGCATCCACATCATCGATCTCCAGCAGACGGTGCAGCGGCTGGCCGTGGCCTACAACTTCGTGCGGGACCTGGTGGCCTCCGGGGAGACCATCCTCTTCGTGGGCACCAAGAAGCAGGCGCAGGAGGTGGTGACGGCGGAGGCCACCCGCTGCGGGATGCCCTACGTCACCAACCGCTGGCTGGGCGGCACCCTCACCAACTTCCAGACCATCCAGGCCCGCATTGACCACCTGGTCCGGCTGGAGGACGCCCGGGCCCGTGGCGAGTTCGCGCGGCTGCCCAAGAAGGAGGCCCTCAAGCTGGAGGAGGAGATCCAGCGGCTGAACCGGCACTTCGGCGGCATCAAGGAGATGACGCGCCTGCCCGGCGCCGTCTACATCATCGATACGCCCAAGGAGCACATCGCCGTGGCGGAGGCGCGGCGGGCCCGGATCCCCATTGTGGCCCTGGTGGACACCAACTGCGATCCGGACGAGATCGACTACCCCATCCCCTCCAACGATGACGCCATCCGCGCCATCAAGCTCATCACCGGCCGCATCGCCGACGCGGTGCTGGAGGGCAAGGCGCTCCGCGAGGAGGCCGCCGAGGGCTACGAGGAGGGCGAACCCAGCGAGTACGGCGAAGGCTACTCCGCCTCCCCGGACGAGGAGGAGGCAGCAGCCACCGGGACGGCCGGCACCGCCGAGGACGAGCCCGAGGGCCAGGAGTGATCCTGGCCCCACATCTAGTCAGGAGGACGGACGCACCAGTGCCTGTATCGACCAATGACGTGAAGCTGCTCCGGGAGCAGACCGGAGCGGGCGTGATGGAGTGCAAGCGCGCCCTGGAGGAGGCCGGCGGGGACTTCGAGCAAGCCAAGCAGTTGCTGAAGGAGTGGGGCGCCGCCCGCGCCGAGAAGCGCGCCGCCCGGGAGGCCTCCCAGGGCATCATTGAGGCGTACATCCACGCCGGCGGCCGCATCGGCGTGCTGGTGGAGATCAACTGCGAGACGGACTTCGTGGCCCGGACCGATACGTTCAAGGACCTGGCCCATGACATCGCCATGCAGGTGGCCGCCACCAACCCGCTGGCCGTCTCCGAGGAGGATCTGCCGGAGGACGCCGAGGGCGACCCCAAGGATCTCTGCCTGCTGCTCCAGCCCTTCATCAAGGACCAGGGCCGCACCGTGGGGGACGTGGTCAAGGAGGCCATTGCCAAGACCGGTGAGAACATCCGCGTCCGGCGCTTCGTCCGGTACGCGCTGGGGGAGTAGACGCCGGGGAGCGCCATGGCCACAGCCAAGTACCGCCGTGTCCTGCTGAAGCTCAGCGGCGAAGCGCTCATGGGTGGCCGCCCGTACGGCATCGACCCGGAGACGCTCCAGCTCATTGCGGACCAGATCCGGAACGGCCTGGCCATGGGGGTGGAGATCGCCGTGGTGGTGGGCGGCGGCAACATCTGGCGGGGCGCCCAGGCCAGCGCCACCGGCATGGACCGGGCCACGGCGGACTACGCCGGCATGCTGGCCACCATCATCAACGCCCTGGCCCTCCAGGACGCCCTGGAGAAGGGCGGCGCCACCGTCCGCACCCAGTCCGCCATCAACGTGGCGCAGGTGGCGGAGCCCTACATCCGCCGCCGCGCCATCCGACACCTGGAGAAGGGCCGGGTGGTCCTCTTTGCCGCCGGTACGGGGAATCCGTACATGACCACGGACACGGCGGCCGCCCTCCGCGCCATCGAGATCGACGCGGAGGTGCTGCTCATGGCCAAGAACAACGTGGACGGCGTGTACGAGGCGGACCCCACCAAGCACCCGGACGCCCGCAAGTTCGAGACGCTCTCCTACATTGAGGCGCTGAACCGGCGCCTGGAGGTGATGGACAGCACCGCCCTCTCCCTCTGCATGGAGAACAACCTGCCCATCATCGTGTTTGACCTGCGCGCCCCCCACAGCATTGAGCGGGCGCTGCGGAACGAGCACATCGGCACGCTGGTGGGCAGCCAGGAGACCGTCCTGGCCGGCCCGCGCCCCGCCCCGGGCAGCTAGGGTCCGGCCGCACCGCCACAGGTACCGGAGGCCGTCATGATCGTGGACGACGTACTGGCTGACGCACGGGATCGCATGCACAAGGCCGTGGACGCCCTGCGGCGGGACCTGACGGGCATCCGCGGCGGCCGCGCCTCTCCGGGGCTGGTGGAGCACCTCAAGGTGGAGTACTACGGCCAGCCCACGCCGCTCAACCAGCTGGCCTCCATCCACGTGCCGGAGGCCCGCATGATGACCATCCAGCCGTGGGACCGCAACGCCGTGGGGCCCATCCAGAAGGCCATCCAGCAGTCTGACCTGGGGATTAACCCGTCCGTGGACGGCACCACCATCCGGCTGGTGTTCCCGCAGCTCACGGAGCAGCGGCGGCGGGAGCTGGTGAAGCTGGTGGAGAAGCGGGTGGAGGAGGCGCGGGTGGCCGTGCGCAACATCCGCCGGGACGAGGTGGAGCGGTTCCGCAAGGCGGAGCGGAACAAGGAGATCTCCACGGACGAAGCCGCCCGCGCCCAGGACGAGCTCCAGAAGACCACGGACCGCTTCATTGCGGACATCGACAAGCTCGGCAAGGAGAAGGAAGCCGAGCTCATGGAAGTCTGACCAAGACGGATGCCAGGGACCATGGTGGCAGAGCCAGCGGCCGCGCCTGACCCGCTCCCGGACGTTGCCAACGTCCCCCGGCACGTTGCCATCATCATGGACGGCAACGGCCGCTGGGCGCGGCAACGCGGCCTCTCCCGGCAGGCGGGACACCGCGCGGGCACGGAGAACATCCGGCGCATCATTGAGCACTTCGGGCGGCGCGGCGTCCAGTGCCTGACCCTCTACGCCTTCTCCACCGAGAACTGGGGGCGCCCCAAGAGCGAGGTGCGCGGCCTCTTCCAGCTCATCAGCCGCGTCATCAACCGGGAGCTGGCCCACCTGCACGAGCAGGGCGTCCGGCTGGTGCACCTGGGCCGCCTGGACGGCCTCTCCCCCAAGCTCCAGAAGCAGGTGCTGGACGCCATAGAGCTCACCAAGGACAACCGCCGCATGACGGTGGCCGTGGCCTTCAACTACGGCGGCCGCGCGGAGATCCTGGACGCCGTCCGCCGCATGCTGAAGGACGAGGTCCGGCCGGACCAGGTGGACGAGGCGCTCCTGGGCCGCTACCTCTACACGGCGGGCCTGCCGGACCCGGACCTCATCATCCGGACGGCGGGGGAGGAGCGCATCTCTAACTTCCTCATCTGGCAGGCGGCCTACGCGGAGCTCTACTTCACAGACGTGTACTGGCCGGACTTCGACCAGGAGGAGGCGGACAAGGCGCTGCGCGCGTACTCCCGCCGCGTCCGCCGGTTTGGCGGGCTTCCCCAGGAGGAGCAGGACGCCCCGCGCCGCCGCCGGGGGCGGCTGCTGAGCCCGTAACCCATGCTGGCCCAACGGGTGGCCACCGCCGCCGTCGGCATCCCCGTGCTGGTGGGGCTGATCTACCTGGGCGGCCTGCCCTTCGCCTTCGCCGCCACCGCCGTCATCTTCGCCGCCACGCTGGAGTTCTACACCGCCGCCTCGCTCTCCCCGCGGCGGCCGCTGGCCCTCATGGGCGCGGCCTTCGCCGCCTCCTTCGTCCCCGCCTCAGAGCTGGCGCCGGAGTGGCGCATCGGCCTGCTGACGGGGCTGATCCTCCTGACCCTGGCCGTGCTGGTGCTGGAGGGCCAGGTGCGGGACGGCTTCACCGTCTGGATGTGGGTGCTGGCGGGCGCGCTCTACGTGGGCTGGCTGGGACACCACCTCTTCCTCATCCGGGAGGACCTGGCGGGCGGGCGGGACTGGCTGTTCCTGGCCGTCTTCGGCACCTTCGCCACGGACACGGGGGCGTACGTCGCGGGGCGGGCGCTGGGCCGGCGGCCGCTGGCCCCGGCCATCAGCCCCAAGAAGACGGTGGAGGGCGCCGCCGGCGGCGTGGTGGCGGGCCTGGCCGCGGTGGTGGCCCTCAGCTACCTGCCGGGCGTGGACATCTCCCTGCCGGCGGCGGGCCTCCTGGGGCTGCTGGTGCCCGTGGCCGCACAGCTTGGGGACCTGGCGGAGTCCCTCATCAAGCGCGGGCTGGGGTTGAAGGACACCGGCCACCTCCTGCCGGGCCACGGCGGCCTGCTGGACCGGCTGGACAGCCTGCTGTTCGTAGGGGTCGTGGTATACTATTACGCGGTATGGCTCGGCACGTGAGGGGCATCGCCGTCCTCGGCTCCACGGGGTCCATCGGCCGGCAAACGCTGGACGTCATCCGGGCGCACGCCGGCCGGTTTCGTGTGGTGGGCCTGGCGGCCGGCCGCAACGCCGCGCTCCTGGCGCAGCAGGTGAGGGAGTTCCGCCCGGCCCTCTACGCCCTGGACGGCGAGGTCGGGCCGGACCTCCCCGCGGGTGTCGCGCCCGCCACGGCGGAGGAGCTGGCCGCGCACCCGGACGTGGACCTGGTGGTGGTGGCTACCGTAGGCCGGGCCGGGCTCGCCGCCACCCTCACGGCGCTGCGCCACGGCAAGGCCGTGGCGCTGGCCAACAAAGAGGTGCTGGTCATGGCCGGCGGCCTGGTGATGCAGGCGGCGCGGGCCGGCGGCGGTGAGGTCCGCCCCGTGGACAGCGAGCACTCCGCCATTTGGCAGTGCCTGGTCGGTGAGGACCCGGCCTCCGTGGCGCGGCTCATCCTCACGGCCTCCGGCGGCGCCTTCCGGGACCGGCCGCCGGAGGCGCTGGCCGCGGTGACGCCGGAGGAGGCCCTGCGACACCCCACGTGGCAGATGGGGCCCAAGGTCACGGTGGACTCCGCCACCCTCTTCAACAAGGGGATGGAGGCCATTGAGGCCCGCTGGCTGTTCGACGTGCCGCTGGACCGCATCGAGGTGGTGCTGCACCGGGAGAGCATTGTCCACTCCCTGGTGGAGTTTGCGGACGGTTCCCTGAAGGCGCAGCTGGGCACGCCGGACATGCGGCTGCCCATCCAGTACGCCCTCACGTACCCGGAGCGGCCGCCCTGCCCGGCCCCCCGGCTGGACCTGGCGGCGCTGGCGGCGCTCCACTTCAGCCGCCCGGAGCCGGACCGCTACCCCTGCCTGAACCTGGCCGTGGAGGCCGGCCGCCGCGGCGGCACGTACCCCGCCGTGCTGGCC
>DATCLE010000349.1:0-9224 GCA_036564075.1 Dehalococcoidia bacterium
GGGCATCAGTGACGGGGCTGGACTGCGCATCGTCCAGCTCTACGACGGCATCGCCGCCGCGGCGCTGCGTGACGTGCTGAGCGGGGTGCGCCGGGTGTTCACGTACAACGGCAGCCGCTTCGACCTGCCGTTCATCCGCGAACGGCTCCGCCTCGATGTGCAGGCCATGGCCGAGCACCACGACCTGATGTTCGCCTGCTGGCGGCGCGGGCTCTACGGCGGGTTGAAGGCGGTGGAGCGTGCGTTAGGGCTGCGTCGGCAGATGCCGGACGTAGACGGCCTGGAAGCGGTGCGTCTCTGGTATCGGTACAAGACCCGGAACGACGCCGCCGCACTTGCCAGGCTCCTGGCGTATAACCGCGAGGATGTGGCCCAGCTCGAGTACATCCGCCGGCGGCTGGTCGGCCCGGCAGGTTCGCCGCAGTTCTAGCCTCAAGGAGCCCGCACTATGAACGGCCCCGCCACCGCCTGGGCGAAGTGGTCGCAGGCCACCGGCGACTGGCACGCCCTGGCGGACCACTGCCTGGATGTCGCGGCGGTCTGCGCCGCGCTGCTGGAGAACCCCATCCTCCGACGGCGGCTTGCGCGGCTCGGTAGACAGGACGACCTGGACCCAGGCCAGCGGAGCCGCCTCGCCATCCTCGCGGGGCTGCACGACGTGGGGAAGGCGAACCGGGGGTTCCAGAACCGGATCCGCCCGGACGCCGGCCCCGGCTCGCCGGCAGGCCACGTCGGCGAGGTCGTCTCGCTCCTGTCGCCGGCCGGCGAGCCGCTCCAGCAGGCGCTGCTGGAAGCCTTGCGGATCGACGCCATGCTCCGGTGGTGCGCGGGTGAGGATCAGCTGGCCCGGCTGCTCCTGGCCACCTTCTGGCACCACGGGCGGCCGGTGGAGCCGCCGGCCTTTCGCCGCGACCTCTGGCGCGCGACCCCTGAGTACGACCCCGTTGCGGCGGTACGGGACGCCGTGGCGCGGCTCTGGCGCGCCTTCCCCCAGGAACAGGGCGGCTCTCCCCTCCCCGCCACGCCGGAGTTTGCCCACGCCTTCATGGGGCTGGTCACCCTCGCCGACTGGCTCGGCTCCGATACCAGATACTTCCCGCTCGCCTCGGGTCGCGATCCGGACCGCGCCGGGTTCGCCAGGACGCGGGCCCACAAGGCCGTAGCCCGCATCGGCGCCGATGGACGGTCCTTCCGCGGGGTCCTCTCCGCCCGGCTCCTCGAGTTCCACGAGCTCTTCGGCCGGGATCCCAGGCCTGCCCAGCGGGCGCTGGCGGCACAGCCCCTGCCGGACGGGCCGAGCACCCTCATCCTCGAGGCCGAGACGGGGTCGGGAAAGACGGAGGCCGCGCTTTACTGGTTCGCGCGCCTCTTCGCCGCGGAGCTCGTGGACGGCCTGTACTTCGCACTGCCGACGCGGGCGGCGGCCCGCCAGATCTACCGGCGGGTGGAGGAGGCGGCGCGGGCCCTATTCGGCGGCAACCCTCCTCCCGTCATCCTGGCCGTGCCGGGCTACCTGGAGGTAGATGGCGTCTCCGGCAGGACGCTCCCCGGATTTGAGGTCCTGTGGCCGGACGACGAGGCCGACCGGCTGCGCGACCGCGGCTGGGCGGCGGAGCGTCCCAAGCGCTACATGGCGGGCACCATCGTTGTGGGAACGGTGGACCAGGTGCTGCTCTCCGGCCTCCAGGTGGCCCACAGCCACATGCGGGCGGCGGCACTGCTCCGGCACCTGCTGGTGGTGGACGAGGTCCACGCCTCAGACCCGTACATGGGCGCCATCCTGGAGCAGGTGCTGGAGCGCCATTACCGGGCCGGCGGCCACGCCCTCCTGCTGTCGGCGACCCTCGGCGGCGCGGCCCGGGCCCGGTTCCTCCGGCAACCGCCTCCGGCGCCGGCGGAGGCGACCGGCACGCCGTACCCCCTGCTCACCCGGCGCAGCGGCGGTGCCGTGGAGAGCCGGCCCGTGGCCCCGTACGCCGGCGACCGCGAGGTGGAGGTCACGCTCCTCCGCCCGCAGGACGCGGCGACCATCGTCCGGCTGGCACTGGATGCTGCCCGCGCAGGCGCCCGGGTGGCGGTGCTCCGGAACCTGGTTCGGGACGTCCAGCGCCTCCAGCCTGTCCTCGAGGCGTTGGCCCCCGACCCTGCCCTCCTCTTCCAGTGCGCCGGGGTGCCGGCGCCGCACCACGGGCGCTACGCCGCACCGGACCGCCGCCTGCTCGATCGGGCGCTCGAGGACCGCCTCGGGCAGGACGGGCCGGTGGTGGTGGCGGCCACCCAGACCATCGAGCAGAGCCTGGATCTGGACTTCGACTTCCTCATCACCGACCTCTGCCCCATGGACGTGCTCCTGCAGCGGCTCGGGCGGCTGCACCGGCACGCCCGGCCGCGGCCTCCCGGCTACAAGACGCCGAAGGCCGTGGTTCTGGTTCCGGAGCGGGACCTGGGCTCCTACCTGGACGAGCGGGGACGCGCCCGGGGCCCGATGGGCCTGGGGGCGGTGTACGAGGACCTCACCGTCGTTGAGGCAACCCGGCGCCTGCTGGAGGAGCACCGGACGCTGCGGCTCCCCGCCGAGAACCGCCACCTGGTGGAGCAGGTCACGCATCCGGAGTTCCTCCAGGAGCTTGCGGAGGAACTCGGCGGCGCGTGGCGGGCGCACCACACCGAGCAGTGGGGGAGCACCGTGAGCCGCCGCCAGCTCGGTGGGTTGAACTGCGTGGATTGGGCGCAGCCCCTGGAGGATGGGCGGTTGTCCTTCGACCGGGGGGCCGAGGGCCGGATCGGCACGCGGCTGGGCCTGGGCGACCGGATCGCCCGGTTCGACCGCCCGCGGCCGGGGCCGTTCGGGCAGGACGTGAGGGAGGTGCCGGTCCCCGCGCGCCTGGTGCCCGATGCTCCCGCTGACGCCGAGCCGGAGGCGGTGGTCGAGGACGACCGTTGCCTCCGTTTCCGGTTCGGCGGGTCCGCCCTCCGCTACGACCGGCTGGGGCTCCGGCGCGACGACGAATGAATGAAAGGAGGGATCGTGCGGCACAACCTCTTGACGGACCCCATCATTCGGGTGACGACCATCGAGGGACGCAGCACCTCGTTGAGCCTGCCCGGCCTCTTGGCCTCCCTGGCCGCCGGGGACAGCATCGACGGCTTTGCCGGGCTGCGGCCGCACCAGGCGCCGGCGTGGTACACGTTCCTGGTCCAGCTCGCCGCCCTGGCGTCGCTGGACGGCGGCGACGACGGACGCGGCGCCAGCGAGGAGGAGTGGCGCGCCCGGCTCCGGGCGCTCACGGCCGGCGAGGGCGGTGACGCCCCCTGGCACCTGGCCGTGGAAGACCTGAGCCGGCCGGCGTTCCTCCAGCCCCCGGTGCCGGAAGGCTCCCTGGCGGGCTTCCAGGGACCTATTGACGGACCCGACGCGGATCCAGGGCTCGATGTCCTGGTGACCGGCAGGGATCACGACCTTAAGTTTGGCGCCATCGGGGCGCCCCTCCCGGATCACTGGGTCTACGCTCTGGTCACCCTGCAGACGCAGGCCGGCTTCTCCGGCCGCAGCAACTACGGCGTGGTCCGCATGAACAGCGGCTACGGCAGCCGACCGGTGGTCGGCTTCGCCCCGGACCGGTCCTGGGCCGGCCGGTTCCGGCGCGACCTGGACCTCCTCCTGCGCGAGCACGACCAGCTGGCCCGCGCCCACGAACGTCCGGTGCGCGGCGGCACGGCGCTGCTCTGGCTCCAGCCGTGGGACGGGAACGACTCGTGGCCGCTCCGGCAGTGCGACCCCTACGTCATCGAGGTGGCCCGCCGGGTCCGCCTCGTGGCGGACCCGGCCGGGCGCATGGCGGCGTTCCGGAAGGGTACGGCGGCGCCCCGCATTGCGCCCAAGTCCGACGTCATGAAGGGCAACGTCGGCGACCCCTGGATCCCGGTGAAGATCGAGGACGGCGCGGCGCTCACGGTCGGGCCCCGGGGGTTCGACTATGACCGGCTCCGTTGTCTGCTGTTTGAGGACGGCTACGCCGCCGGCCCGTGCCAGCAGCTCCAGCCCGACGACCCTGAGGAGGTCTACCTCTACGCCGCCGCCTTGGCCAGGGGTCAGGGCGGCACTGACGGATTCCACGAACGGTGGCTGCCTATCCCCCGCCGGGCGCGGTTCCGTCTGGCGGGAGCGGCGGAGCGGGAGAGTCTGGCGGAGCTGGCCCGGGACCGGGTAGAGCTGGCGGCCCAGGTGGAGAAGAGCGCCCTCCGGCCGGCCCTCCTCGCGCTCCTCCAGGCAGGGGACGAGAAGCTCGATTTCCAGGACGGGCGCCACGTGCGGTGGGGAGAGGAGTGGTCCCGTCGCTTGGATGTGGCGTTCTTCCCGCAGCTCTGGGAGGACCTGGACCTCCCGCGGACCGAGCAGGACGCGCGCTGGGCCGCGTTCCTCCGGTCGTGCGCCTTGGAGGTGTTCGAGCAGGCGTGGGCGGAGGCCCCCGTGGCCGACGTGCGGAGAGAGCGGGCCCGGGCGCGGGCGGAGGCGCTCCTGCTGAGCGGGTTGCGCAAACTTCTGCCCAGCCCGCCCGTCAGCGAGGAGGAAGGCGATGACCACTGACACTGCGAGAGCCGATGGGTGGCGGCGCGCCGTTGCCGCGATCGACGAGGCGATCCGGAGCGGCCAGCTGGACGCGGCCGCCCTGGCGGAGCTGCGGCGGCTGGAGCCGGACGACCCCGCGTCGCCGGCGTTCTGGCAGACGCTCATCCGCTACGTGGAGCCGTACGACGCTCCGCCCGGTGACGAAGGGGCGCGCCGCCTCTGGGAGCGCCGCTGGGCAGCCATCCTCGGCGGCATGGCCCGGCTCTCCCATGACCCGGCAACCCCGGCCGGCCATGCCCTGGCCGAGGCGGGATTCTCGGAACTGCGGCTCCGCCGGCTCCTGCGGTCGGCGGACGCCAGGCTGACGGACGAACTCCGGGCCGCCGTCCAGTTCCTGGCGGCCACAGGGGTTCCGGCGGACTGGCGACAGCTCGCGGAGCTCGTGCTGGCGGATCCCGGGCGGTTCCCGGACTGGGCCGAGCGCGTCCGTCGCCGGGTGTCCAGGGAGTACTTCCGGCGGCTGTATGACCTCGGCAGGAAGGAGGAATGACGGTGCGACGGTTCTTGCAGCTTCACTACCTCACGGCCTATCCGGCCAGCCTCCTGAACCGCGACGACGCGGGGTTCGCCAAGCGGATCCCGTTCGGCGGCGCGGTCCGGACCCGGATCTCCTCGCAGTGCCTCAAGCGGCACTGGCGGACGTTCGATGGCGACGCCGGCCTTGCCGGGATCCGGGGTCAGGAGATCATGTCCGTGCGGTCCCGCTATACGTTCCGGGAGAAGATCGCCCGGCCGCTGGTGGAGCTGTACGGGGAGGAGCGGGTGTACCGGGTCACGGCGGCCGTCGCCAACCACGTTCTCGGCAAGGGGAAAGAGAAGGAGGGCGTGGACGCCAAGACCCTGCAGACGAAACAGATCGTCGTCCTCGGCTACCCGGAGGTGGAGTACCTGCGCGGGGTGGTCGAACGCGTCTGCGCCAACCAGGCCGAGGTGAAGGAACCCGACGAGGCCGTCAAACGCGAACTGAAGGCGGAGGGACTCAAGAACCTCCGGGCCATCGGCAACGGGGCGGGCCTGGACGCGGCGCTCTTCGGACGGATGAAGACCAGCGACCTGCTGGCCGACTGCGACGCCGCCGTGCACGTGGCCCACGCCTTCACGGTCCACGAGGAGCAGAGCGAAACGGACTACTTCACCGCTGTCGACGACCTCATGGAGGAACTGGAGGGGGAGGGAGAGGGCCGGTTGGGCGCCGGCCACGTGAACGCGGCCGAGCTCACCAGCGGGCTCTACTACGGCTACGTGGCCGTGGACCTTCCCCTGCTGGTCTCCAACCTCGAAGCGTGCCCGCCCGAGGAGTGGGAACGCGCCGACCGCGGGCTGGCCGCGGAGGTGGCTGCGCGGCTGGTGCGGATCGTCGCGCAGGCCAGCCCCGGCGCACGCCGGGGCGCCACCGCGCCCTACGCCTTCGCCCACTTCCTGGCGGCGGAGGTGGGCGACGCCCAGCCCTGCTCCTGGGCGAACGCGTTCTTCAGGCCGGTCCCGGCCGGCCCGGACCTGGAGGACCGCGCCCTCCAGGCGCTGGGCCGCTACCTGGAGCGCTTCGACGCCGTCTACGAGCCCGGCAACGAACGGCGCTACATCACGCTGAACGGCGCCGCGGTCCCCGGCGCCGCGGACGCGGGACGCCTTTCCAACCTGGCGGCGTGGGTGCGGCAACAGGTGGAGGGGTGACCATGGACGTCCTGCTGCTCCGGTTCGACGCGCCGCTCATGTCCTTCGGCGACGTCGCCGTGGACCACCACCGGCCCACGGGGCGCTTCCCAGCACTGTCCCTGCTGGCGGGGCTCCTCGCCAACGCGCTCGGGTGGCGGCGGGCGGAGGCGGACCGGCACCAACGGCTCCAGGAACGCCTCCGGGTCGCCGCCCGCATCGACCGGCGGGGGAGCCTCCTGCGCGACTACCAGTCCGTTGACCTCGGCCAGCCGTTCCTGCGGGACGCCGGCTGGACGACGCGGGACCGCATGGAGGAACGAAGCGGCGCCGACCAGAACAAGACCGGCACGCACCTCCGGTACCGTTACTACTGGGCGGACTGCCGGACCACGGTGGCGTTGGCGCTGGACCCCCCGGGCGAACCGCCGACGCTGGACGACCTCTCCGCAGCGCTCCGGGCCCCCGCGCGCCCGCTGTTCCTCGGCCGCAAGAGCTGCCTCCCGGCCGGACCGATCCTGCTGGGCAGGTGGGAGGCTGCCTCCCTGCGCGGGGCGCTGGAGGCCGTGGAGCGGGCCGCGGAGGCGGACCCCGGAGCGCTGCCCGCCGTGTGGCCCGGAGCGGAGGGCGGCGGTGAAGACGAGGGGATCTGCTGGGACCTGCGGGACTGGGTCAACCAGGTGCATACCGGCTCCCGCCGGGTGCGCTACGGCACGGTCAGCCCGCCGTGGAGGAGCCATGAGTGAGCAGCTGCACCTCGTGCGTCTGGTATTTCAAGACCCGCTCCGGCTGTATCGCTTTGCCCGTGCTCAGGGCCTGCCAGCGCATCCGTTCGATGCCGACTACGCCGTCCACTGCGCCCTGGGACGCCTCTTCGGTGAGGAGGCCCCCCAGCCCTTCGTCCAGCGCCGGCGGGGACGCGCCACAGAGGTCCTGGCCTACGCCACCGCGGACGGCCGGAGCCTGGAAGCGGCGGCCCGAAGCTACGCGCCCCCGGAGGCGTGGTGTCTGGTGGATTGGGAGCAGTTCGCGTCCAAGCCCATGCCGGCCCGGTGGCCGGCGGGGACGCGGTTGGGCTTCGAGACCCGCGTGGTCCCGGTGGTCCGAGGGCCGCGTGGGCATGGGGTGCGGGGGCCCGTCCGGACGGCGCGGCCGGAGGTGGACGCCTACCTGGCCGCCATCTGGCAAACGGAGGAGCCGCCCGCGCGCGAGGACGTGTACCGCCGGTGGCTGGAGCGGGAACTCGCGCGGGACGGCGCGGCCGGGCTCGTCGCGGCCCGGGTGGAAGGGTTCCGGCTCCGGCGCCTGCTCCGCCGCGACGGGCAACGAGCAGCCCGGACCATCACCCGCCCGGAGGTGTGGTTCCGCGGGACCCTGGTCGTCCGGGATGGGGAGGCCTTTGCCGCGCTGCTCGCCCGCGGCCTGGGGCGGCACCGGGCGTTCGGGTTCGGGATGGTGCTGCTGCTTCCGGAGGGCAGGGGTGAGCGTGCTTCGCGGTAGGTTGGGATTGGAGACGGCCCGGGTCCCGCACCGCGAACGGCACGGGCTCGTGTGGTTGGCCCGCGGCACCCTGTACGTGGAAGACGGTACCCTCCGGTTCCTGGCGGCGGGCTCGCCGGACTTGGAGGCGGGTGATTACGCCATCCCCTTTCAGATGGTGTCGTTCATCCTCCTGGGCCCGGGCGGGACGGTGACCCACGACGCGCTGCGGCTCATGGCGCGCCACGGGACGGGGCTGGCCGCCGTCGGCGAGGACGGGGTCCGGTGCTACACCGCGCCGCCGCTGGGGCCGGACCGGGCAGAACTCGCCCGCCGGCAGGCCGAAGCGTGGGCCAACCGCGACCGGTACATGCACGTCGTCCGGACGCTGTACGCGTGGCGGCTCGGCGAGCTCGTGCCCGACACGGACCTGGACACGCTCCGGGGGATCGAAGGGGCGCGGATGCGGTCGGCGTACCGGCAACTGGCCGCCCGCTACGGTCTGCGGTGGCGCCGCCGGCGGTACGACCGTTCGGACCCCGGAGCGGCAGACCTCCCCAACCAAGCCATCAACCACGCCGCCACGGCCGTGGAAGCCGCCGCTGCCATCGCCGTGACCGCGGCAGGCGCCATTCCGCAACTCGGCTTCATCCACGAGGACCCGGGCCAAGCGTTCGTCCTGGACATCGCGGACCTGTACCGGACGTCGCTCACGCTGCCCGTGGCGTTCCAGGCGGCGGCGGAGGCAGAACGGGACCCCAGCGTGGTGCTGGAACGGCGGGTGCGACGGTTGATGGGAGCAGCGCTGCGGCGGAACGGGATCATCCCGGACATGATCGACCGGATCAAGGAGCTGTTCGATGGTGGTGGTGGCGACGCGTGACGTGGCCGACCGGTTCCGAGGCTTCCTGGCGTCGGTCATGCTGGAAATCGGTCCCGGCGTGTACACGGCTCCCGGCATGGGCGCGGGCGTGCGCGAGCGGGTCTGGAGTGTGTTGGAGGAGTGGTACCACGAGCTCGGCGGGGGCTCCATCGTCATGACGTGGGACGAGGCGGTGCTCCCGGCGGGTCAGGGCCTGCGGTGCCTGGGCGAACCGCCGAAGCAGTTCGCGGAGGTGGACGGCTTGATTGTCGTACGTCGGGAGGTTCCGCAGGGTTGAGGCGCGCCCTGTCTGAGGCCAGGACTCGACGAGAGCATGGAGCGGACCTTACCAACCGAATACCGGCTGTTTGCCGTCCTTCCCGTACGGGAAGGACCGGCGGATACCACCGGTTGTAGCGGTCCTCTATGCCGTTACTACATAGAGGGTTTCCCCCGCGCACGCGGGGATAGGCCCTACCGGAGCGGCGGTCACGAGCTGCTCATGTGGTTTCCCCCGCGCACGCGGGGATAGGCCCCTGACCAGCTACTTCGACTACGTCCCGAACAAGTTTCCCCCGCGCACGCGGGGATAGGCCCGTG
>DATCLE010000350.1:0-3539 GCA_036564075.1 Dehalococcoidia bacterium
GACGGGCCGGTTGCTCCGCCGGCAGAAGCTCAGGAGGTCGTTGGTGGCCAGCGCCAGCCGGTGGTCCGGCCCTTCCAGGACGGCCACGATGCCCGTGGCGTCGGCGATGGCGCGCTCGATGACGCGGGCGCGGTTCCGGGCAATGCGCTGCCAGCGGATGCTGTCCACCACCAGGGAGCACTGGCGGCCCAGGCTCTCCATGGCCCGCAACGCCCCAGGACCGAAGGGCTCCTCCCGGGTCCGGGCGGCGATGAGGGTGCCCGGCCGTTGCGTGCGGGTGTGGAGCGGGACCGCGAGGACGTGGCGGATCTCCGGGTCCGGCAGGGCGGCCCGGACGGCGGGCTCCCTGACGTCCAGGAGCAGGGGTGGGGAGCGGTCCGGGATCAGCGTCAGGAGCGGCTGCCAGCGGGGGAAGAGGGTTGTGGGGTCGGCGTCCACGCCGGTGACGAAGGCCAGGGGCTGGGCATAGCGGTTCACCCGCTGCTGGACCACCATGACGCCCGTGTCCGCGTCCAGGAGCTCGCGGGTCACCGCGGCCGCCAGGGAGAACAGCTCGCCCGGCGGCATCCGTTCCGTGGTGGCGCGCGCCAGCCGGTTCAGCAGGTCGATCTCGTGCTGGAGCGCTGCCGTGTCCGGTCCCCCGGTGAGGCGGTCAACGGCCATGGGACAGCCTCCCCCGGCCCGTGCGCCCGGCGCCTCGGGCCGGCCCCCTCGGCCCTATGGTACCACAGCGCCCGCCGGGGCGGCCCGTCAGTCCTGGAGCAGGAACTCCTGCGTCACGGCCAGGAACTGCTCCAACTGGTCGTGGTGGACCCAGTGCCCGGCGTGCTGGATGGTGACGAACCGCGCGTCGCGGAAGGCGGCGGCGCGGCCGTCCTGGAGCGGGTCGCCGCCCCAGGAGTCGGCGCCGCGGATGTGGAGCACGGGGCAGCGGATCTCGTGCCAGATCTCCCGGGCGTCCTCCAGGTTGAACTCATAGGGCGAGTGGATGTTCAGGTACGGGTCAAACTTCCAGGTGTAGGAGCCGTCCTCCAGGCGCCGGCTGCCGTGGAGGGTGAGGTGGTGGGCCATCTCCGGCGTCAGGCGCGGGTTCTCCTCCAGCATCCGTCGGGCCGCCGCCTCCAGCGAGGGGTAGCGGCGGACCTCCCGCCGGTCCACCTCAATGGTCTTATCGATCCACTGGCGCATGCGCTCCGGCGCCGGCCGCCGGGGCCGGAACGGCGGCCCCAGGCCCTCGATGGCTACGACCCGGCGGACGCGGTCCTGGTAGAGGCCGGCGTACTGGAGGGCGATGCCGGCGCCCATGGAGTGCCCGATGACGGTCACGGGGCTGCGGCCCAGGTGCTCCACCAGGGCGGCGACGTCGATGACGAACTCCGGGTGGCTGTAGTGGCCGCCCACCACCCAGTCGCTATCGCCGTGGCCGCGCAGGTCCGGCGCGTAGATGGCGAAGCGATCCTGCAACGCCAGCGCCACGCGGTCCCAGTTGCGGGCGTGGTCCTTGCGGCCGTGGATGAGGAGGAGCGGTGGCAGGGACTCGTCGCCCCAGACCACGTAGTGGAGCTTGAGGCGCTGCGAGGCGTAGTACCGTGACTCGGGCTGGCTCATGAACGGGCGAACTCCTTGTAGCGGTGCAGTGGGGCCGGTGCGCGGCCCACTCCATTATAGGGCGGTCCTGCCGCAGGCGCGAATCTCGCCCGGCCCGGGACGCCGGCGACTTGACGGTACTCGGACATATGTTCTATATCAGGGGAAGCCCACCGGACCGGAGGTGCGCCATGGCAGGGGTGGAGTACCGGGAGATCACCTGCAAGTCCGCCCTCAACCGGGTGGAGGGGATGCCGTTCCGCTGGTCGCTGAACCCGTATCGGGGCTGCGTCCACGGCTGCTGCTACTGCTACGCCCGCGCCACCCACCGCTACTTCGACCTGGGGGCCGGGCGGGACTTCACCGGCATCATCTTCGTGAAGGTCAACCTGCCGGACGTGCTGGCGCGGGAGCTCTCCCGCCGGACCTGGGGCCGGGAACCGGTGGCGGTGGGTACGGCCACGGACCCGTACCAGCCGGCGGAGGGCCGGTACCGCCTGACCCGCCGGGCCCTGGAGCTCTTCGCCTGGTTCCGCACGCCGGTCTCCTTGGTGACCAAAGGCACTATGATCCTGCGGGACCTGGACGTGCTCCAGGAGCTGGCCCGGCGGGCGGACCTCACGGTCTGCATGAGCATGCCCACCGTGGACCGGGAGATCTGGCGGCGCACGGAGCCCGGGACGCCCCCGCCCGCGCAGCGGCTCCGGGCGCTGGAGCGGCTGGTGGCGGCCGGGGTCCACGCGGGCGTCCTCATGGCGCCGCTCCTGCCCGGCCTCTCGGCGGCACCGGCGCAGGTGGAGCGCGCGGTCCGCGCCGCGGCGGACCACGGGGCCCGCTTCCTGGGCGCCAACGTACTGCACCTGGGGCCGCACGTCCGGGAGGAGTTCTTCGGCTTCCTGGCGCGGGAGTACCCGGACCTGGTGGAGGGGTACCGTCGCCTCTACCCCGGCAAGTACGCGGCGGGGGCCTACCGGACGCGGGTGGAGGAGCGCGTGCGCGCTGCCCGCGCTGCCGCCGGGTTCGCGGAGACGGCGCGCGGCCGCCCGGTGGACAGGGAGGCGGAGCCGCGGCAGCTGGCACTGCCCCTGACGGGGCCGCCGTCCGGCGGCGGGTAGCCGCTGCCTGCCGCTGGCCAACGGGGCCGGGAACGTGTACAACAGGAGGCGGAGGTGCCCGTTCCATGGCCCGGCTCCCCCACGGCGTGCGTGCCCTGGCCTCCCTGACCTCCCTCAACGGCGTGGTCCTGCTCCTCTGCGTGGCCACCACCATCAACATGCTGGGCCAAGGCATCATCAGCCCGGTGCTGCCCCTCTACGCCCGCTCCTTCGGCGTGGGGGCGGCGCTCATCGGCATGGCCATCACGGTGTTCGGGCTGGCCCGCCTGGTGCTCAACGTCCCCGTGGGCTACCTGTCCGACCGCACGGGCCGCCGGCTCCTGCTGGTGGCGGGACAGCTGGTCACAGCCCTGGGCTCCGTGCTCTCCGGGTTGGCGGGGAGCATCTGGCCTTTGCTGGCGTTCCGCTTCCTGGCCGGGGCGGGGTCCGCCATGTTCATGACGGGCGCCATGATCTACCTGGCGGACATCTCCGACGACGCCAACCGCGGCCGGATGATGAGCGTCTACCAGGGGAGCATCCTGCTGGGGGCCAGCCTGGGCCCGGCGGTGGGCGGCTTCGTGGCGGAGTGGTTCGGGCTGCGGGCGCCGTTCTTCCTGGTGGCCGCCACCGCCGTGCTCTGTGCCGCCTGGGTCTACCTGCGGGTGCCGGAGGTGCGGCCCCCGGCGCCGGAGCCGGCCCCGGCGGACGGCGCCGCGCCGCCGCCGGGCCGCCGGGGCTCCGTCTGGACGGCGCTGGCGGACCCCAACTTCCTCCTGGTGGGCCTGGTGGCCTTCGGCATCTTCTTCACCCGCACCGGCGCCCGGCAGACCATCCTGCCGCTGGTGGGGGTGGAGC
>DATCLE010000351.1:0-16836 GCA_036564075.1 Dehalococcoidia bacterium
GCCCCTCGCGGGCCGTCCCGCCGGAGCGGACGGCGTTGGGTGCGCGCCGGCTGCTGCCGTCATCCCCCGCAGATCCGTTCCGTGCGCCACACGCCCGCACAAGGAGAAGAGGCCGGCATGTGCAGCAGCTCGCGCGGCACCCGGTCCGGGGCACGCCGCCATCTCTCCGCCATTGCCGCGTACCTGCGGTCCACCAGCGTGCCCATGGAGGGCCCCGCGGACGTCCAGGCCCTGGCCCGGTCCGCCGTGGCGGGGCTGGGCTCCCTGCTGGACGTCTCCCGCTGCATCCTGGTCCTGGCCAGCCACCCCGCCGAGGCGCCCGTCCAGGCGCAGTGGACCGCCGGCGCCGCCCCGTTCCCGGACCCGCTGCGCTACCTGGACGCGGCGGCGTACCGGGCCCTGGTCCCCGGCCGCATGCTGGTCCATGATGCCGCTGAGGCGGACCCCGCCGGCGCCGCCTTCGTGGAGGCCCAAACGCCGCCCGGCCAGGAGCCGCCGGCGGCCGCTGCCTTCGTCCCGGTCCGCAAGGGCAGGTCCGCCGTGGGCTGCCTGGCCGTCCACGAGACCCGCCGGGCACGCGTCTGGACGGAGGAGGAGCGAGACCTGCTGGCGGCGGCGGCGGACCAGATCGGCGCGGCGCTGGCCCAGGCGGACGCCCGGCGGGCGCTGGAGGAGGGCCGCTCCTGGCTGGAGCTGGTCATCGACACCATGACGGAGGGGATCGCCGTCATCGACGAGCAGGGGCGCTTCATCCGGCTGAACCCAGCCGGGCGGAGCATCCTGGGGCTCACGGAGACGCCGGCCGCGGACCTCACGCTCCAGGACACCGCTGGCCTCGACATTGACGTGCGCTACCCATCCGGCGGCCCGGTCCCGCCGGACCAGATGGTCACCCGCCGGGCCCTCCGCGGCGAGGTGGTGCGGGACGTGGAGGAGGTGATCCACCACCGCAAGACCGGCCGGGAGATCCACGTCCGCCTGAGCGCGGCGCCCATCCGCGGCCCTGCGGACAAGATCCAGGGCGCCGTAATTGTGGCGGTGGACATGACCCGGATGAAGGAGCTGGCGCGCCTGAAGGACGACTTCTTCTCCATGGTCTCCCACGAGCTGCGCACCCCCCTCACCACCATGCGCGGCGCGGCGCTGGCCCTCCAGCGCTACGGCAACACGCTGGACCCGGAGGACCGCCGCCAGCTCCTCACGGACCTGGTGGACGAAGGGGAGCGGCTGCACCTCATGGTGGAGGACCTCCTGGGCCTGGCCAAGAGCCACGTAGGCCTCATCCTCCAGTCGGAGCCGGTGAGCCTGCGGGCCTTCCTGGACCGCATCCTCCCCTCCATGCGGGAGCGGTTCGGCTGCGCCGCCCTGGCCTGGCACGTCCTGCCGGACGTCCCCGCCCTGGAGGTGGACGCCACGTACCTGGAGCAGATCGTCCGGAACCTGGTGAGCAACGCCTGCCGCCACGCCGGCACCGGCACGGAGATCCTGGTCACCGCCCGGCGGGACGGCCGCATGGTGCGGCTCAGCGTCCTGGACCGCGGGCCCGGCATTGCCCCGGACGACCGCGAGCGCGTCTTTGAGCCCTTCTTCCACGCCCGCGCGTCCGACGCGCGGGAACGCGGCGCCGGCCTGGGGCTCTCCGTGGTGCGACGCCTCACGGAGGTGATGGGCGGCAAGGTCTGGGTGGAAGCCCGGGACGGCGGCGGCGCCGCGTTCCACGTGCTCCTGCCCGCCGCCCTGCCGGAAGGCTGAGCCCGCCGTTCACCGGCGGCTCCCGGCCGCCGTATACTGGGACGGGCACCGGAGCCGCCGGGCCGGGGAGCGCCGTGGGCATTGCCGAGAACCTCGCCGCCGTCAGCCACCGCATCCACCGGGCCGCGGAACGCGCGGGCCGGTCTCCGGAAGAGGTCACCCTCATCGCCGTGGCCAAGACGTTCCCGGTGGAGACCGTGCGGGAGGCGCTGCACGCGGGGGTCCGGCACGTGGGGGAGAACCGCGTGCAGGAGGCCGTGCCGAAGGCGGCGGCGCTGGCCGGGGACCCGCTACGGCCGGTCTGGCACATGGTGGGGCACCTCCAGACCAACAAGGCCAAGACGGCGGTTCAGACCTTTGATATAATCCACAGCGTTGACTCCCTCCGGCTGGCCCGGGCCATCAGCCGCCACGCGGACCGCCCCGTTCCCGTGCTGCTGGAAGTGAACGTTGCCGGGGAGGCCACCAAGTTCGGCGTGGCGCCGGAGGAGGCGGGCCGGCTGGCGCGGGAGATCGAACGCCTGCCCGGCCTGGAGCTACGCGGTCTGATGACCGTTGCGCCACCGGCCGCGGACCCGGAGGAGGTGCGGCCGGTCTTCCGGCGCCTGCGGGAGCTGCGGGACGCGCTGGGGCTGCGGGAGCTCTCCATGGGCATGACGGACGACTTCGAGGTCGCCATCGAGGAGGGGGCCACCATGGTCCGCATCGGCCGGGCCATCTTCGGGGAGCGGCCGCCCGGCGGCGCGGCCGCGGAAGGACGGTAGCCCGTGCGCATCGGCTTCGTGGGCGGCGGCAACATGGCGGAGGCCATGATCGGCGGCCTGCTGGGGCGGAACCTGGCCGGCCCGGCGGACGTGGTGGTGGCGGAGATCAGCGGGCCGCGACGGGACCACCTGACGCGGCAGTACGCCGTCCACGCCGTGCCGGACCCGGCGGCGGCCGCTGCGGGCATGGAGGCGGTGGTGCTGGCGGTCCACCCGCAGGACTTCCCGGAGGCCGCCCGCGGCCTGCGGGGACATCTGGAGCCGGGACAGACGGTGATCTCCATCATGGCGGGGGTGAAGATCGACGCCATCCGGGAGGCCCTGGGCCACGACGCCGTGGTACGTGTCATGCCCAACACGCCGGCCCGCATTGGGGAGGGGATCAGCGTCTGGACCGCCACGCCGGAGGTGCCGGAGGAGCGGCGGGCGGAGGTGGCGGCCCTGCTGGAGAGCCTGGGACGGCAGGTCCAGGTGGCGGAGGAGCGGCTGGTAGACATGGCCACCGCCGTCAGCGGCAGCGGGCCTGCCTACGTCTTCCTGTTCATCGAGTCCCTCATCGACGCGGGGGTCTACCTGGGCCTCCGCCGGGACCTGGCGGCGGAGCTGGCCGTCCAGACGGTGCTGGGCGCGGCGCGCTTCGCCCAGAGCAGCGGGAACCACCCGGCGGAGCTGCGCAACCTGGTCACCTCCCCGGGCGGCACCACCGCGGAGGCCCTCCTGGTGCTGGAGCAGTCCGGCTTCCGGGCGGCGGTCATTGAGGCCGTGGCCGCCGCCTATGAGAAGGCCCGGGTGTTGGGAGGCTAGCCATCGAGTTCATCGTCCTCTTCCTGCAGATCCTCATCCAGGTCCTGATCGTCGCCATCTTCATCCGGGTGATCCTGTCGTGGGTCATCCTCTTCATGGGGCCCCGCATCGACCCCGGCAACCCGCTGATCCAGGCGTTGAACCAGATCACGGACCCTATCCTGCTGCCCCTGCGGCAGATCATCCCCACCTTCGGCGGGCTGGACCTCTCGCCGATGATCGCCATCTTCCTGCTGTACATCATCCTGGAGGCGGTCCAGAGCCTGGCGTGAGGCGCCGGCGCACCTCCGCCGTCGTCAGGCCCCGGACCGCCACCAGCTTCTCCCGGGAGCGCTCCCCGGCGATCACGCGGACGGCACCGGACGGAACGTCCAGCGCCGCCGCCAGCAGCGCCACCAGCGCGCGGTTGGCCCGTCCCTCCGCGGGCGGGGCCGCCACGCGGACGCGCAGCAGCTCTCCGTCCCAGCCGTCCACCCGGTCCCGGCCCGCGCGCGGGGTCACGCGCACCCGGATGCGGCCCTCCACGGGTCCCCTCCCGCTACGTGGTGCGACGGTACGCCCGGAACGCCTGGGTGGCGAAGACGCCGGAGGCCAGGGTGAAGAGCGCCAGCAGGGCGCAGGAGAGCGCCACCTCCGCCCAATCCTGGCCCAGCATGGCGTCCCGGGACGCGGTGATGGCCCAGTTCACCGGGTTCACCGTGGCCGCCGCGCGGATCCAGCCCGGCATGAGCTCCGTGGCGATGAAGGCGGAGGAGAGGAAGACCAGCGGCAGGCCGAAGAAGTTCAGCACCGCAATGAGCGTCTCCTCCCGCCGCGTCACCAGCGCCAGCCCGTTGGAGAGCGCCGAGAAGGCGGAGCCCAGGAGGGCCGACAGCAGCAGGATGGTGACCACGCCGGGCACGCCGCCCGGGAAGCGGGCGCCCAGGACCAGGCCGATGCCCAGGATGATGAAGGACTGCACCAGCACGGTGAGCGCCGCGTGCGCCACCCGCGCGGCAATGAGCGCGCCGCGGTGGACGGGCGTGGCCAGCATCCGGTCCATGACGCCCTCGTTCAAGTCCTCGATGATCCCCATGCCGGACCACATGGAGCCGAACATGGCCGTCATGACCACAATGCCCGGCGTCAGGAACTGGATGTAGGACCCGGTCTCGAAGCCCGGCAGCTCCACCACCCGGCGGAAGAGCTGGCCGTAGAGGGTCAGCCAGATGACGGGCTGCACCAGGGTGACAATGACCCAGATGGGGATCCGCAGGGTGGTGCGGACGTGCCGCAGGGTCAGGTGGAACGTATCAGCGACAAAGGTCGTCATCGCGCGCGCTCCTTCCGCAGGTGCTCCGCCTCCCCCTCCGGCGACCGGCCGTCACCCGCCGCGGCGAACCGGCGGCCCGTGTGGTGGAGGTACACGTCGTCCAGGGAGGGCCGGTGCAGCGAGACCGAGCGCACGCCGACCCCTGCCCGCTCTAGGGTGGTGATGAGGAGGGGCACGGCCGTGGCGCCCGCCTCCACGTGGGCCACCACGGCGTCCCCGGCGGGCAGCACGTTCAGCACGCCCTCCAGCCCGCGCAGGAGCCCCGCCACCTCCTCCGGCGGCCGGTCCACGTCCAGGGAGACGGAGTCGCCGCGGATCTGCGCCTTCAGCTCCGCCGGCGTGCCCTCCGCCACCACCCGGCCGCGGTCCACAATGGCCAGCCTATCGCACAGGCGGTCCGCCTCCTCCAAGTAGTGGGTGGTGAGCAGCACCGCCATGTTCCGCTCCCGGCGCAGCCGCTGGAGGTCCTCCCAGAGGGCGGCGCGGGTCTCCGGGTCCAGCCCGGTGGTGGGCTCGTCCAGGAAGAGCACCGCCGGCTGGTGGATGAGCCCCATGGCGATGTCCAGCCGCCGCCGCATGCCGCCGGAGTAGCCGTTCACCACCCGGTCCGCCGCCTCCGTGAGCCCCACCAGCGCCAGCGTCTCCTCCACCCGGCGCCGGATCTCGTGGCCCGGCACCCGCTCCAGGTGCGCCTGGAGCGCCAGGTTCTCCCGGCCGGTGCCGTACTTGTCCACGCCGGAGGCCTGCGCCACGTAGCCGATGCGCCGCCGGACGCGGCCCGGCTCGCGCGCTACGTCGTGGCCGGCCACCACGGCGCGCCCGCCGTCGGCGTGGGTGAGGGTGGCCAGGATGCGCACCGTGGTGCTCTTCCCGGCGCCGTTGGGGCCCAGCAGGCCGAAGATCTCCCCCTCCCGCACGGTGAAGGAGACCCCCGCCAGCGCCTGCACGCCGCCCCGGTACGTCTTGGTCAGGTGCTCTACGGTGATGGCGTCCATTCCGTCCTCTCTCCAGGGCCGCCGCAACGGCCCGCTCCCCTGAAGACCTGCCGCACTACTCTCTTGATCCCATGATAGCTTAATTATCGAGATACTTAGACAGTAAGCCACTCCCGCCGGCGTGTCAAGAGGGAGGTCCCCGCGTCGCGGAGCCCGCCGGCGGCGCACCCCTCTGGGAGAGCAGGGCCGGCGGCGGTTTGCAACACTTGTTCTAATTGCGGGCCTGTGCTATCCTCACTCTAGTGTCGGCATCGCTCCCGGTGCCGGCCACGTACCGCGGGACGGTCCCCGCGTGACCCTTCGGACGGTATCCGCGCGAGGGCCCGTAGGGCCCGGCGACGCTGCACCGCCCCCTCGCCCCCGGGGCGGACCAACGACGTGGAGTGCACAGCATGGTGACGGACGAGAAGGCCCGAGCCCTGGACCTCGCCATCGGCCAGATCGAGAAGCAGTTCGGCCGCGGCGCCATCATGCGCCTAGGCGACGCCAGCGCCCGCCTCCAGGTGGAGGCCATCCCCACCGGCTCCCTGGCCCTGGACCTGGCCCTGGGCGTGGGCGGTGTGCCCCGCGGCCGCGTGACGGAGATCTTCGGCCCGGAGTCCGCCGGCAAGTCCACCCTGGCTCAGAGCGTGGTGGCCCAGGCCCAGAAGGCCGGCGGCATGGCCGCCTACATCGACGTGGAGCACGCCCTGGAGCCGGCCTACGCCCAGGCCCTGGGCATTGACGTGGAGAACCTCCTCATCTCCCAGCCGGACACCGGCGAGCAGGCGCTGGAGATTGCGGAGGCGCTGGTGCGCAGCAACGCCATCGACGTCATCGTCATCGATAGCGTGGCCGCCCTGGTGCCCCGGGCGGAGATCGAGGGCGAGATGGGCGACGCCCACGTGGGCCTCCAGGCCCGCCTCATGTCCCAAGCCCTCCGCAAGCTCACCGCCGCCATCTCCCGCTCCCGCTGCGCCGTCATCTTCATCAACCAGCTCCGGGAGAAGGTGGGCATCGTCTTCGGCAACCCGGAGGTGACGCCCGGCGGCCGCGCCCTCAAGTTCTACAGCTCCGTCCGCATCGACCTGCGGCGGGTGGAGACCCTCAAGCAGGGCACCAGCGTCATCGGCAGCCGGGTCCGCGCCAAGGTGGTGAAGAACAAGGTGGCGCCGCCCTTCCGCCAGGCGGAGTTCGACATCATGGTCACGGAGAAGGAGGTCGGCATCAGCCGCGAGGGCGACCTCATCGACCTGGGCGTGGAGGCCGGCATCATCAAGAAGACCGGCGCCTTCTTCAGCTACGGCGAGCAGCGCATCGGCCAGGGGCGGGAGAACGCCAAGGAGTTCCTGCGCCAGCATCCGGAGACGGCGGCGGAGATCGAGCGGCAGCTCCGGGCCGGTGTGACGCCGCCGCTGGCCGGCAACGGCCGCGCCGCCGGGGAGGACGAGGCCGCGGAGTAGCCACGCCGGCCCACTACGTCGGGCCGGGGCCCGCGGCGGCACGCCATGACCGGTCACCAGCCCACCGTCACCGCCATCCAGCGGCAGGAGCGCCGCCGCCGGTACAACGTCTTCGTGGACGGCCGGTTCGCCCTGGCCCTCAGCGCCGACGTGCTGGCCGCCGCCGGTCTCCACGAGGGCGACCCCCTCCCGCCGGAGCGCGCCTGGGAGCTGGAGCGCACGGAGCTCCGCCACCGCACCCTGGAGAGCGCCCTCCGCCTCCTCAGCTACCGCCCCCGCAGCGAGGGAGAGCTGCGGGACCGCCTGCGCCGCAAGGGACTCCCCGCCGACCTGGTGGACGAGACGGTGGCCTGGCTCCGGGAGCGCCGCTACCTGGATGACGGGGAGTTCGCCCGCTTCTGGACGGAGAGCCGGCACGCCTACGGCGTCCACCGCATCCGCGGCGAGCTCCGCCGGAAGGGCGTGGACCGGGAGACGGTCCAGGAGGCCCTGGCCGCCCACGACGAGGTGGCCGCCGCCGCCCGCGCCGCAGAGCGGAAGGCGCGCACCATCCCCGCCACGGACCGGCAGACCTTCACCGCCCGCCTGGGCGGCTACCTCCAGCGGCGCGGCTTCTCCTACGCCGTCAGCAAGGCCGTGGTGGACCGCCTCTGGCGGGAGCGGCAGGGCCGCGCCTGACCCCCCGATTTTCTAACGGGATCACGACGCCTCCCTTATGGATCGCGCCGCGGGCCTTCCCCTACCGTAGCCTGCGCGGCCGCGGCGCGCCTCCGCGTCACCGGTCGCGGATCACCCCTACAGCGGCGGGAGGTGGTGGCTCCCTCCCGCCGGACCCCCTGAACGGCCCGGTGCGCACCCCACCGGGCCGTACCCCGTGCGGCGCCCGCAAGGCCGCTCTGGGACCCCCTCCCCCGGCTGCACCGGGTAGGAGGCGCCGTCAGGGGAAGAGCGGCCGTTCCCTGGCCCTGGGCGCCGCTCAGCTCCCCTGTCCGCCCGTAACCGATCACCTTCCTTGACACATCCTGCCCTGTACGGCTAAGATGAGGGTGGCAGCGTGCACCCAGGCGCAGGCTGCCGAAGACTTTTTGCCACCCTTCTACAAAGCGAGGTGATCATGCTGGCACTTGCCATCCCCATCGTTGGCGTTCTCGCCTTCATCGTTGGGGGATTGGCGGGCTACCTCGTACGGCAGCGCTCCTCGCAGGACCGTCTGCGTGAAGCGGAGGAACAGGCCGCACGAATTCTGAGCGAGGCTGAGACTAGGCAGAAGGAAGTCCTCCTCCAGGCCAAGGAAGAGGCCATCGCCATCCGGGCGCAGGCCGAAGCCGACCTGAAAGAGCAGCGCAGCGAGCTTCAGCGCCATGAGCGACGTCTGACGCAGAAGGAGGAGAACCTCGACCGCAAGCTTGAGGCGCTCGAGCGGAAGGAGAAGGCGCTCCAGAGCAAGGAGCAGGACTTGGACCGGCTCCGGAGCGACCTGGAGGCGCTGCGGCAGCAGCAGCGCCAGGAGCTGGAGCGCGTGGCCAGCCTCACCGCCCAGGAAGCCCGTGAGATCCTCCTGGCGGAGGTGGAGAACGAGGCCCGGGAAGAGGCCTCCCGCCGCATCCGCGCCATTGAGCAGGAGGCGCGGGAGACCGCGGACCAGCAGGCCCGCAAGATCCTGGCCACCGTCATGCAGCGCGTGGCCGCCGACGTGGTCTCTGAGACGACGGTCACCGTGGTCCCCATCCCCAGCGACGACATGAAGGGCCGCATCATCGGCCGCGAGGGGCGCAACATCCGCGCCCTGGAGCACGCCACCGGCGTGGACCTCATCATTGACGACACGCCGGACGCCGTCACCCTCTCCGGCTTCGACCCGGTCCGCCGGGAGATCGCCCGCACGGCCCTCACGCGGCTCATCCAGGACGGCCGCATCCACCCCACGCGCATCGAAGAGGTGGTGGAGAAGGCCCGCCAGGAGGTGGAGACGGTCATCCGCCAGGCGGGCGAGCAGGCCGCCATTGAGGCGTCCTGCCCCGGCCTGCACCCGGACCTGCTGAAGATCTTCGGGCGGCTCAAGTACCGGACCAGCTACGGGCAGAACCAGCTCAAGCACGCCGTGGAGACCGCCCACATCGCCGGCATGCTGGCGCATGAGCTGGGCGCGGACGTGAACATCTGCCGGCGCGGCGGCCTCCTGCACGATATCGGCAAGGCCGTGGACCATGAGGTGGAGGGCACCCACGCCATGATCGGCGCGGACATCGCCCGCCGGTACGGCCTCAGCCCCGCCGTGGTCCACTGCATCGCCGCCCACCATGAGGAGGAGGAGCCGCGCACCCTGGAGGCGATCATCGTCATGATCGCCGATGCCATCAGCGGCAGCCGCCCCGGCGCCCGGCGCGAGTCGCTGGAGCACTACATCAAGCGGCTGGAGGCGCTGGAGGCCGTGGCGCGCGGCTTCAAGGGCGTGGAGAAGGCCTTCGCCATCCAGGCGGGACGCGAGGTGCGGATCATCGTCAAGCCGGACGACATCGACGACCTGGGCGCCATGCGCCTGGCGCGGGACGTCAGCAAGAAGATCGAAGAGACGCTGGAGTACCCCGGCCAGATCAAGGTGACCGTGGTCCGGGAGACCCGGGCCGTAGACTACGCCAAGTGACCCGTCCGCCCGGCCGTGCCGGGCGGACGGGCTGGACAGGTTCCGTTGCGCATCCTCATGATCGGTGACGTGGTCGGCCGGCCCGGCCGGCGCGCCGTGGGCGCCCTGGTGCCGGAGCTCCGGCGGGAGCTGGGCCTGGACTTCGTCATCGCCAACGGCGAGAACGCCGCGGCCGGCCGCGGCCTGACGGCGGCCACCGCCCACGAGCTGCTGAACGCGGGCGTGGACGTCATCACGTCCGGCAACCATATCTTCGCCCAGAAGGACATCATCCCGTACCTGGACGGGTCGCTCCCCGTCCTCCGCCCGGCCAACTACCCGCCGGGCGCGCCCGGCCGCGGGATGGTCACCGTGGGCGGCGTCACGGTGCTCAACCTCATCGGCCGGACCTTCCTGGGCGCGTACGACGACCCCTTCCGGGCCGCGGACGCGCTCCTGGAGGCGGCGCCGGCCGGCGGGCCCCTGGTGGTGGACTTCCACGCGGAGGCCACCAGTGAGAAGGTGGCCATGGGTTGGTACCTGGACGGCAGGGTGACGGCCGTGCTGGGCACCCACACCCACGTCCCCACGGCGGACCTACGGGTGCTGCCCGGGGGCACCGCGTACGTGACGGACGTGGGCATGGTGGGCGCCGCCCGCTCCGTCATCGGCAACGAGGTACAGGCCTCCCTCCGGCGGTTCCTCACCGGCATGCCGGAGCGACTCTCCGTGGCGGAGGCGGGGCCCGTCCTCCTCAACGCCGTCCTGGTGGAGACGGACGGGGCGGGGCCCCGCGCCCGCAGCATCATACGCGTAGACAGGGAGTACGAGATCGATGGCTAGTCGTGGCGACTTCCACTGCCACAGCACCGCCTCCGACGGGGTTCTGAGCCCCACGGAGGTGGTGCGCCTGGCGGTGCGGAACGGCGTGGAGATCCTGGCCCTCACGGACCACGACTCCACGGAGGGCATCCCGGAGGCGCAGGCGGAGGCGGCGCGCCACCCGGGCTTCCGGCTCATCCCCGGCATCGAGCTCAGCACGGACATCCCCGGCAACGAGGTCCACGTGCTGGGCTACTTCGCCCGGATCGACGACCCGGAGTTCCAGGCGCACCTGGCCCGCTTCCGGGAGGGCCGCGTGGGCCGCGGCCGTCGCATGGTGGAGAAGCTGAACGCCATGGGCGTGGCCATCACGTGGGAGCGGGTGCTGGAGATCGCCGGGGACGCCTCCGTGGGCCGGCCGCACGTGGCCCAGGCGCTCCTGGAGGCCGGCTACGTCAAGTCCATCCCGGAGGCCTTCGACCGGTACATCGGCCGGAACGGGCCCGCCTACGCGGAGCGGGAGAAGATGACGCCGGAGGAGGCGGTCTCCTTCATTGTCCGGTTCCACGGGGTGGCGGTCCTGGCCCACCCGCGGGACCTGGAGGACCTGGATGGCCTGCTGGCCCGGCTCAAGGAGGCGGGGCTCTCCGGCATGGAGGTCTACTACCAGGACTACGACGAGGAGACCATCGCCCGGCTGAAGGCGGCGGCGGACCGCCACGGCCTCATCCCGCTGGGCGGCAGCGACTACCACGGCCTGGGCGGCGACTATCAGCGGGAGCCCGGCATGATCCCCCTGCCGGACGGGCCCATCCAGCGCTTCCTGGCGGTGTGCGAGGAGCGTTGGGCCAGGGCGGAAAAGAGGGCAGCGCCGTGACGTGGGATATTGGACGCATCCTGGCCACGGTCCCGCACCGGTTCCCCTTCCTCCTGGTGGACCGGATCCTGGAGGTAGAGGAGGGCCGGCGGGCCGTGGGCCAGAAGAACGTCTCCTTCAACGAGTGGTTCTTCCAGGGCCACTTCCCCGGCCAGCCCATCATGCCCGGCGTCCTCATTGTGGAGGCGCTGGCCCAGGTGGGCGCCGTGGCCGTGCTGAGCCAGCCGGAGAACCACGGGAAGCTCGCCTACTTCGCCGGCATCGACGGCTTCCGCTTCCGCCGGCCCGTGGTCCCCGGTGACGTGCTGCGCCTGGAGGTCACCCTCACCAAGATGCGCGGCCCCGTGGGCAAGGGCCACGCCCGCGCGGAGGTGGACGGCGAGGTGGTGGCCGAAGGCGAGCTCACCTTTGCCTTGGGCCCGGCCCAGCCCCGACACTGAGCCCGGCCCGCCGTCCCGGACCCGCGGCGGTTCCCGGAAAGGAGTTCACCCAGTCATGCAGTGCGCCGCGCACCCGCAGGTGGAGACCGAACTGCGCTGCGGGCGTTGCGAGACCCCCATCTGCCCCAAGTGCATGGTCCAGACCCCCGTGGGGGCCCGGTGCCGGGCCTGCGCCCGGCTCCGCCGCGCCCCCATGTACGAGCTCTCCCCCGCCCACTACGGTCGCGCGGCCGGGGCGGCGGCCGCCATCGCCGGCGGCGGCGGGCTGGCCTGGGCGCTCTTCACCCTGGCCCTGCCCTTCGCCTTCGGTTTCTTCCTCTTCATCCTGGCGGGCGCCTTCGGCTACGGGGCCGCGGAGGTCATGGACCGCCTCACCAAGGGCAAGCGCGGGCTGGCCGTGCAGGCGCTGGCGGTGGCCGGCATAGCCGGGGCGTACGTGGTGCGCAACCTGGCGGTGGCCGGGGCGCCGTTGCTGGCCGGCGACTTCGGCGGCTACCTGGCGCTGATCCTGGCCGCGGTGGTGGCGGTGGTCAACCTGCGCTGAAGGGCGGGCGGGGTCCCGCTCCGCCGGGGTCCCACTTCCTCCCGCTCCACCCCCCTCGGTGACGTCCGGGCGTCGTCGGCCCGTAGCACCCCCAGGTCACACGCCGCAGCGTCGACGCCCTCAGCCTCGCCCACCTCCGCCCTCAGCGCGTTCCCCGGCGTGCCCTCGGCACGGTGCGCAGCGCGTCGAAGGCGGTGGACGTCCTGTCGCGCGGGCGCAACGCGCGGTCGCTCCCAAGGGCATGGCCCGGAGGGGCCGGGCGTGTCCGGCGCTGGGGGAACGGCCCGGCAGCTACCGCAAGATCAGCACGGCGATGACCAGGGCCACGGCCACCACCAGGGTGGTCAGGACAATGCGCTGGAGGTCTTTGATCACGTAGGAGTAGTCCCGGACAGGGACCGGCCGGCGGCTCTCCGGCGCCGGGCGCGGGGGCGCGGGCTCCGACCGCCGGTCCTCCACGGCCACGGTGGGCGGCGGCCGGCGCGGCTCACGGGCCGCGGGGGCCGTGCGGCGCTTGGGTCGTGGTCGCTGGCCGGGGACGTGGGAACGCTTGGGCACGGGCCGCTCCTGCCGGGAGGTTCGCCACGGCGATTGTAGCCCACCGCCGGGGCCGGTCGCAACGCGCCTGTCGGCCCCCTCCGCCGCCCTCCATCGATTGACACGCGTGCCCGGCCCCCGTAGAATGGAGCGTGAGCCCTGAGCCGCCCGGCTCGGGGTCTCGCGTGATCGGTGGCCCCGTGGTGTAGCGGACTAACATGCCACCCTGTCACGGTGGAGATCGCCGGTTCGAATCCGGTCGGGGTCGCCACCCGAAACGAAAGCCGGAGGCGGGATCCGCCTCCGGCTTGTCGCTTCACCACCCGCGGGCTCGCGCCCGCCGCCTCACGTCCCCGCCGTCACCGGGGCACGGCGCACAGCGGGCTCCGGCCACCAGCGTTCCAACCCCAGGTCCTGACAGATGGCCCGGGCTGCGTTGTAGCCGCCTCCCAGGCTGCCGGGGATGCCGGGGTGCACGCCGCCGCCGCCCAGGTAGACGCCCGGGATCGGCGTGCGGGTGCCGCTGGCGTCCGGGTGCGGCCGGTTCGCGAAGGTCTGGCCACGGGTGAGCGCCCCCTGGCGCACGGAGCCGTGCTTGGCCGTCCGGAACCGGCGCTCAAGGTCCAGCGGACTGTCCGAGAAGGAGAACAGGAGCCGCGCCCCCGCCAGCCCGGCCGTCTGCCTCCCCAGGAAGTCCCAGCACCGGTTCCGGTACTCCAGGGCACGCCGCCGGTCCCACGCACCCGTGTCCGGCTGGTACGGGGCCAGCGTGTCGTACCGGAGGGTGTGGAGCGGGCCGTACGGCCCCGGCGCCGCCTGGAGCGGGTCGTGGCGCGTAGTCACGGAGAGGTGACCGGAGGGCTCCTCCGGCAGGCGCCCCTGGCTCACGGCCTCCAGGTGCCGCGCCACGGCGGCCTCGTCCGCGAAGCCGACCACCTGGAGGAGGGCCTGGCTCGCCTGCTCCGTCCCGATGATGGGCGGCTGCCCCTTGATGCCGAAGTGGCCGATGAACGTCCCGGCCGGCTCGAACTGCCAGGCCTGGGCCGCCTGCCGCAGCGGCTCCGGCACCACGCCCGCGTCCAGCAGGTCCAGGAACGTGGTCTTGGGATCGAGCGTGGAGACCACGGCCCGACCGGCGAACTCCCGGCCGTCGCGGGTGGCCACCCTGACCTGCCCGCCGCCGACGTCGATCCGGTCCACATCGGACACGATCCGGTACTGGGCGCCCGCCGCCGCGCCCGCCCGGAACAGCCCGAGGGCGAGGGTCTTCGTCCCGCCCACCACGATGGTCGGGCGGATCATCCGGGCAACCAGGAACGCGCCCATGAGCCCCAGCGGCTCGTCCGGGGCAAAGAACCCGGCCAGGCCGCAGAGGTAGCGGAGCAGCCCCCTGGCGCGGGCGTCCCCCGCGGCCTCGCCGAGCTGCTGGGGCGTCATCTTCGCCAGCTCCAGGGCGGCGCCCCCGCCGTTGCCGCTGCTCATCCGCTGCTCAACCTCGTCCACGGGCTGCGGCGCCGTGTAGAGCAGCGGCAGGACCGCCTGGTCCACCGCGTCAAACAGCTCACGCAGCCGCCCGTCCAGGCCCGTGCCGTCTCGCCGGACCACCAGCGGCTCGCCGCCGCCCGCGGGGACGAACGCCAGGGACGGGTCCGGCTCCATGAGCCGGATCGCCTGCCGCTCCAGTTCTAGGTCCTGGTAGGGCGGGAGGTCCCGGCCCAGCGGCAGCGCGAACTGGCAGAGGTTGTAGAGGAACGGCGTGGAGTAGTCGTCCGTGGACATGGTGCCGCCCAGCTCAAACCGCTTGTCCAGGACCACCACCTTCGCGCCAGCCCGGGCCAGGTACGCGGCGCACGTCAGGCCGTTGGGCCCGCCGCCGATGACCATCACGTCGAAGCGCTCGTCCGGCATCTCCCTCACCTCCCCACCGCCACCGGCTCCAGCGTGAGCGGCTCCAGCAGCCGCTCAATGTTCCGCAGGAACCACGCCACCGGCCGGTGCGTCCACCACGGCTGGTTCCGGAGGCCCAGGTCCTCCGCCACCACCTGCGCGGCGTTGTACCCGGCCGCCATCCAGGTGAGGCCCAGCGGCCAGACCGCGTTGGACATGTAGAGGCTCCGGATGGGCATCCGGTACGGCATGCGGTCCAGGATCCACTGGTCCTCGGAGAAGTCCCCGCCCAGGACCTGGCCGAAGATGGCCGCTTGGTTCACCCGCCAGATGTCGATGGGCGTCCACTGGTACGCCTCGATCAGCCGCGCCTTGAACCCGGGGGCGATGGAGTCCATCACGTCATGGCGCTTCTGGAGCAGCTCGTCGCGCAGGGGGCTGTCCCAGGCCTCCGGCCCGCCCAGGCCGCGCAGGGGGTACGGCAGGGCCTCCTCGCCGCGGATCACCCGCTGCCCGTCCGGGGACACGGCGTGCGGGTCGCACTGGCCGTAGTCCAGGATCTCGATGAGGTTGCCGAAGGCGGCCCAGGTGTTGTTGTTCACCATGGCCCAGAGGTAGTCCTTCGCTCCCTGCCAGGAGTCGAAGGCCCGGTAGATGAGGTGCGCCCGCTTGATGAGCGGGTCGAAGTCCGCGGAGCCCCACGGCATCTCGCCCTGGATGAGCCAGGAGGTGACGGTGGAGCCGCGCTCATCCATCTTCCAGTGCTTCATCTTGGAGGCCAGCCGGTCGTCCGCCGCCCGCATGACGTCCTCGCCCAGCAGCTCCAGGGTCTTGCGGGCGCCCACGTTGGAGATCACGGCCTTCCGCGCCTCAAACCGGGCGCCCGGGAGCGCCGCCCGCTCCGAGAGGATCACGGCGCTGGCGCGCCCGTCGTGCACCTCGATGCGCTCCACCGGGCAGTTGGTGTAGATGGTCCCGCCGTGGTCCAGGAAGCACTCCGTCACCGCGTCCACCAGCGCCTCGTTCCCGCCAATGGCCAGGCCGGTGGTGTAGAACAGGCTGAGCGCGACGGCGAAGGCGCCCTGGCCGCGGGCCAGCGGTGCCCCCTGCAGGTGGAGGGCCACAGGGCAGAGGACCGTCTGTCGGACCCGGTCGGCCTCGAAGGTCTGCTCAATGAGCTCCGGCGCGGTCATCGTCTCCAGCTCGTCGATGTCCCGCCCCATGACGTACGCGCAGATCTTCAGGATCTCCTCGAACTTCCCGGGGTCCGGGTGGGGGCTGTAGAACGCCAGCTCGTTCATCTCCACCATCTTCTCCAGGACCCGGTTCTGGATCCCGAAGATGGTTTCGCCGTCCCGCTGGGAGTGCTTCGCGAAGTTCTCCGCGGTCCGCTGCGGGTCGTAGCAGATGAGGCAGTTGGTGCCGTCCCGGTGCGTGGTCCCCAGGACCACCGGCGTGGTCTTCAGCCGGAAGCCGTACTTGCTGACCAGTTCCAGGTCTTCAAGGGCGGGGGAGTTGCCGGAGAAGTTGATGGAGGCGTGGGGGCTGTCCAGCGTCTCAGGCCATGTCTCATGGCTGGGACAGAAGTTGCCCAGCTCAGGCTTCGCCTCAATCACCGCGACCTTGAGCCCCGCCTTCTGGAGATACGTTGCGGCGGGGAGCCCCCCGGAGATGCCGCCACCGATGACGATGACGTCAAAGGTTTCCATGGTACCCACCTCTCTGGTGCAGGTCCTCACGGCGGGTGGTGGGGGCCAGGTTCACGTGTCCTTGCCGGCGCTACCGCGTGATCGTCGCACCTCCTTTCGCCGTCGCTCCATGGCGCCGCTGGACCGGCGGTCCCCGGGCAGGGCCGGGGCGGCTGCCGCCCGCTGGGGAGGACGGTCATAGCCTACCACCGCCGGCGTTACAACCCGATAAAAACTCCCATACATGACGTTGCAGGCGCATCACGTGACGGTCCCGCTCCGGGGGCGCCCGGGGCCGCGCCCTCAGTGCCGTCCCGCCGCGGCGCGGCAGCACCGGTCCCTCCCGGCC
>DATCLE010000352.1:0-4486 GCA_036564075.1 Dehalococcoidia bacterium
GTCCTCGGGGAGCGGCAGGCGGATCGCCACGTGCTCGCCCAGCCGGTCGAGGGCGGCCGTGCCCCGCCGCTCCACGACAATACCGACCGTCGGCGGGAGCTCCCGGCCCAGGAGCCGGGCGTAGGCCGCCGCCGCCTCGGCGAGCAACTCGCGCTCGCCGTCGGAGAGGCCGTCGGCGATGACGGGCACCGGCAGGTCAGGAGGCGGCTCGGCCGGGGCGGCCGTGGGGTCCAGCCGCTCGACCAGCCGGCGGAGCGCCGCGGCCCCGCGCAGGTACGCCGCCAAGGAGACGCCGGCGATGCCCGCCGCGAGCGCGGCGCGGCTGCGCCGCGCGGCCTGGACGGCCGTCCGCGCGGTGGTCCGGACCGCCCGGACCTCCCGGCGGAGGATGTCCCGCCAGGGGAGCAGGAGCAGCGGGACCCCGAGGATCCCGGCCACCGGCGGCAGCCCCAGCCGCCCGGCCAGGGCCATGAGGAAGAGACAGCCAAAGAGGAAGCGAAGCACGAATGACCTCCTGGGAGTGGGATGACGTGAACTGGTGTAGGTGCAGGGAGACAGGGCCCGGCGTCAGGAGGACGCCGGGAACCGCCGGAGGGCGGTAACCAGCCGGCCCCACGGCACGAGGGCGGCGATGACCGGCGGCACCACGAGGGGATGCGGCCAGTTGAGGGCCTCGATGACGCCGATGGCGAGGTACGAGGTTGCGATGAACCGGAACACTGGAACCTCCAAGAAGGAAATGGTGGGATGGCGTCAGGCCGGCAGGGGCATGGCCGCCCGCGGTGACGTGGCCAGGGTGGCGATGACGAGCCGCCGGGCACGGAGCCTGGCCAGCTCCTTGACGAGGGTGGTATACTGCATCCGTATCACCTCCCCGGTCACCGGGATCCGACCCGGCCGGCGTCCCGCCCGGTGACCGTGAACTCCGGGGCGCCGGATGACATCTGTATTCAGTTGTTGGGGGAAGGGGCGTGGCGAGAGGCAGTCACGCCTCTTCCCGTTTCCTTCCCGGTCACGCCACGGCGGAGCGATGGACGGGGAAGGAACGGCTGCAGGCGAGGCACTGCACGACGTCCTCGCGCCGCACCAGCGCGGCCGTCCGGCAGTGCGGGCAGGCCGGTGCCTGCCGGCGCGCGGCCGTGGGGAACCGCGTCTCCCGCTGGGCGGCCTGCAGGCGCTCGAACTTCACGGACATAGGAGAACCTCCTGGACCGCCGGAAGGTGTGTGGTCCGCATCCCGGCCCGGCGGTACCTTGCTACCGGGAGTGCGGGGGCAAGGGAACGCCCCGGACGGCGGCGACGGCCGTCGCCACCATCCGGGGCGCGCCCTTCCGGGGAAGGGCAACCCCGCGCGGCCTAGCGGCCGCAGTTCGTGCAGACCAGGAGGTGGGGCCGCGCGGTGCTCCAGCCGCGGCGCTTCGTCCCGCCGCAGTGGTTGCACCGCGGGTCCACCGTCGCCGGCCGGGGCGAGGCGGCGAACGACAGCGCCCCGTAGGCCGCCCGCGCGTCGGCGCCCCGCTGGGCCTGCCGGGCCCGGAGGTACTTGCCAAGCTGGGTGGATGTGGTAAGGTACACGTGTCGCTCCTTTGGCCGTCGGCGTCTCGTGGTGCCCGCACCCAGGCCCGGCGGCCTCGTCTTTGTACCTGGGCGCGAGAACGCAAAAACGCCCCGGTCGCGGAGACCCATGGGGTCCCGTGACTGGGGCGTCGTGCGTCCGTCACTGGCGCCCGGCCCGGCCGGTCCGGCCCGTCCGTAGGGGCGGGAGCCGGAGGCGGCGTGGGGCCGCGGCCCGGATGGAGAGAGAAGGACGAAGGACGAAGGAAGAGGAGCGCGAACAGGGAGGGGCGCGCGCCGCCCGGACCAGGACGGTCAGGCGGGCCGCGCCGCGGTCAGCCCGCGCCCGCGGACACCACGTCCGGGCCAGAGCGGCCGGCCAGTCCGCGGCAGTGGGGCAGGAACGCAAGAATGCCCGTGCAGGGCACGGGCAGGACCGTCCGGCACGGCTGCACGGCCGCGGGACGGCAACCTCCGTGTCGCCTGCTCCGGGCAAACACGAAGAGGGCGGCCGGGTGCCACCCTTTCACGGAGTTCTGGAGCCGTTGAGCCTGCGACGCCACCGCCTGGGAGGGCGTTCGGCCTGGCGTCTGGCCGGCATCCTTCTGGCTCAGCGGAGCCGTGGCTGGATGCGGTGCCACTCGATCTCCCGGTCCACGACCAGACGGAGATCGACGTCTCCTCCTCGGAGCAAGGAACAGTTTCCAACTCCTAGGAGTACCACACGTGCCGCGGCCTGTCAAGGGGTTTGCGGGAATCTCGTGCTTGTCGCCACGGTTGGAACCGGGGAGGAGGTCAGTCAGGGCTCCAGACCGGACGAAGCGTGGTCCATCGGAGGTCCGTCCCGGAGCTATGGTCCATCGCGCAGGGGAGCGACAACGGTTCATGTCCCTTAACAGTTCCGTGGACACGGGCCGTGGGCAACGGTTCATGTCCCTTAGCAGTTCCATGGACAACGGTTCATGTCCCTTAGCAGTTCCGTGGACAACGACTCATGTCCCTTAGCAGTTCCATGGACAACGGTTCAGGTCTCTTAGCAGTTCCGTGGACACGGGCCGTGGACAACGGTTCATCTCCCTTAGCAGTTCCGTGGACAACGACTCATGTCCCTTAGCAGTTCCATGGACAACGGTTCATGTCCCTTAACAGTTCCATGGACAACGGTTCATGTCCCTTAGCAGTTCCATGGACAGGGTGAACGCCCCGGAGGGGACCGGAGCGCCACGTTCAGCGCCGCGGCGCGAGGAGCATCCTGGTCCGGCGCCGGTGAGCAGGGGTCATGCTGCCTTCACGAGGGGGGCGGCGGTGGCGATTGTGAAGAAAAAAACAGGTGCATGGACATTGACGGATCTGGCCCGGAGGGTGTCGTTTACGACACCTAAAACTGTGGTAAACGACACCCCCATGTCCCTCCCGTGTCTCTGAAAAAAGTCGGGGAAACTATAAGAGATTTGATATGGACATCTTGGCCTGGTCCACTTCCGCAACCTCTGCTCCCCCTCCTCCCTTCCGTTCCCTCGACTTCCACCTCCACCCTCCATCTCCCCATCAGCTTCGTGCTCCGTGATTTCGGTGCGTTCTCCGGTTGCCCGTTGGCAGGGAGCCTCTCCACGGTTCCGCCGTGCCGTCCGCACCCACGTCCCCACCCTCGCTCCGGCGCCGTCCGTACCGCTCCCCTCCGGCGGGACGCCGCCCTCCCGTTCCCGGAAGTGCCCGGGAGTGTCCCCGGCCGGTCCGTTCCCGGCCTTGCCGTCCTCCGACCCCGTGCCGCCGTGCCTCCGGTCGTGCCGGGCCGCCGTCACGCTTCCGCCGCCGCGGCGGCGCGGTCAGTGCCACACTGGCCCCCATGCCACGACCGCAGCGGCACGGCTGCCCCGTCCCCGCAGCATCGCCGGTCCTCCGGCTCCGGCGCCTCCTGACCGCACGTCCCCTCCGGGTCTCCCGGCGGTGAGGAACCCCGCCCGGTTCCTGCGGCGCCTCCCGGACCGTGCTAGCGTGAGAGCAGCGGGTGGCCTCCGGGCTGCCCGGTGGAGGTGGTGATGGGCAAGAGGCGAGCACGGGCGCGGCGTGGCGGGGCGGCGGCCATGGTCGAGGCCGTGGTAGCCGGGCGGGCGGAGCCGGCGCTCCAGCCGATCTGGTCGCTCCGGGCGAACGACGTCGCCGCCCACGAGCTGTTCCTGCGGCTGCGGGACGGGCAAGGCGCGCCGCTCCTCCTGGGCCGGCTGCTGCCGGGGGTGCGGGACGTGGGGGCGCTGCTCGCCGTGGACCTCGCGGCGTTGCGGGCGGCGGGTGCGCTCCTGGCGGCGGCGGCGGACGACCCGGCGCCGACGGTGGAGGCCGGGGTCGTGGCCCGGCTGCGCGGGCTGCTGGGGCTGCGCCGTCACGCCCTGGCGGGCCCGGCCGCTCCTGGTGGGTGGGGCGGTCCGAGGATGCAGACTGATGGACACGGCGACGTCACGGACCGCGGCGAGCGTCGTTCTGGAGGAGCGGGAGGTGCCAACGGCGTGGCCGGTTCCGTTGCCTGCGATCCTGTTGCCGTTGCTCCTGGGCATGCCGGCCGCCCGAACGGTGCCCGCGGTTGCGGCCGGAACGGGCGTGTCGGGACGGGGTCCGCAGGTGCTGCCCGTGCGACCGAAATTCTTCGCTGCGACACGAGCGCTAGTTGCGCCCTCGGGGATCGCGCCCACCACCGTCTCGGGCATGCGAACAGTCATCGTAGGGGTGATGCCTGGTACGGTCTCGGGCGTCCGGGGCGTCTCGGTGCGGTCCACGTGAACGTCTCCATCTCCTCCCTGGAGGATGACGCGGCCTTCGCGGCGCTGTGGGCCGCAGCGACCGAGCTCGCGGAGACGGTCCGCCTCGGTGGGGGTGAGGCCGGCGGGGCCGGGCCGGGGGCGCCGGGGTTCGGCGGCCGGCTCGTCCTGGAGCTCAC
>DATCLE010000353.1:0-1692 GCA_036564075.1 Dehalococcoidia bacterium
TGGGCCGCCACAACATCGGTGTGTGGAACTGGGAGCTGGAGTGGTTCCCGGAGGAGTGGCGGAGGTACTGCGAGGTCTACGACGAGATCTGGACGCCCTCCACCTTCACGGCCGCGTCCGTCTCCGCCGTCTCGCCCGTCCCCGTCTTCGTGGTGCCGTACCCGCTGGCGCCGGAGCCGGCACCGCTGGAGGCGCTGGACCGGGAGGCGCTGGGCCTGCCGCCGGACGCCTTCGTCTTCCTGTTCACCTTCGACTTCCAGAGCTTCGTGGAGCGGAAGAACCCACTGGCGGTAGTCCGCGCCTTCAAGGAGGCTTTCCCGGAGCAGACGGACGCGGTCCTGCTCATCAAGACGGGGCACTCGGACGCGGACCCGGCGGCGCTGGACGCCCTGCTGGACGCGGCACGGTACCGGAACATTCGGATCCTGGACTGCATCCTGAGCCGGGAGGCGGCGTACCGCCTCTTCGACCTCTCGGACTGCTACGTCTCCCTGCACCGATCGGAGGGCTTCGGGCTGACCATGGCGGAGGCCATGCGGGCCGGGAAGCCGGTCATCGCCACCGCCTACAGCTCCAACCTGGACTTCATGACGGAGGAGAACGCCTACCTGGTGCCATACACGCTGGTGGAGATCCAGCGGAACTACGGCCCGTACCGGCGGGGCGCCGTCTGGGCGGAGCCGGACATCCACACGGCAGCGGAACTCATGCGGCACGTCTACGAGCAGCGAGAGGAGGCGGCCGCCAAGGGCCGCCGGGCCCGGGAGGATGTCCTGACGCTGCTGCACCCGCAGACGGTGGGGGAGCGCGTCCGCCAGCGACTGCTGGCCGTGGCGCAGGATCGGGGCGTCCCGGTCCCGCCCGGCCTGATCCCCGGCTGAGCCGGGCCGCCCGCCGCCGGCCCCCTACCGGTAGCCGAACGCCTCCAACAGGTCTCCCAGCTCTTGCTGGCAGACCGCTTGGAGCTCGGGGGTGAGGTCGCGGCGCCACCGCCCAATAGAGGCGGCCGCGTCCGGCGCAGTGCGGTGGTCCCGGAGCTCGGGCGTCTCCACGGCCGCGGCCGCCAGCATCTTCTCCGCTACCTCGCTCCCGCCGTCCAGCCCCAGGTAGGCCAGGATCTCCGGCAGGACCTCCAGGGGGCGCTGTACCAGGTCCTCGTAGCGGACCAGGCAGGTCCGGTCAGCCCGGGCCTGCCACTGCCGGTACAGCTCCATCAGGCGCACCCGCACGATCCGCGTCACGTACTCCTCGTCCGTGTCCACCAGTTCCCGCCAGAAGGCCTGGTAGCCGCGCTTCTCATTGAAGGCCAGCACGGAGCAGACCATGTCCCGGAAGTCACGGACCAGGAAAATCTCCCGGGCCTCTGGATACAACTCATGGGTCAACCATGGGATGTGGTCCGGCTGGTACTTCTCACAGAAGTAGCGGGGCGCGGCCAGCCCCTGGGAGGCCGCCAACTGCCGGTAGAGCCCTTCCACCGCTTGCTGCACGAGGAGAGCAAGGCGCTCCACATAGGCCCGTCCCAACCACCAGCCGGTTCCCGGGATGTCCACCAGGTGTCCGTGGTAGAAGGGGTTGTGCCCCACCAGGTACCGATCTTGCCGGAACTGGTTGGGCGTGCTGGACTGGAGGTGGTTGGCGGGCTCCGCCAGGACGCCCAACGTGTGGACCCAGTACTGGGCAATCCGCAAC
>DATCLE010000354.1:0-6148 GCA_036564075.1 Dehalococcoidia bacterium
GTCCACGCCTACGTCCTAGGCGGCCACACGGAGGCCACCATGGTGCCGGTAGTGAGCACCGCCACTGTGGCGGGCGTGCCGCTGGCCCGGCTGCTGCCGCCGGAGCGGGTGCAGGCCGTGGTCCAGCGGGCGCGCAACGGCGGCGCGGAGATCGTGAGCCTGCTGAAGACGGGCAGCGCCTTCTACGCACCCTCCGCCGCCACCGTGGCCATGGTGAACGCCGTGCTGTACGATCAGAAGCGCGTCCTCCCCTGTGCCGTCTACCTGGAGGGCGAGTACGGCATCCGCGACGCCTACGTGGGCGTCCTGGCCCGCCTGGGCGCCGCCGGGGTGGAGGAGGTCATCGAGATGCCGCTGGACGAGTCGGAGCTGGCCGGGCTCCGCAAGGCCGCCGACGCCGTGCGCGAGCTGGTGGCCATCACCGGCGTCTAGCGGAGGAGGAGGCCCAATGACAACGGAGACCCGGGTCCGGGAGCTCCCCGTGGACCGGATTGCGGAGACGGTGGCCCGCCTCTGCGTAGAGGCCACCCACCACCTGCCGGAGGACGTGGTGGCCGCCCTCCAGCGGGCACGGGAGACGGAGGAGTCGCCCCTGGGACGGCAGGTGCTGGTGGAGATCCTGGAGAACGCGGAGATCGCCCGCCGGGAGATGCTGCCCCTCTGCCAGGACACCGGCACCACAGTGGTCATGCTGGAGGTGGGCCAGGACGTCCACCTGGTGGGCGGCAGCCTCACGGACGCCGTGAACCGCGGCGTGGCGGAGGGCTACACGGGCGGCTTCCTGCGGGCCTCCATTGTGGACCGGCCGTTCTCCGCCCGCGTCAACACCAAGAACAACACCCCCGCCGTCATCCACACGGAGCTGGTGCCCGGTGAGCGGGTGCGCATCAAGGTCATCCCCAAGGGCGGCGGCTGCGAGAACATGAGCCGCTTCACCATCATGCTGCCGGGCGCCGGCAAGGAGGGCATCACCAACTTCGTCCTCCAGACCATTGAGGAGTCCGGCGGCAACCCGTGCCCGCCCATCATTGTGGGGGTGGGCGTGGGCGGTTCCGCGGAGTACGCCATGTTCCTGGCCAAGAAGGCCATCACCCGCAAGGTGGGCGAACCCAGCCCGGACCCGGAGACCGCCGAGTTCGAACGGGAGCTGCTGGAGCGGGTGAACGCCCTGGGCGTGGGGCCGCAGGCCATCGGCGGGCGGAACACGGCCCTGGCCGTCCACATCGAGACGTTCCCCACCCACATCGCCTCCCTGCCCGTGGCGGTGAACCTCCAGTGCCACTCCGCCCGGCTGAAGGAGGCGGAGATCTGACCCGTCGGGCCGTGCCGGGAGGAGGTGAACCATGGCGGTGACCAGACGGCGGTACGTCCCGCCCCGGGACCCGGAGGCGGAGCCCGCCTGCCTGCTGACGCCGGAGGCCGCCCGGCTCCGGCGGGAGCCGCCGGACGCCCTGCTGGCGGACGCGGCGTCCCAGGAGACGTGGGACGGCGGCGCCGAGTTCCGCTTCCCGGCGCAGCCGGGCACGTGGGAGCGCGTGGCCACCTTCATCCAGGAGGAGGGCGAGTGCTGCCCCTTCTTCGCCTTCGAGCAGCGGGAGGAGGACGGCCAGGTGGTCCTGCGGATCCTGTGGCCGGGAGGCGAGTCCGGGGGGACCGCATGAGCACGGAGGCGAACCAAACCGGCGGGCTCCGGGTGGTGCGGCCCCACCAGCGGGACCGCGGCACGGCCCAGACGCCGGGCATGGACCGCGCCGCCGGTGTCTCCGCGGAGACGGCGGGCGCCCGGCGGCTCTGGCTGGGCCACGTGGTGATGGGCCCGGGCGTCCGCTCCGGTGCGCACCACCACGGCGAGGCGGAGAGCGGCATCTACGTCATCCACGGCCGCGCCCGCTTCCGCTTCGGCCCGCGGCTGGAGCAGGCCGTGGACGCCGGGCCGGGTGACTTCGTCTTCGTGCCGCCGGGCCTGGTGCACCAGGAGATCAACCTGAGCGCGGAGGAGCCGGTGGAGATGATTGTGGGCCGGGACCGCCAGGAGAACATGGTGGTGAACGTGGAGGTCCCGGAGGCCGCCGGGCCCTGACCGCAGCGCAACACCAGCAAGGAGCGACCCCCATGGCCGTTGAACGCGTCGACGCGCACCAGGTGCGCGTCACCACGCCCCTCACGGAGGAGGACGTGGCACAGCTCCGCGCGGGCGACCACGCCCGCATCTCCGGCGTCATCTACACGGCGCGGGACGCCGCCCACAAGCGGATGGTGGCGGCGCTGGAGCAGGGCCAGCCCCTCCCCATCGACGTGCGGGACCAGGTGATCTACTACGTGGGTCCCACCCCCGCGCGGCCGGGGCGGGTCATCGGCTCCGCAGGCCCCACCACCTCCATGCGCCTGGACCCCTTCACGCCGCCGCTGCTGGCCCAGGGGCTGAAGGGCGCCATCGGCAAGGGCGGGCGCGGCCCGGCGGTGCGGGAGGCGTTGCAGCGGTACAAGGCCGTCTACTTCATGGCCGTGGGAGGCACCGGCGCGCTGCTCTCCCGCCACATCAAGAAGGTGGAGGTGGTGGCGTACGAGGACCTGGGCACGGAGGCCATCCGCCGCATGGAGGTGGAGGACCTGCCCTGCATTGTGGTCTGCGACATGTACGGCAACTACCTCATGCAGCAGGGGAAGGAACAGTACCGGCGCCTGGACCTGCTGGGGAGCTACCAACCCACCAACGTGGAGCGCGCCGGGTAGCCGGCGCCGGCCGTCCGCGGCCCCGGCCCGCCACGGAGGAGGCCCGCTCCCGCGCTGGTCGCTGAACGGAGCCTTGGAGGGGCGCAGCACGCTGCGCCCCTCCGTCGTCCTCGCTCGATGCGCTGCGGCCGGGGGCCGGCCCCATCTCGCGTGCCGCCCGGCGGGCGTGCTGCGAACCAGCTCCTGCCTGTGGCGCCCCCCTGTCCTGCTGAGCCCTGCCGTGGGAAGGGAGAAGGGTCTGACGGGGCTTCCGCCCCCTCCCCTGCACCCCTCGCCCAACGTGGGGGAGGGGCCGGATGGGGGCCGTGTCGTCCTCCTGAGCCCTTCTGGCGAAGGGCGAAAGGTCTGATGGGGTTCCCTCCGCTGCTTCGGGCCGCTGCGGAGCGTTCAGCACGACATGGGGGCGGGTGGAACCAGCCCCCTCCCCTGCACCCCTCCCCCGAATTCGGGGGAGGGGCCGGGGGTGGGGGCCTGTCCCTACGGGGGTGCTTCGCGCCCTGTCCTTCCCCGCCCGTGGATGGGCGCAGCAGGACACGGGCGGACGGTCTGCCCGGCTCAGCCCAGGCGAGCGCCCAAGAGGTCTCGCTGGCCGCGAAGGAACTCGGCGGCGGAGAGGACCCGGCGGCCCGCCCGCTGCACCTGGAACACGGCTAGGACCCCCTGTCCCGTGGCCACGCCGAAGACTGGCGGCTCGTGGGGCGCGCCGGGGATCCGCGCCTCCTCGTCCGGCACCGGCACCACCGTGCCCGGCGGCTCCTCCGCCTCGGCATCCAGCGGCCAGGCGGCCAGGATGCGGAGCTGCTCGCCGTGGTGGTAGGTGAAGGCGCCCGGCCACGGGTTGTAGGCGCGCACCAGCCGCCAGACGGTCTCCGCCGTCGCGGACCAATCGATGCGGCCGTCCTCCTTGCGGATCTTGGGGCAGTAGGTGGCCAGCGCGCCGTCCTGCGGCTGGGGCCGTGCCCGCCCCTCCACCCAGGCCGGGATGGTCTCCAGCAGCAGGTCCGCCCCCAGGGAGGCCAGCCGATGGGAGAGGGTGCCGGCGCTGTCCCAGGGGTCGATGAGGACGGCGCGCTGGGCCAGGACCGGCCCGGTGTCCATGCCGGGGTCCATGCGCATGATGGTGACGCCGGTCTCCCGGTCGCCCGCCAGAATGGCCGCCGCCACGGGCGAAGCGCCCCGGTGGCGCGGCAGGAGGGAGGCGTGGACGTTCAGGCAGCCGTGCCGGGGGACCTCCAGGATGGAGCGGGGGAGGATGAGGCCGTAGGCGGCCACCACCACCAGGTCCGGCGCCAGGTCCCGCAGCCGCGCGGCCTCCTCCGGCCCGCGCAGGCTCTCCGGCTGGAGGACGGGCACGCCGTGCTCCAGGGCCAGCACCTTGGCGGGCGGCGGCGTCAGGGCGCGGCCGCGGCCCGCCGGCCGGTCCGGCTGCGTGTAGACGGCCACCACCTGGTGCTCGCTCTCCAGGAGCCGCCGGAGCGTGGGCAGGGCGAACTCCGGCGAACCCATGAACACCACCCGCACAGGCACTCCTCCTCCGCCCATTTTAAGCACAGGGGTCCGTAGCGCGCAGCCCAACCGCCGGGTATACTGCGGTGGATCCTGCCCGCTGGAGGCGCACCATGCCCGCCCGTCCCCGCCGCACGCTCCCGGCCCTCCTCCTGGCGGCCGCCGTCCTCATCCTGGCCACCGCCGCCGTCTGCGGCGGCTCTGACTCCGGTGAAGAGCCGGACGGCGGCGCCTCCGGTGCCGGCACCGTGAGCCAGACGCCCACCACGCCGGCGGCGAGCCCCGTCGCTTCGCCGGAGCCCACCCAGCCTGTCCCCACGCCGTCCGGCCCCACGCCGGGCAGCGACTTCGCGTGCGACCGCTCCGGGCCCGGGAACCGCATCACCGTGAGCGCGCCCGCGTCCGGGGCCGCGGTGCGGAGCCCCGTGACGGTGCGGGGGACGGCCAGCGTCTTCGAGGCGACGCTCCAGGTGGTGATCCGGGATCGCACGGGCGCGCAGGTCGGCGGGCAGACGGTGATGGCCTCGGAGGGTGCGCCCGGCACCGGGACGTACGAGGCGGCCATCCCCTTCACGCTGTCCGGCGGCGCGCAGCCGGGCTGCATCGAGGTGTTCAGCCGGAGCGCCCGGGACGGCAGCGTGGAGAACCTGGTCTCCGTGCGCGTGACCCTCAGCCCGTAGGCCGCACGGCCACCACGTCGCCCACGGCAGCGCCCAGCGTCTCCCGGGCGCTGCCGTTCCGCACGGCCAGCTCCAGGTAGCCCCCGCTGCCGATGAGGGCGCCCGGCCCCTCCGGCAGCGCGGCGTACGTGGGGAAGAGGCCGGGCACACGGCGCCCCCGCACCTCCACGGTGACCCCGGGCGATGGCAGGTCCTCCGCCCGTACCGCCGTGATGCAGTTCCCGAACCGGTCCACGTGGATCACGCGCCCCTCCACGACGCCGTCCGGCCGGCGGCGGCCGCGGAAGGGCGGGAAGGCCAGCATGTCCCGGACGGGTTCGCCCAGTTCCGCCAGCGGCACGCCCGCGGCCAGGTGCGCGGCGGCGGGCGTGAAGATGTCCCGCCCGTGGAAGGTGGCGCTGACGGGGTGCCGGTGGTAGGCGGGGTTGGTGAGGGCCACGCCGCGGACGCCCGCAGGCAGGGGGACGCGGGCCGGCTCCCGGCCCTGGGGACGGGCGGCGTCAGGGAGTGCGGAGGAGAGGAGGCCGTTGTCCGGCCCCACGAAGAGCCCATGCTCCGTGGCCAGGGCCATGGCGCGGCGCTCCGTCCCCACGCCGGGGTCCACCACGGCCACGTGGACCGTGCCCGGCGGGAAGTGCGGCCAGGCGGCCGCCAGCAGGAAGGCGCCCTGGAGAACCTGTTGGGGCTGCACCTGGTGGGTCACGTCCACCAAGCGTGCCTCAGGGCAGATGGACAGCGCCACGCCCTTCATGGCCGCCACGTAGGGGTCCGCGGTGCCGAAGTCCGTGGTGAAGGTGATGACCGGCGGGCGGCGCTCCCCCGGCTCAGTGGTCCTCACGGTACCACCCCTCGATGTTCCGGAAGCGGTCCGAGGGCTCGAACAGCACGCCGGGCTCCAGGCCGCGGACGTCCCCCCGGACGGCGTAGGTGTACACCGGGTAGTAGAGGATGACGCTGGGCATGTCGTTCAGGAAGGTCTGCTGGAAGGCGCCGTACAGCTCCTCCCGCCGGGCGGGGTCCGTGGTCTGGCGGGCCTGCTGCATGAGGCGGTCCGCCTCCTCCCCGGCGTAGTCCGCCAGGTTCTTCCCCTCCTTCACCTGGGAGGAGTGCCAGCCGGGGTAGGGGTCCGGGTCCGGGCCGCCGTCCCAGCCGTAGAGGGCGGCCTCGTAGGCGCGTGGCAGGAGGAACTCCTGGAGCAGCGCGCTGGTCCCCACCACGGAGAGCTGGGC
>DATCLE010000355.1:0-4154 GCA_036564075.1 Dehalococcoidia bacterium
TGTCGTAAGATGGGACGGGGACGGCAGGAGGTGCGGGTGTTCCGTTGGGTGCGGGAGCGGCTGGGGCAGGGGCGGGCGGCGCTGCCGGACCTGGCGCCCGTCACGCTGGAGCCCATCGGCTGGGTGCGGAACGGCGTGCGACGGCCCTCCCGGACCCGCGACTGGCGCGCCGTGCGCTCGGAGCTGGTGCTGCGGGAGGAGCTGGCGGAGGCGCTCCTGGGGCTGGAGGCGTACTCCCACGTGCTGGTGCTGACGTGGCTCCACCTGGTGGGCCCGGAGGAGCGGCGCCTCCGCCGCATCCACCCCCAGGGGGACGCCCGGTACCCGCTCCAGGGCGTCCTGGCGCTGCGCACGCCAGCGCGGCCTAACCCCATCGGCGTGACGGCGGCGCGGCTGCTGGCGGTGCGCGGCACCGTGCTGGAGGTGGCGGGCCTGGACGCGGTCCACGGCACGCCGGTGCTGGACGTGAAGCCGTACCTGCCCCAGTACGACGCCGTCCCGGAGGCACGGACGCCGGACTGGGGCCGCCGCGCGCGGCCGGATGGAGGGAAGAGCCATGCGTGAGGCCATCCGCGAGACGCTGCGGGCCGCCGAGGAGTTCGCGCGGACCCACGAGGGGATGTACAACGTCCCGCCGGAGACGGGCCAGTTCCTGCGCTCGCTGGTGATCAGCACCAAGGCGCGGCGGGCGCTGGAGATCGGCACGTCCAACGGTTACTCCACCCTCTGGCTGGCCTCCGCGCTGGAGGAGATCGGCGGTGGGGTCATCACGCTGGAGTCCGTAGAGGAGAAAGTACGGCTGGCGCGGGAGAACCTGCGTCGCGCCGGCGTGGAGGGCGTGGTGCGCCTGGAGCACGTGGACGCCCGGGAGGCGGTCCAGCACCTGGAGGGCCCCTTTGACCTGGTGTTCATTGACGCGTGGAAGCAGGACTACCCGTTCTACTTCCAGCACGTCTACCCCAAGGTGGTGCCGGGCGGCCTGATCCTGGCGGACAACGCCATCTCCCACCAGGAGGAGCTGGAGCCGTACCTCCAGGCCGTGCGGAACCACCCCGGCTGCGAGAGCGTGCTGGTGCCCATCGGCAGCGGGGTGGAGCTGACGCTGAAGGTGCGGTAGCCCATGGTGGAGGCGGACGCCGGGCTGCTGCGCGCCGTGTACCGCCGCCTCCTGGCCGCGTACGGCCCGCAGGGGTGGTGGCCGGCGGAGACGCCGTTCGAGGTGTGCGTGGGGGCCATCCTCACGCAGTCTGCCGCCTGGAGCAACGTGGAGCGGGCCATCGCCAACCTGCGGGCGGCCGGGGCGCTGACGCCGGAGGGGCTGCGGGCCCTGCCGGAGGCGGAGCTGGCGCGGCTGGTCTACCCCGCCGGGTACTTCCGCGCCAAAGCCCGCAAGCTCAAGGCGTTCACGGACCTGCTGTTCGGCCGGTTCGGCGGCAGCCTGGAGGCGCTGCTGGCGCTCCCCGCGGCGGAGCTACGGGCCGTGCTGCTGGGCACCCACGGCATCGGGCCGGAGACGGCGGACTGCATCCTGCTGTACGCGGCGGGCCGGCCGTCCTTCGTGGTGGATGCGTACACGCGGCGGACCTTCGGCCGGCTGGGGGTGCGGCCGGAGCGGGACACGTACCAGGCCTGGCAGGCGCTGTTCACGGCGGCGCTGCCGGCGGACCCCGCACTCTACAACGAGTACCACGCCCTGCTGGTGGCCCACGGGAAGGCGGCGTGCCGCAAGGAGCCGCGCTGCGGCGGCTGCCCGCTGCTGGACCTCTGCCCCACGGGCCGGTCGGAGGGGCCGGGCCCACAGCCGGCGGCGGCGGGAAGGGAGGCGAGGGGCTGGAGTTCGTAGACGAGGCCCGGGTGGACGCCCGGACGGCGGCGATCCTGGCGGAGGCCCGCCGGATCCTGCACGTGCCGTGGACGCCGGACGTGCTGCGGGCGCTGGCGGCGCACCCGGCGTACCTGGCGCTGGTCTGGCGCTCCCTGGGGCCGTCCATGGCGACGGGGGGGTTCCTGGGCAGCGCCCGGTACGTCATGGAGATGGCGCGGGCGGCCGTGCGCGAGGTGTACGAGCCGATCCTGACGCCGGAGACGCTACGGCAGCGCGGGCTGACGGACGGGGACCTGGCGGCGGCGGCCGCCGTCCTGGAGGCGTTCTCCTTCGTGGCGCCGCAGTTGCTGCTGGCCGTGGCGGCGCTGCGGGAGGCCTTCGACTGGGAGCAGGTGGGCGGGAAGGGGCGGCCGGAGCCGCGGGAGGTGACGGAGGAGGAGCGGCGGATGGAGTCGCTGGCCGCGGTGCCGCTGGCGGACGACGAGATCGACCCGGCGCTGGCGCCGGTCCTGGCGCACGTGCGGGCCGTGCTGCACCTGCCCTTCGTGCCGGACCTGTACCGGGCGCTGGCCCGCTGGCCGGCGCTGGTGCGGGAGGCGTGGGAGGAACTCCAGCACCTGCCCTCCTACGCGCCGTACCGGCGGCGCGGCCGCGCCCTGGTCTACTACTCGCTGGCGGGGAGCAAGTTCCTGGCGGTGCCGCTGCGCGCCAACGGGGCAGCGCTGCGGGAGGCGGGCATGGCGGAGGGGGAGATCGACGCCGTCCGCGAGACGACCAAGACGTTCCTCACGCTGCTCTCCACGCTGACGCTGACCACGGCGGCGCTGGAGCGGGCCCTGGACGTCATGCCGCCGCCGCTGGAGGGCCCGCCGCCCCGCCGCTGACCGGCGGCGCCGGGACGGTCCCATGAGCGATCCCACACCCATCCGTGCCGTCCTGCTGGACCTGGGGGACACGCTGTGGCCCGGGCCCCGGTCCCCCCGGCGGCTGCGCCCTGCCTTCGAGGCCATCCGCCGGGAGCTGGCGGCCCGGTACGGGCCGGAGGTGCCGGGGGCGGCCTCCCTGGAGGAGCGGATCACGCGGCACGTGGGCCGGTTGCTGCGCCGCCACCGGGAGCGGGAGCCGGAGACGGAGGCGGACTGGGAGCACGCCATGACGGCCGCCCTGGCGGCGCTCAGCTTCTGGCCGGGGCCGGACTTCGTGCGGTGGGCGGTGGAGCAGTGGTGCGCCGCCGACGCGGCGGGGACGGCGGTGGAGCCGTCCAAGCTGGCGGTGCTGGCGGCGCTGCGGGAACGCGGGCTCCGGCTGGCCGTGGTCTCCAACACGGTGACCCCGCCGTCCTTCATGGACCGGTTCCTGGCGGAGCAGGGCGTGCTCCCGTACCTCTCGGCGCGGGCGTACTCCAGCGCGGTGGGGTACCGGAAGCCGCACCCGCGGATCTACCAGGCGGCGCTGGACGGGCTGCTGGTGCCGGCGGCAGAGGCGGTCTTTGTGGGGGATGATCCGCAGGGCGACGTGGCCGGCCCGCAGGCACTGGGGATGCGAACGGTGCTGACGCGGGAGTACCGCCAGGGGCCGCCGGAGGGCGGGCCGCGGCCGGACGCCGTCATCCAGCGGCTGGAGGAGCTGCCGGCGGTCCTGGAGCGCATGCAAGCGGGCGGGGACGCCTGAGGGCGCTGTCGCCCGGAGCAGAGGTTGGACGGAAATGGACGTAGGGATCATCGGGCTGCCGCAGGCGGGCAAGACCACGGTGTTCAACGCGGTGACGCACGGGCACGCGGCCACGGGATACGGGGCGGGGACGGAGCCCAACGTGGGCGTGGTGAAGGTGCCGGACCGGCGGCTGTGGTCGCTGAGCGAGCTGTTCCACCCCAAGAAGACCACGCCGGCGGACCTGACCTTCGTGGACTTCCCGGCGGGGGGCGCGGCCTTCGGGCCGGGCGGGTCCGGGCCGGGGTCGCGCTTCCTGACGGACCTGGGCCGGATGGACGGGCTGGTGGAGGTGGTGCGGGCGTTCCAGAGCCCGGAGGTGCCGCACCCGGCGGGGAGCGTGGACCCGGACCGGGACATCGGCTCCATGGACCTGGAACTGGCCTTCGCGGACCTGGCGCTCATTGAGAAGCGGCTGGAGCGGCTGGAGACGCAGGTTCGCTCCGCCAAGCCGCAGGAGCGGGAGCAGGGGGAACGGGAGCTGGCGCTGCTGCGGCGGCTGAAGGCGGGGCTGGAGGAGGAACGCCCCATCCGGGCGCAGGAGCTGACAGAGGACGAGCGGCGGGCCATTGAGACGTACAAGTTCCTGACGCAGAAGCCGCTGCTGGTGTTGCTGAAC
>DATCLE010000356.1:0-3254 GCA_036564075.1 Dehalococcoidia bacterium
GCGCACCACCACCGGCAGCGGACCCGTGCGGGAGTGGACCTTCCAGGACCTGCGGGAGCAGGTGGAGCTGCGCGGCGCCCCCGGCCAGCAGGTCCCCACGCTGGCGGAGGCCCTGGCGGTCACCCGCGGCCGCGTGCCGCTGGCCATTGAGGTGAAGCCCGGCGACGCCGCCGAGGAGGTGCTACGGGCCGTCGCGGAGGCCGGCGCCCGGCGGCACGTGGCCGTCTGGTCCTTCCGGCGGTCGGTGATCCGGGCGGTGCAGGACCTGGCGCCGGACGTCCCGTGCGCGCTGCTGTACGGCGGCGCCCGGCACGGCAGCCGCTGGACGCCGGGCGAGTTCCTCTGCCACGCCCGCCGCCTGGGGGTCGCAGCCGTCTCCTTCTTCCCGGAAGACCTGGAGCCGGGGGCGGTGGAGGCGGCCCGTCGGGAGGGCCTCCAGGTCTACACCGGCACCGTGAACGAAGGCCGGAGCTGCGTCCGTGCCCTGCTCCACGGCGTGGACGGCATCGTCACGGACCAGCTGGCCGGGATGCGGGCGCTGCTGGCACGGTAGCGACGGCGGGGACGGCGAATCCCCTGGACGGGGTATGGCGTTCCCTGTCCCCAGCGCTAGAGTGAGCCCGCAGGTTGGACCCCATCTGTTCCCTCTCCACCCGCCGCGTGCCCGGGCCGCCCTTCCGCCCAGGAGGTACGGGTATGACCACCGGCAACGGCGCTGAGAGCTGGGCCGAGAGGTTCCGGCGCGCCACGGATGAGGACCCGGAGATCCAGGCCCACGGCAAGTTCTTCACCTGCTCTTACCTGCTGGACATGGAGGGCCAGCGGTTCGTGGTCCACATGGACCGCGGCAAGGTGGCGGGCATTGTGGGCAACCCCGGCCCGCTGGACGAGCGCTACCAGTTCGCCATCCGCGCCAGCGCCGATACCTGGCGCAGGTTCGCGCAGCCCACGCCGCCGCCCATGTACCACGGCATCTGGGCCGCCTCCTTCCAGCGCGACATGCGCCTGGAAGGCGACCTGCTGGTGATGATGCAGAATCTGCGGACCCTCACCCGCCAGCTAGAGCTGCTGCGCCAGACCGGCGTCCCGGTCTGAGGGAGGAATGCGCCATGCCTGCACGCATGTCACCGGTTACCGGCCACTACGTCACCATGGAGGTCCAGGGGGACGAATACAAGGTCTTCTACCTGGAGAACGGCTCCGGGCGGCCGCTGGTCTGCCAGCACACCGCCGGCTGCCACAATCACCAGTGGCGCTACCTGCTGGAGGACCCGGACATCACCTCCCGGTACCGCGTCATCGCTTACGACCTGGCCCGCCACGGCAAGTCTGACCCGCCCCTCACCCGCGAGTGGTGGAAGGAGGAGTACCGCCTCACCGCCGACTTCTACACGGACTTCATCGTGGCCTTCTGCGACGCGCTGGAGCTGGAAGGGCCGGTCTTCATGGGCTGCTCCTTCGGCGGCAACGAGACGCTCCAGCTTGCCCTGCGCCGGCCGGACCGCTTCGCCGGCTTCATCGCCGTAGAGGCGGCGGACTATTCGCCCGGCTTCTACTTGGACTGGTGGCAGCACCCGGCCGCCAACGCCGCCCAAGTCTGCGCCAGCGGCGTCTGGGACCTCATGGCGCCCCAGTCCCCGGAACGGGACCGCTGGGCCACCTGGTTCTACTACACCCAGGGCTCCGAGGCGTTCAAGGGCGACCTGTACTTCTACTCCGTGGACCACGACCTCCGCGGCAAGCTGGGCCAGATCGACGGGGAGCGGACGCCCATCGTCCTGCTCACCGGCAGCTACGACTACTTGACCACGCCGGAGGACAGCCGGCGCACGGCGGAGCAGATCCGGGGCGCCGAGTTCCTGGAGATGCGGGACATCGGGCACTTCCCCATGAGCGAGAACTACCCGGTGTTCAAGGGGTACCTCCAGCAGGCCCTGGAGCGCATCGAGAGCCGGCTGCGGGCCAGGGCCGGCGGTGGGGGCGCTAGCGGCGCGTGAGGTGATCCCGGAAGAACAGGTAGATCTCGCGGAAGGTCTCCCGCGGGATGTCGGCGTGGCCGCCGTCGTACCAGATGATGCGCTTCGGCTCCCGGAGCGACTCGTAGAGGAGTTCGGCGGCCCGGCGGGGGATCAGCTCATCCCGCGTGCCGTTCACCATCAGGACGGGACGCGGCGCCAAGTACGGCGCAAAGTGGGCCGGGTCCAGGATCTGCGCCACCAGCGTCGCGTCCCGTCGCACGTCCGGCGCCGCCACCTGCGCCGCCCACGTCCACACCCCCGCCCCGCCGATGGTGAAGCACGCCGCCTTCACCCGCCGGTCCAAGGCGCAGAAGGGCACCCCCAGGATGGTGCCCATGCTGAAGCCCAGGAATCCCGTCCGCTCCGGGTCCACCTCCGGCCGCGTCTCCAGGTAGTCCAGCGTCCGGCGCAGGTCCACCACCGCCTGCACGGCGTGGTCCCGGCCGGCGTAGGGCTGCGAGAGCAGGCTCAGGAAGTCGAAGGGCCGCGTGGCGCGCTCGCCGTGGTGCGGCGCGTCGATGGCGGCGCAGGCGAAGCCGTACGGCGCCCAGCTCTTCGCCACGTCCCGGATGTAGTACTCGTCCTTGGAGCCGCCGGCCCCGTGCAGCATGAGGATGAGCGGCCGCGGCGCCGTGCGCTCCGCGTCCGTGATCAAGACGCCGGGCACCCGCTGGCCGTGGATGCTGCTGATGGTGAAGCGGAGCACCCGCAGCCCGTCCGCCTCCTCCACCCGCTCCTCCGGCTCCAGCGGCGCCCCGCGGTCGTACTGGAAGAAGAGCTCCCGGACGTGATGCTCCAGCACCACCTCATCCACCATGGGATCCGTCCCCCTCCGGCTCCAGGTAGACCAGCCCGCGCGAGCCGTCCACCGTGATGATCTGTCCGTCTTTGATCATACGGGTTCCCGTCTTCACGTTCACCACCGCCGGCAGCCCGTACTCCCGCGCCACCGTGGAGCCGTGGGACAGCGGCCCGCCCACGTCCACCACCACCGCGGCCGCAGGCACGAAGAGCGGCGTCCAGCCCGCGTCCGTCACCGGCGCCACCAGCACCTCCCCCGGCTGTATGCGAGCGTCCAGCCGGGGATCCAGGATCACCCGCGCCCGGCCCGTGGCCCGGCCGGGGCTCACCGGGATCCCCCGCAGCACCGTGCCCTCCGGCGGCGGCGCGTCGCCGTCCCGGAGCGGGACCGGCCGCCCCGTGAAGGACTCCGGCAGCCGTACCCCGGCGTTCCGC
>DATCLE010000357.1:0-2331 GCA_036564075.1 Dehalococcoidia bacterium
AGACCAACACCGCCAGCACCGCGGCACCGGGAGCGAGATGCCCAGCAGGAACACTACGCCCCAACCTGTATCGCTCATCCTTCCTCCTCATCGGCGGTCCCGCCGTCGGTGAGCGTGCGCGCTGCCGCCGCGATGACCTCCGGAGTCAGCCGCAGCGCGAACGGCCGGACCTGGAAGGAGCGCATGGCCTTGCCTTCGTCCGAGAGCTCCAGCGTGCTCTCCACCAACCCCGCCGCCTCCAGCCGCTGGAGGTGCAGGTGGAGGAGCGGACGGCTGATGCCCAGCTCCCGGGCCAGCCGGCTGACGTAGTTCCGGCCGCCGCTCAGCGCCGCGAGGATCCGCAGTCGCTGCGGGTTGGCCAGTGCTGCCAGCACGCGCAGGAGCTCGTCGCCCGAGGGGGTGCCGGTCCGCTTATCCATGTCAACGGTCATGTGTCAGAGTGCACTGACATGTATCAGTGAGGACTGTGACGAAGGTGGCGTCGATCCGTCCGCGGATCCATGGTCGCCCGGCCTGTCAGGGGAGGGCGGTCGACGGCTGCTGATGGAGTTCCGGGGTGCGGCCCGCCGGGGAGGGGGCGGATGGCGGCGCAGGCCTCACCGGTATAGACGGTGCGGGCCGCTCCGTCAAGCGGGGCGGGTAGGCTCCGGCTTGTCCAGATCCAGCAGCAGGAAGGTGGGGACCAGCGTAGCGTCGTAGAGGTCCGGGCAGGCGGCCACCACGTCCGGGGAGGGCTCCGGCTCCTCCACGGCGCGGACGCGGAACCCGGCGTCCAGGACCCAACGGAACCAGTCGGAGAGGGTAGCGTGCAGCGCGGTGGTGGCAAACTGGTACCCCGCCTGCTGGGAGCCCCAGCGGTAGAGGAACGGGCCCCGCCGGAAGTAGCGGGCGATCTTCAGCGCCACCTTCTCCCCGGACTCGTCCCGCTCCCACGCCCGGTACGGCGTGTCCGTGCACGGGTGGGTGATGGAGAAGACGAAGCGGCCGCCCGGTTGCAGCACGTGGAACGCGCCGCGGATGGCGGCGGGTGGGTCCGGCATGTCCTGGAGGGAGAGGCAGGCCGTCACCAGGTCGAAGGAGGCGGGCGGGAACTCCCGGGCTGTCCGGGCGGCGTCCATGACGCGGTAGTGGATGCCCAGCGGCGCCGCCGCCTCACGGCGGCGGGCGTGGGCGATTTGGTTGGGGGAGATGTCCACGCCCGTTACCCGCGCGCCGCGGGCGGCCAGCTCGCGCGCCAGGTAGCCGTTGCCGCAGCCCAGGTCCAGCACCGTCAGGCCGCGGACCTCGCCGCAGAGGGCCACGTGGGCCGGCCCGAAGAGCCGATACCGGTAGACATCGCCGCCGGAGGCCTGCACGCGGTCGTAGGCTTCGGCCGCGGCATCCCACTGCGCCGCCACCGTGGCGGGGTCGAACCGGTCGGCCGGTTCGGGCATGAGCCTCCTCCTTGCTGGTCCAGCGGGCGGCGGGTCCGGGGACGGATGATACCACATCGGGGTGTGGTTGACACCGCCGGGAGGGGGCGGTATCCTGTGGCCGCAACCCCCACCCAGGGGGTATGGGTCCGGCGGCCGCGAGCCGCCGCCCCGGGAGGTACCCCCATGCAACCGGACGTCAAGCACGACGTGCTCAAACGGCTCAGCTACGTGGAGGGACACCTGGCCGGCATCCGCCGGATGATCGAAGAGGACCAGTACTGCGTGGACGTCCTCAAGCAGACCCACGCCGTCCGCCGTGCCATTGAGAAGCTGGAGGCCCTCATGTTGCGGGGCCACCTGGACACCTGCGTGGTGGACGGCATCCAGCGGGGCCAGGCGGACCGCGTGGTGGACGAGCTCATGGAGCTCTACACCCTGAGCAACCGGTGATCCCAACGCTCCGTTAGGGAAGGCAGGCGCCATGCAGACGCACGAACAGACCCGCATCACCATCCCCGTCGGCGGCATGACCTGCGCGTCGTGCGTGCGGCGGGTGGAGCGCGCCCTCAAGAAGGTGGAGGGCGTGGAGGAGGCGATCGTCAACCTAGCCACGGAGCGGGCCACCGTGGCCTTCGACCCGACGGCCGTGAAGCTGGACGCCCTCTACCAGGCGGTGGAGGAGGCCGGGTACCAGCCGCGGCGGGAGCGGATCTCGCTCCAGGTGGGCGGCATGACCTGTGCCTCCTGCGTGAGCCGGGTGGAGCGGGCGCTGCGGAAGGTGCCGGGCGTGCTCGCCGCCTCCGTGAACCTGGCCACGGAGCGGGCGACGGTGGAGTACGTGCCGGCGGAGGTCACGCCGGAGGACCTGGTCCGCGCCGTGGTTGCGGCGGGCTACCAGGCGGCCCCCGCCCGGGAG
>DATCLE010000358.1:0-11271 GCA_036564075.1 Dehalococcoidia bacterium
TGCTGGAACAACGCCCGGCCCGCCGGGGTGAGGAAGAGCCGGTTGGCACGGCCCTCCGGCCGCCGGACCACGAGGCCCCGCCGCTCCAGCTTCTCCAGGAGCTGGCAGACGTTGCCCTTGGTGACCAGGAGGCGGTCCGCCAGTTCCTGCTGGGTGAGGCCCTCCGCCGCGCCCACGTGGGCCAGCAGGTCGAACTGGGCCAGAGAGAGGTCCCACGCCCGCAACTGCTGGACGAGGGCGCGCTCCAGGCGCTGGAAGACCCGCGCCAGCCGCAGCCACGCCAGCACCGGCGGGCGCTTCACCCCACCGCCGGTTCCCCGTGCTCCGTTCCCTTGCATGGATACAGTTTAGTCCTAAACAGTGATCCCGTCAAGGGTGCACGGGCGGTCCTGGTTTGCGCTCCACCCCCGTTCCTGCCTCTTGACAACCGTGCGGCCCGCTGCCACAATCTCCACTATGTTGATCCAGAAAGTCATATTTATCCCGACCCTCCGCTGCCGGGTCGCCGTGCACGGCCCGCGCACGGCGGCCGGCCGCTGTACCAGCCTTCGCGCAGCGCGCTGTCCCTGCGTCCACGCGTAACCCGTGGACCAGGGGCCCTGTCCCCACACCCGACCACATTCCCAGGAGGAACCAGATGCGTCTACCGCGCCTGGCGCGATCGCTGTTGCTGTCTCTCACGGTCTCGCTCGCGCTGGCCCTCGCCGCCTGCAGTTCGGGCGGTTCGGACGGCTCCCAACCGGTACGGCTCCGGCTGGGCTACTTCCCCAACCTCACGCACGCGCAGCCCCTGGTGGGGCTGGCCCGCGGCACTTTCCAGGAGCACCTGGGGCCGGACGCGACGCTGGAAACCAAGACCTTCAACGCCGGGCCCAGCGCCATCGAGGCCCTCTTCGCGGGCGAGATCGACGCCGCGTACATCGGCCCCAACCCGGCCATCAACGGGTACGTCCGCTCCAACGGGAAGGACCTGCGGATCGTTGCCGGCGCCGTGAGCGGCGGCGCCCTCCTGGTGGTCCGGCCCGCCGCGCAGATCCAGCGCCCCGCGGACCTGGCGGGGAAGCGGCTGGCATCGCCGCAACTGGGCAACACCCAGGACGTGGCGCTCCGCGCGTACCTCCAGGCCCACGGGTTGGCGGCGCGGGAACAGGGGGGCAGCGTCACCGTGGTGCCCACGGCCAACCCGGACATCCTCACCCTCTTCCGGAAGGGCGAGATCGATGGCGCGTGGGTGCCGGAGCCGTGGGCCACGCGGCTGGTCCAGGAGGCTGGGGGCCAGATCTTCTTGGACGAGCGCGAGCTCTGGCCCGGTGGCACCTTCGCCACCACCCTCCTGGTAGTGCGGACCCGGTTCCTGGAGGAGCATCCGGACGCGGTCCACCACCTGCTGCGCGCCCACGTGGAGACCACCCGGTTCATCCAGGACCACCCGGACGAGGCGAAACTGCTGATCAACCAGGGCATCCAGGAGCTGACGGGCCAGGCCCTGCCTCAGGCGGTCATCGACGGCGCCTGGGGGCACCTGGAGGTCACCTACCAGCCCATGGTCGCCAGCCTCACCAAGGCCGCCGATGACGCCTTCGCGCTGGGCTTCCTGGGCGAGAAGCGGCCGGACCTCTCCGGCATCTACGCCCTGGACCCCCTGAACGCGGTGCTCCGGGACCTGGGCCTCCCCCCGGCAAAGGAGGAGTGAGATGCGCGTAGAGACGGCGAGGGACACGAGCCCGCCGGCCCAGGGTGCGGTGGCACCCCTGCTCTCCGTGCGGCACGTGACGCGGCGCTTCCGCACCCGCCGCCACGATACCGTCGCGCTGGCGGACGTCAGCCTGGACGTGCACGAGGGCGAGTTCGTCTGCGTGGTGGGCCCCTCCGGCTGCGGGAAGTCCACGCTGTTGAACCTGCTGGCCGGTCTGGACCGGCCGGACGCCGGCACGGTCGCCTTCGCCGGGCGGCCGGTTCTGGGCCCCGGCCCAGACCGGGTGGTGGTGTTCCAGGAGCCCGCCCTCTACCCGTGGCTGAACGTCCGGGCCAACGTCGAGTTCGGGCTCCGGCTCCAGCGGCTGCCGCGCCCCGTCCGGCGCGCTAGGGTGGACCGCTACCTGGAGCTGGTCCGCCTGAGCCGGTTCCAGCGGGCGTGGGTCCATGAGCTTTCGGGTGGGATGAAGCAGCGGGTGCAGTTGGCACGGGCCCTGGCCGTGGAGCCGCGCGTGCTGCTCATGGACGAGCCGTTCGCCGCGCTGGACGCCCAGACCCGCGACGCGCTCCAGGCGGAGCTCCAGGAGATCTGGGCCCGCACCGGTTGCACCATCGTCTTCGTGACCCACAACGTGCGGGAGGCGGCTATCCTGGCGGACCGGGTCCTGGTCCTGACGCCGGGCCCCGGACAGCTCCAGCGCGAGCTCCCGGTGCCGCTGCCCCGCCCGCGGCAGCCGGACGATCACGCGGTGGCCGACCTGGCAGCGACCATCCGGGCGGAGCTGGCCCGCGGAGGAGGGGCGCAGTGACGGCCCGCCTGCGCCGCGTGGTGGCCCCGCTGTTGTTCTACGCCGGGCTCGTGGCGCTGTGGCAGGCGCTGGCCCGGCTGGAGGTCTGGTCCCCGTACCTCTTTCCCGGGCCGGATGCCGTGCTGGCGGCGCTGGAGCGGGTCTGGGAGAACGGGCTGCTGGCCCGGGCGCTGGAAGCCACCCTGACGCGCCTGGTGGTCGGCTTCGCCCTGGCCTGCCTCCTGGGCGGCGCCGTGGGCATCCTGACGGGCGCCGTCCGCCTGGCCGACGAGACGCTGGGCACCGTGGTGCTGGGCCTCCAGTCCCTGCCCAGCATCACGTGGCTGCCGCTGGCAGTGCTCTGGTTCGGCCTCAGCGAGCGGGCCATCATCTTCGTCACGCTCATGGGCTCTGTCTTCGCCATCGCCACCTCCGCGCGGGACGGGGTGCGCAGCATCCCGCCCCTGCAACGGCGGGCCGCCCAGGTGCTGGGCGCCTCCCGCTGGCAGACGGTGCGGTACGTCACCCTGCCGGGGATGCTGCCCGCCATGGCGCAGGGGCTCCGGCTGGGCTGGGCCTTCTCCTGGCGGTCCCTGATGGCGGGCGAGATCCTCTACGTGAGCGATGGCCTGGGGCACCTGCTCCAGGTGGGCCGCGACCTCAACGACACGCCGCTGGTGCTGGCGGTCATGGCGGTCATTGTGTTGGTGGGACTATCCTGTGACCGCCTGCTCTTCAGCCCCTTTGAGGCGCGGGTCCGGGCGCGCTGGGGGCTCAGGTAGCGCGGCCTTCGCACGGGCTCCGGCCCTCAGCGGAAGAACTGGGTGCCCCAGGGTTGGAGCCCGTGGCGCTGGTAGAAGCGGAGGATGGCCGGCTGGTCCTTGGCCGCGGAGAAGACGTAGGCGTGCCGCACGCCGGCCCCGGCGGCCCGGGCCGGCGCCGCGTCCAGCAGCCGGCCGCCCACGCCCCGGCGCCGCAGCTCCGGCACCACGTAGAGGGCGTCCACGTCCAGGTACCGCTGGCCGTCCGGGATCACGGCCAGCGCCGGCTCCGCGCGTACCACGCCGTGAAGGAAACCCACCACGGCCCCGTCCGCCTCCGCCACCAGGAAGAGGTCGCCCGGCCAGCGTTCCAGCTCCGCCGGGTCCGGGCCCGTGAAGCCGTAGACGTTGTCCTCCGCCTCCCAGCGGCCGTGGAGCCCCGCCACGACGCCCAGGTCCTCCGTCCGCCCGGGCCTGACGGCGGCACCGGCCGCGGTCATCTGCTCCCTCCCGGCGGCCGTCGCCCTAGGGGACCGGGTGGCCCCACGCGTCGGCGTAGGCCGTCTCCTCCAGCGGCCGCCGCACCGGCGGCCGTTCGTCCTTGCGGCGCGCCTCCTCGTCCAGCACGTCCGGGGAGCCCTGGTAGCCCAGGACCACCAGGACTACCACGCGGACGTCCTCCGGGATGGCCAGCGCCTCCTTCACCCCCGCCTCGTGCCAGCCGCCGATGGGGTGCGCCAGCAGGCCCAGGGCCACCGCCTGGAGGAGCATGCTCTGGACGGCCAGCCCGCAATCGAACAGGTAGTACGGCTTGCCGTCCACCTGCATGGCGTCGTCCGGCCGCGCCGCCACCACAACGACGGCGGGTGCGCGGCGGGCCCAGGCGTTGCCGGGGGTGAGCGCCCGGTGCAGCCGTTCCAGCGCCGCCCGGTCCGTGACGGCGATGAACCGCCACGGCTGGCGGTTGCCGAAGGACGGCGCCCAGCGGCCCGCCTCCAGCACCAGCCGCAGCTTCTCCGGCTCCACCGGCCGCTCCGCGTACGCACGCAGGCTGCGCCGCGCCGCCAGCAGCGGGTGCAGCCCCGCAGGCTTGACGCCGGTCATGGTGTTCACGGGCATCCCTCCCTCCTGTTCCCGCTCTCCCCGCCCAGTATAGCAAGGCGCCCGGCGTTCAGAGCGGCAGCCCCAGGAGCCGGGCGGCGTTCTCCCGCAGAATCTTGTCGCGCACCTCGTCCCGGAAGGGCGCCTCCGCGAAGTCCGCCAGCCAGCGGTCCGGCGTGATGGACGGGTAGTCGGAGCCGAACAGCATACGGTCCTGGAGCAGCGTGTTGGCGTACTGGACCAGTTGCGGCTGGAAGTACTTGGGCGAGTACCCGGAGAGGTCCATGTACACGTTGGGCTTGTGCAGGAGCACGGCCAGTTGCTCGTCCACCCAAGGGAAGGCGGGGTGGGCCATGATGATGGTGAGCTCCGGGAACTCTGCCGCCAGGTCGTCGATGTAGGGGATGGGGGCGCAGTAGCGGGTCTTCAACCCGCCGCCGCCGGGCATCCCGGCGCCGATGCCCGTCATCCCGGTGTGGATGAGCACCGGCAGTCGCAGCTCGGCGCAGGCCGCCCAGAGGGGGTGGAAGCGGCGGTCGTTGACCTCAAACTGCTGGAGCGTGGGGTGGAACTTCACGCCCCGCAGCCCCAGCTCCTCCGCGGCGCGGCGGACCTCGTCCACCGCCTTGCGCCCCTTCCACGGGTCCACGGAGCAGAAGCCGATGAACTGCCGCGGGTACCGCCGGACGATGCCCGCCACGTAGTCGTTGGTGACGGGCGGGATGCCGGTAGTGGACTCCCAGTCAGACGCCAGCAGCACGCCCAGGATGTCGCGCTCCTGGTAGTACGCCGCCATCTCGTCGGCGTCCGCGGGGGGCGGGCCGGAGCGGAAGTACGCCCGCATGGCCTCGTCGAACGGGGACGGCGGCGTGCCCGGCGCGTTGGGCGGGTGGATGTGCACGTCGATGGCGCGGGGCATGGCGGCACCTCCGGGCCGGCACGGATGCAGCGCCATGCTACGCCCGGCCCGCCGGTGCCGTCAAACGCCGGCGGGCCGCCACCAGCGTGGTGGCGGCCCGCCTTCCCACCGGGGCCGTGCCGCCGTCACTCCGGTCGCGACTCCACGGGCGCCAGCGCCGCGTCCGGCGCCCGCCGGGCGGGGAGCAGGCGCACGGGGTGGGCGGCCAGCCAGTAGGCCGCGCCCAGGAAGAGCGCGCCGCCGGCCACGTTGCCCAGGGTGACGGGCACCAGGTTGCGGATGAAGCCGCCCAGGCTGACGGCAGCGTCGTGCGGCTGGAGGAGGCCGACGCCCAGCAGCGTCATGTTGGCCACGCTGTGCTCGAACCCCGGCGCCACGAAGGCGAAGAGGCACCAGGAGATGAGCACCAGGCGCGCCGTCTCGCTGGCGGAGCGCATGGTGCTCCAGAGGCCCAGGCAGACCAGCCAGTTGGCCAGCACGGCCCGGAAGAAGAGCGTCTCCCACGGCAGGCCCATCTTGGCCGCCGCCGCCTGCCGCACGAACTCCGCCTGTGGGGCGCCGCCCAGCACGCCGCTCCGCGCCACCAGCCAGGCCAGGGCCAGGGAGCCCGCCAGGTTGCCCAGGAAGCTGAGGGCCCAGACGGCGCCCAGTTCCCGCCCGGAGACGGCCCGCCGCAGGACGCCCACGGTCATGACCATGACGTTGCCGGTGAAGAGCTCCGCCCCGGCGAAGACCACCAGTGAGAGGGCCACGCCGAAGGAGACGCCCATGACCAGCTTCACGAAGGGGGACCCCGCCGCCGCCAGCGGCGCACCCACGGCGAAGACCAGCACCACGGCGAAGCCCACATACGCTCCCGCCAGGGCGGACAGCACCAGGTAGCCCAGGGGGTGCGCCCGCAGGTAGTCCGCCTTCCGCCGGGCCGCCGCGGCGGCGGCCGCCACGCCGTCCTCCGTCACGCCCGCACCTCCTCACTCTCCACGCCCGCCGGCGCCGCCCGCCCCCGCAGCAGCGCCTCCACCAGGTCCGGCAGCTCCGCCAGCCGCACGTCCCGCTGGATGCGCTCCGCCAGCCGCCCGCCGGGACCCAGCCGTCCCCCGGCGAAGAGGTGGACCGCCTCCTCCTGCCGGTCGCCCACGCGCACCTTCGTCCCCTCCAGGCCGATGTCCGCCACGTGGTGCTTGCCGCAGGCGTTGACGCAGCCGGAGACGTGGATGCGCGTGCCGTGGGGCACGTGGACGCCCCGCGCCTCCAGGGCGCGGGCCAGTTCCACCGCCCGCGCCTTCGTGTCGATGAGGGAGAAGTGGCAGTAGTCGTTCCCGGTGCAGGCCACCAGGCCGCGCCAGACCCCCGGCGGGTCCGGCCGCAGCTCCCGCAGCAGCGGCTCCTCCAGCAGCCGGTCCAGCCGCGCGTCCGTGACGTGGGGGAGCACCACGTTCTGGTCGTTGGTGAGGCGCACCTCGTTGGCGCCGTAGAGGGCGGCCAGGCGGGCCAGCCCCTCCAACTGGTCCGCCGTGACGCGTCCCACGGGCACGTGCAGCCCCACGTAGTTCACGCCCACGGCCCGCTGCGGGTGGACGCCCAGGTGGTCGCCCGCGGTGCGGATGGTGAGGTCGTGGCCGGCCCGGAGCAGGGGGCGCCCCAGGGCCGACTCCACGGCGGCGCGGAGCCGCTCCATGCCCCAAGCGGCGATGAGCCACTTGAGGCGCGCCTTGGTCCGCTGCTCCCGCGGTCCGTGGTCCCGGTAGACCGCCAGCACCGCCAGGACGAACGCCACCACCTCCTCCGGCCGCAGGAAGACGTCCATGGGCTCCGCCAGCGCCGGGCTGGTGCCGCCCAGGGCGCCGCCTGCCAGGACGTTGAAGCCGGTGACCCGCCGCCCTTCCACCTCCCGCCAGGCGGGGAGCAGCCCCAGGTCCTGGGTCTGGGCGTGGCCGCAGTCCTCCCGACAGCCGCTGACGGAGATGTTGAACTTCCGCGGCAGGTTGCTGAACTCCCGGCGGCCCAGATGGGCCCGCTGGAGCTCCGCCAGGATGTGGGTGGCGTCGTACGCCTCCGTGGCGTCCAGCCCGGCCAGCGGGCAGCCCACGTAGTTGCGCAGGTTGTCCATGCCGGTCTGGAGGGTGGAGAGGCCCGCTGCCTCCAGCCGCTCCAGGACCGCCGGGATCACCGGCAGCGTGAGCCAGCGGAGCTGGATGTTCTGGCGGGTGGTGAGGTCCGCCGTGCCACGGCCGAACTCCCGCGCCACCCCGGCGATGGCCCGGAGCTGCTCACCGCTCAGGCGGCCACCGGTGACGCGCAGGCGCAGCATGAAGAAGCCGGGCGTCAGCTTCCGGTGGAAGACGCCGTACCACTTCATGCGGTCCAGGTCTTCGTCCGGGATCTCCTCCACGGGGGTGCCCTGGCGGGCGTAGCGCAGCAGGTCCGGCAGGACGTCCAGGCCGTCCTTGGCGGCCTTCATCGCTTCGAATCGGTTCATGCACCTCCTCCTGAGCCCTCACGGGTCTACGGAGGCGATGCTAGCGGCCGCCGGTGAACAGCCGGTGACGGGCGGGTGAAATCCCGATGATCTGTGCGTTACGTCACGATTGCGCCGGCCCCTCCTCCTGCGGGCGCTCGGCGGGGAGCTCACCCTCCGTCACGGCGTCCGGCGCGCCGGCCCCCAGCGCGCGCTCCCGGTCGGTGCGCTTGTCGGGGAACTCGCCCTGGAGGACCTCCGGCGCCTGGTCGCCGGTGCGGGCCAGCCGGCGCTCGCCCGGCGTCCACACCTCGCCCGCGGGCTCGCCGCCGGGCCCGGCGGTGCCGCCGCCCAGCCCCCGCTGGTCCCCGAAGGACGTCAGCTCGGAGCCGCCGTGGTCCTGGTAGCCCTCCGCGCCGCGGTCGCCCTGACCCCAGGAGGCCTCGCTGCGGATGCGGGCCCCCGGGTCCGGCGAGGGCGGGCCGGACACGGGGTAGACGCCGGAGCGGCCGGGTGTCTCGCGGCGGCCCTTCCCGCCGCCGGGCATGCCGCGCTCCGGCCCGGGTTCGCCGGGCTCCCGGCGTTCCTGACTTTCCCGCTCCCGGTCCATGGTGCACCCTCCCTTCGCTCCGTGCTCCCACCAGCGTGACGCAGGGGACGGAGCGGGGCCATACCCCGAACGACCGGGGTAGGGGACGGCGCTACATGCGCTCCGGGGCGGTCATGCCCATGAGGTGGAGGGTGCGGGCCAGGGTGAGGCGGGCCGCCTCCACCAGCTTCAGCCGCGCCTTGGTGAGGGCCAGGTCGTCCGAGACCACGCGGCACTCCGTGTAGAACTGGTGGAACTCCGTGGCCAGGTCCGTGGCGTAGTGGGGCAGGTGGTGGGGCTCCAGCGCGCGCGCCACCGCCTCAATGAGCTCCGGGAGCTGGAGCATCTTGCGGATGAGGGCCAGCTCCGCCGGGTGCCGGAGCAGGGAGACGTCGCCGTCGGCGTAGTCGATGTTCCGCTCGGCGGCGTGGTTGAGGATCCCGGCGATGCGGGCGTGGGCGTACTGCACGTAGTAGACGGGGTTCTCGTTGGACTGGCGCTTGGCCAGCTCCAGGTCAAAGTCCATCTGGGAGTCGTGGGAGCGGGCCAGGAAGAAGAAGCGGCAGGCGTCCGCCCCTACTTCGTCCACCACCTCCCGCAGGGTGATGATGTCGCCCCCACGCTTGGACAGCCGGACCACCTCCTTGCCCCGCCGCAGGGTCACCAACTGGTAGAGGAGAATGTCCAGCCGGTCCGGGTCCACGCCCAGGGCGGCCACCGCCGCCTTCACGCGGCCCACGTGGCCCTGGTGGTCGGCGCCCCAGATGTCGATGACGCGGTCGAAGCCCCGCACCACGAACTTGTCGTAGTGGTAGGCCACGTCGGAGGCGAAGTACGTGGGCTCGCCGCTGGAGCGCACCAGGACGTTGTCGCGGTCGTCGCCCAGGCCGCTGGAGGTGAACCAGACGGCGCCCTCCTTCTCCACCACGTAGCCCCGCTCCCGCAGGAGGGCCATGGTCTGTTCGTAGAGGCCGCCGGGGCGGTAGAGGTCGCGCTCGCTGAACCAGACGTCGTAGCGGACGCCCAGCGCCTCCAGGTCCGCGCGGATGCGGGCCAGCATGCCCTGGATGCCCAGGTCCGCCAGCTCCGGCGGAGGCGGCTCCCCCTCCGGGCGGAGGAACGCGTCCCCGTGGCGCTCCCGGATCTCCTGCGCCAGGTCCACCATGTACTCGCCGGGGTAGCCGTCCTCCGGCAGCGGTGCGTCCCGGCCGCAGAGCTGCTGGTAGCGGGCGTAGAGGGTGCGGGCGAAGGCGTCGATCTGCGTCCCCGCGTCGTTTACGTAGTACTCGCGCTCCACGCGGTAGCCGGCGGCGGCCAGGACGTTGGCCAGCGTGCTGCCGAAGACGGCACCGCGGCCGTTGCCCACGTGGACGGGCCCCGTGGGGTTGGCACTGACGAACTCCACCTGCACCGTGCGGCCGCCGCCCAGGTCCAGGTCCGCGAAGGCCTCCCCGGCGCGGCGGATCTCCTCCACTTGGGCGGCCAGCCACTCCGGCCGCAGGCGGAAGTTGACGAAGCCCGGCGGCGCCACGGTGGCCTCCGCCACGGCGTCCAGCGCGGGCAGGTGGCGGCGGACTGCTTCCGCAATGTCCAGCGGCCGCATGCCCGCCGCGCGGGCCAGGCGCAGGGGCAGGCTGGTGGCGTAGTCGCCGTACTCCGCCCGCTGGGGCCGCTCCACGGTAACGTCCGGGAGGGCCACGGGGGGTACGTCGCCCGCCGCTTGGGCGGCGCGCACGGCGGCCTCTACCGCGCGGGCAATGTCGTCTCGGACCATCATGCGGCTGCTGCTACCCATAGCGCGACGGGGCGTCCTCCGGGAGGGGTGTGCTGGGGCCGGCGGGGGGCCGGCGCGGAACGACGAGAGTATAGCACGCCACGGCGTTGTGGGGGAGGCGAAGCGGGCGGCGCCGTCAGCGGCCGGGCGGCTCACCGCCCGCCAGCGCCGCCAGCTCCTCCGGTGTGAGGTCCCGCCGTGGCAGGGCGCGGGCCGGCGCCCCCACCGCCACGTGGTACGGCGGCACGTCCTCAATGACCACGGCGTTGGCGGCGATGACGGCGCCATCGCCCACCCGGATGTCCCCCAGGATCATGGCCCCGGTGCCGATGTAGACGTCATCCCCCAGGGTAGGCCCGTAGACGAAGCGGTCCGGCGTCCGCGGCCGACCCCGCAGGCCGATGGTCACCCACGGGTTCACCACGCAGCGGGCGCCGATGCGCACCACGCCGTCGATGACCACGTTGCCGTGGGCGATGTAGAGCCCCGGCCCGATCTCCACGTGGCCGCCGATGAAGACGTTCTGGGTGCCCATGAGGAGCTTGTCCAGGTAGGTGGGCAGGAAGGGGAGCCGCCGCCGCCGGCACCAGCCCGCCAGCCGGTAGAGAACCACGGCGGAGAAGCTCTGGCTCCGCCACGCCAGGTCGATCCCCAGCCAGAGACGGTTCCACCACGGGCGCTCGTCCCAGTCCTTCTCAAAGAGCAGGAAGTGGTACTGGGCGTAGACGCGGGCGTCTTCCTCAAGGTAGCTCATGGCCGTTCCAGATCAGCGGGATGCGGGGGCCGGCAGCACGCCCACGTCCGGCGGCGGGTACCGCTCCTCCGCCGGGGCCAGGACCCGGGCCGGGACCCCCACGGCGGTGCAACGGTCCGGCACGTCGGTGATGACCACGGCGTTGGCGCCCACCCGCACGCCGTGGCCCACGCGCACCGGCCCCAGGATGCGGGCGCCGGTGCCGATGTGCACGCCATCGCCGATCCACGGCCCCTGCCCCAGGGAGCCCCAGTTGCGCACACTGTTGCTGAGGCCGATGGTCACGAAGGGGGAGACGGTGCACTCCTCCCCGATACGCACCAGGCCGTCGATGGCTACCTGCCCGTGGTTGATGTAGAGCCCGGCGCCTATCTCCACCCTATCGCCGATGTAGACGCGGAAGAGGGCCTGGTTCAGCTTGTCCGCCAGGCG
>DATCLE010000359.1:0-2083 GCA_036564075.1 Dehalococcoidia bacterium
GTGACGGCCCGGATCACGTCCGGGCCGGTGATGTACATCTGGGAGGTGCCCTCCACCATGAAGATGAAGTCCGTGAGGGCGGGGGAGTAGACGGCGCCGCCGGCGCAGGGGCCCATGATGACGGAGATCTGGGGCACCACACCGGAGGCGATGACGTTGCGGGTGAAGATGTCGCCGTAGCCCTTGAGGGCCGCCACACCCTCCTGGATGCGGGCGCCGCCGCCGTCGTTGAGGCCGATGATGGGCGCCCCGGTCTTCAGGGCCAGGTCCATGATCTTGCAGATCTTCTCCCCCATGGCCTCCGAGAGGGAGCCGCCGAACACCGTGAAGTCTTGGGAGAAGACGAAGACCGGCCGCCCGTCGATGCGGCCCCAGCCGGTGACGACGGCGTCGCCCAGGTACTTCTGTTCCGCCAGACCGAACTCCGTGGCCCGGTGGACCGCCAGGGCGTCCACCTCCTCGAAGGTGCCCTCGTCCAGCAGCCGCTCGATGCGCTCCCGCGCGGTGAGCTTGCCGCGGGCGTGCTGGGCCTGGATGCGGGCCTCGCCGCCGCCCAGGGCGGCCTGTCGCTTCAGTTCCAGCAGATGGTTGAGCTTCTCTTCAGCGGACATGGCAGAAGGGCAACCGGCGGGCAGTGCCCGGCGCGGGGGGTGCCGCCGGACCTCCTTTCGTTCCAGTCTCGGTGCGCCGATGTGTGCCTGCGGGTGGGGCCCGGCCGCCGGTTTGCAGAGGCCGGGACGGGGCGCCGGACTCCGGCCGGGGCCGGCTGCCGTCCGGCGGGCGCCCCCGGGCGCCCTCTGCGGGCCATGCTAGCACACGCCCCCCCTGGGGACAAGGAAGGCCGGCCCGCAGGCCTTTCGACCGCGTAGAGCGGCCCGCGCGGCGGGGGTGTGACAGGTCACTCCTCCGGGATGATCAGCTCCTGGTCCACGAAGAAGCGGGGGTTGTTCGGGTCGATGCCGTTGGCGCGGCAGAGGGCCTCATAGGAGACGCCGAACTGCCGGGCGATGCCGGCCAGCGTGTCGCCCTCCTTGACGCGGTAGGTCCGCCGGCCGGCGGGGCTGGGTGTGGCGGTGGCGCCGGGCGTGCCGGACGGGGTCTGGGTCTGAGCGGGCTCCGGTGTAGCGTCGCCCACCAGGGCGCGGGGCGTGACGGAGACGGCGCGGACAGCGGTGGGCAGGGCGGCCGGCGGCGTGGCGGTGGGGGCCGTCCTGGGGTCCTGGAGTTCCACGCTGGGCAGGTCCAGCCGGCGGTCCTGGCCATCGCCGCCGCAGGCAGCGAGCGCGGCGGCCGGGACGGTGAGGAGCACGGCGGCCAGGGCGAGGCGGCGGAGCATGGGAGGCGGGCCCTCCGTGGCCAGGTTGCCAGGCCATGGTACCCAAGGGACGGGCGGGAGACAAGCGAGGGCGAGGCTAGCGACGGCGGCCCAGGCGGCCCAGGAAGGCGCGCAGGCGGTCCCAGGCGGACGGCGGGCCGTAGTCGATCACCTGGCCCCGCCAGTAGCGCTGCTGGCGCCGGCTCACGCCCTGCGGGAGCACGGAGGCGATGAAGGCGCCGACGAAGAGGACGAGGCCCAGGATGATGAGGTAGGTGGTGACCTGACGGTCCAGATCCCGGAAGAAGAAGGCGGCGACGATGAGGACGATGGCGGCCAGCATCACCTGGCCCACGCTGATGCGGGACGTGACGGCGCTGATAGCGTCGCCCACGCGGGCGAGCTGGTCCGCCACCTTCCGGCGAACGCGGATCTTCCGGCGCTTCCGGGGGAAGTCGTCAAGCCGGGAGAGGATCTCGTCGATCTCGCGCTCGAACTTCTGGCGCTGGGACATGCCGCGACCTCTGCCGCACGGTCCGCCATCCGGCTTCCATTGTACACCCGCGGGGAGGGCGCTGCCAGGTGGCGGAACGGCGCGTGATGCCGCGTGGACGGCGGTGGGGCCGGCACGCGGCCCCTGGCGGCGGGGGATGGTGGCCCGAGCGTACCGGGTGGCGGCGGGCGTGTCAAGGCGCGGAGGAGGTAGCCGGGGCGCCCCAGCCGCCCCCGCCCGGCGTCTCGATGCGGAGGCGGTCGCCGGGGCGGACG
>DATCLE010000360.1:0-2424 GCA_036564075.1 Dehalococcoidia bacterium
CTTGCGCGCCGCCTCACCGAAGTCCGACGCGCGGATGAGGGGGACGTCCGTCTCCGCCAGGATCCGTTCGCCCTCCTCCACGTTGGTGCCCGCCAGACGGACCACCACCGGCACGCCCACGTCCATCTGCCGGTGCGCCTCGATGATGCCCTGGGCGATGACGTCCACGCGGGCCATGCCGCCGAAGATGTTGATGAGGATGGCCTTCACGCTGGGATCCGTGGTCAGCACCTTGAAGGCGTTGATGACCCGGTTCACGTCGTTCACCGTGCCGATGTCCAGGAAGTTGGCCGGCTCCCCGCCCGCCAGCTTGATGGCGTCCATGGTGGCCATGGCCAGGCCCGCCCCGTTCACCACGCAGCCGATGTTCCCATCCAGCTTCACGTAGTTGTTGATGCCCAGCTCCTGTGCCTGGACCTCCAGCGGGTCCTCCTCGTCCGGGTCGCGCAGCGCCTGCACGTCCGGGTGGCGGAACAGGGCGTTGTCGTCAAAGTTCACCTTGGCGTCCAGCGCCAGGATGCGGCCGTCGCCGGTGACCACCAGGGGGTTGATCTCCGCCAGGGAGGCGTCCTTGTCCTGGAAGAGCCGGTAGAGCCCCTGCATCAGGGAGACGGCGGGCTTCAGCGCCTCGCCCGTCAGGCCCAGGGCGAAGGCCAGCCGGCGGCCGTGGTACGGCTGGAAGCCCGTAGTGCGATCGATGGCCACCCGGTGGATGGCCTCCGGGTCCCGGGCCGCCACCTCCTCGATCTCCATGCCGCCGGCGGCGCTGGCCATCATGACCGGCCTGCTGATGGCGTTATCAATGAGCACGGCCAGGTAGAGCTCCCGCTCCACGGCCATCTGCTCCTCCACCAGCACGCTCTTCACCTTCTGGCCCTCCGGCCCGGTCTGGTGGGTGACCAGCTGCATCCCGATGATCTGGCCGGCTACCTGCTCCGCCTCCTGGGGGGAGTTGGCCAGCTTCACGCCGCCGCCCTTCCCGCGGCCGCCGGCGTGGATCTGCGCCTTCACCACCACCTTGCCGCCCAGCTCTTCCGCAATCTGCCGCGCCTCCGCCGGTGAGGTGGCCACCCGGCCCTTGGGCACGGGGACGCCGTACTGGGCGAGGAGGGCCTTGGCCTGGTACTCATGGATCTTCATGCCGTTCTCCCGAGGGTGAGGTTCCGCGTGGCCGCCCCGGTGGGCGGTGGGGGCCGCCCTAGTTATATCGGGTGCGGCGCCTTGGCACAAGGGCGCCCCGCGCACCGGGACGGCGAAGGGCCCTCCCCACGGGGAGGGCCCTTCGCCGGTGTAAGGAGGAGCCGAGGACGCGGAGGCTGGCACCCGCGCGGCCTCTACCCTCCATACGATCCGGCAGCGACGGCGGATCCCACCGCTCCCCGCACCCGGTTGCGGCCGCTACAATACGGGCAGCCCTGGAGCAGGAGGGAGGTCATGGCGGAGCAGTGGCGCCATGAGGAGGCGCTGGTGAACGGCGTCCGCCTGCACTACGTGCGGGCGGGGACCGGCAGCCCCGTGCTGCTGGTGCACGGCTGGCCCGGCTTCTGGTACGAGTGGCGGCTGAACATCGGCCCGCTGGCGGAGCGCTTCGACGTGGTGGTCCCGGACATGCGGGGCGCCGGCCTCTCGGAGAAGCCGGACCTGCCGCCGGAGGAAGGCTACACGCCCGCCGTCATGGCGGAGGACCTGCGGGCGCTGCTGGACGGCCTGGGCGTCCGCCGGGCGGACGTGGTGGCCCACGACTTCGGCGCCGTGTGGGTCCAGCAGTTCGCCCGGACGTACCCGGACCGGCTGCGGCGGCTGGTGCTGTTCAACCCGCCGTACCCCGGCATCGGCGGCCGGTGGTACCAGCCGCCCCACTTCGCCGAGAGCTGGTACCAGATCTTCCACCAGCAGCCCTGGGCGGACGAGCTGGTGGCCTCCAGCCCCCGTGCCACGGAGCTGTACGTCCGCCACTTCCTCTCCCACTGGTCCTACCGCAAGGACCTCTGGACGGAGGAGGAGATCCGGACGTACGCGGAGGTCTTCTCCCAGCCCGGCGCGGTGCGCGGCGGCTTCAACTGGTACCGGGCCGTCTTCCGCACCCGCGGCGGCGGGACGCCTGCGCCCATCGGCACGCCCACGCTGGTCCTCTGGGGGGAGAACGATCCCATCCTGCCGGTAGCCTGGGCGGACAACCTGGGGCAGTTCTTCCCGGATCACCGGCTGGTGCGGGTGCCGGAGTGCGGCCACTTCGTGCAGCGGGAGCGGCCGGACGTGGTGAATGGGGAGGTGGCCGCGTTCCTGGGCGCGCCGTAGGCCCCCCTACGGGCAGTTCACCGTCAGCCGGCCGATGACGATCTCCGCCGTGCGCACGTGCTGGTAGATGCGGCAGCCCTGCTCCGCGGCGTCCGCGGGCGGGCCGTGTCGCAGGTCCACCGCCAC
>DATCLE010000361.1:0-2418 GCA_036564075.1 Dehalococcoidia bacterium
AGCGGTGGGCAACGGGTTCCCGTGAAAGGGGGGGCAACCTGTGACGACCCGGGCCATCCTGCTGGCCGGCGGCCTGGGGACGCGGCTGCACCCGCTGACGCAGGAGTTGCCGAAACCCATGGTGCCCGTGCTCGGCCGCCCGTGGCTGGAACACCTCATCGAGCGGCTGGCCGACGCCGGCATCGCCGACATCGTCCTCAGCCTCCGGCACGGCAAGGATGTGGTGGTGGAGCACTTCAGCAGCAACCCGCCCCGCGGCGTGCGGCTCCGCTACGCCGTGGAACCGCTGCCGCTGGGGACGGGAGGCGCCATCCGGTTCGCGGCCGGCGCCGTTGCAGGCGATGACGGTCCCTTCCTGGTGTTCAACGCCGACGTCGTCCAGACCTTTGACATCCGCGGCCTCCTGGCCTTCCATCGGCAGCGGGGGGCCCACGTGACCATCGCCCTGGTGGAGGTGGAGGACCCCTCGGCTTACGGCGCGGTGGAGCTGGACGCCGAGGGCCGGGTCCTGCGCTTCGTGGAGAAACCCCGCCCCGGCGAGACGACGAGCCGGCTGGTCAACGCCGGGATCTACGTCTTCGAGCCGGAGGTCCTCCGCTGGATCCCGCCGGGCCGGGAGGTGTCCGTGGAGCGCGAGACCTTCCCCGCCCTGGTGGCCGCGGGACTCAAGGTGTACGGTTGCGCCTGCCAGGGCTACTGGAAGGACATCGGCACGCGCCAGCGCTACCTCGATCTGCACCGGGACGTGCTGGCCGGCCGCTGTCCCCTGCCCGTCCCTGGCACGCCCGCCCGGCCGGGCGTGTGGCTGGGCGAGGGCGTGACCATGCCTCCCTCCGCCCAGCTCGTCCCGCCCGTCGTGCTGGGAGCGGGTACCGCCGTGGAGGAAGGCGCGCGGCTCGGCCCGTGGGTGGTCACCGGGGCCGGCTGCCGCATCGGCGCCGGCGCCCAGGTGTCGGAGGCGGTGCTGTGGGACCGGGCGCAGGTGGGCGCCCGGGTGGTGTTGCGCCGCTCCGTGTTGGGTTTCGGTACCCGCGTGGGCGGCGGGGTGGTGGAGGAAGCGCTGATCGCCGCCGAGGGGAGGTGACGGCTGTGAGCGTCCGAGCCGCCATCGTCAGCACGTACCCGCCCCGCCGCTGCGGCCTGGCCAGCTTTGCCGCCCACCTGCGGCAGGGCCTGCTGGCGGCCGGCGCCGCGGAGGTGCCCGTCGTGGCCGTGGTCCGGGAGGCTGGCGGCGCCTGGCCGCCGGAGGTGGTGATGACCCTGCCCCAGGATGAGGACTGGGCCTACGTGGAGGCGGCCCGTTACCTCAACCGCAGCGGCGTCGACGCCGTCCTGCTCCAGCACGAGTTCGGCATCTTCGGCGGCGAGGTGGGGCGCATGGTCCTGCAGCTGCTCTCCTCGCTGTCGGTGCCGGTGATCACCACCCTGCACACGGTGCTCAGCCGTCCCGGCCCCGAGCAGCGGGCCGTGTTGCAGCGGGTCATCCGGGCGTCGCGGGCGGTGGTGGCCATGGCGGGGCGCGCCGTCCACCTCCTCCGCGACGTGTACGGGGCGCCGCCGGAGAAGATCGTGTACATCCCCCACGGCGTGCCCGCGCCGCCGCCGGGGACGCCGGAGGGCTGGAAGGAGCGGCTGGGCCTGGCGGGGCGGACGGTGGCCATGACCTTCGGCCTCATCGGTCCCGGCAAGGGGATCGAGCTGGCGCTGGATGCCATGGCCGAGGCGGCCCCCCGGTGCCCCGACCTCCTGTACCTGGTGGTGGGGGCCACCCATCCCGACATCGCCCGCGCGTCGGGCGAGTCGTACCGCCAGGGGCTGGAAGAACGGGTACGGCGCCTGGGCCTCGACGGGCACGTGCGGTTCGTCAACCGCTACCTGGACGAGGAGGAACTCCTCGGCTACCTGGCGGCGTGCGACATCTACATCACGCCCTACCAGGAGCCCCAGCAGATCACCAGCGGCACCCTCACCTACGCCGTCGCCATGGGCAAGGCGGTGATCTCCACGCCCTACGCCTACGCGGAGGAACGCCTCGGTGGCGGGGCGGGCTGGCTGGTGCCCTTCGGGGACGCGGCGGCCCTTGCCCGCGCGCTGGTGGCCCTGGCCCGCAACCCCGAGCTGCGGGCCGGCCTGGGGCGGCGGGCGAGGGAGCGAGCCCGGGGATTCGCCTGGCCCGAGGTGGGCGCCCGCTACCTGGACCTGGTGGAAGGCCTGGGCCGCAGGGAGGTGAGGGCCGTTGCCCGCCGCTGACGCGGCCGCGCCGGTGGCGCCGGTGCCCCGGCCCCACCTGGGCCACCTGCGCCGCCTGACGGACGACACGGGCATGATCCAGCACGCCCTCGGGCCCGTGCCCAACCGGGCCACAGGCTATACATCCGACGACAACGCCCGCGCCCTCCTGGTCTGCCTGGAGGCGAT
>DATCLE010000362.1:0-5375 GCA_036564075.1 Dehalococcoidia bacterium
CGTCCCCGTGGCGGGCCAGCCCTCCGCGCCGGGGCCCGCCAGCACGCGGGTCACCTCCACCTCCACGTCCCGGAACCCCGCCGCAGCCAGCTTCTCCCGGTACTCATCCTCGTGGAGGGCACCGGCCAGGCAGCCGCACCAGAGGTCCATGTTCCCGCGGACCTCCTCCGGCAGCCGCCCCTGCACCACGATGTCCGACACCGCGAACCGGCCGCCCGGCCGCAGCACCCGGAACGCCTCCCGCAGCACCCGGTCCTTGTCCGGCGAGAGGTTGATGACGCAGTTGGAGATGATCACGTCCACGGAGCCGTCCGGCAGCGGGATCTCCTCCATGTGCCCCTTGAGGAACTCCGCGTTGGCCACACCGGCCTCGCGTTGGTTCTGCCGGGCCAGCTCCAGCATCTCGTCCGTCATGTCCAGCCCGTACGCCTTGCCCGAAGGTCCCACGCGCCGGGCCGAGAGCAGCACGTCGATGCCGCCGCCGGAGCCCAGGTCCAGCACCACCTCGCCCGGCCGGAGCTCCGCCAGCGCCGTCGGGTTGCCGCAGCCCAGGGAGGCCAGCACCGCCTTCTCCGGCAGGTCCGCCACCTCATCCCGGGGGTAGATGTCGCGGCTGATGGGGCCCTTGGCCCCCGGCGAGCCGCAACAGGCGTCGCCGCCCTCCGCCGTCACGCGGCGGGCCTCCGCGGCGTACCGCTCCCGCACGATCTCCCGGATGTCGATCTCCTGTGTCATGGACACGCCTCCTTTCCCCGGTCCCCGTCCCGGGACGCCTGCTGCACTACCATGCGGGCCAGCTCGAACGCCGTGGCGGCCGGCAGCGGCACGGTGCCCGCGTCCGCCGCCGTGGCGGCCCAGCGGCCGTACTCCTCCTGCGAGGGGAAGAGGTGGACGTCCGGGCAGCGCACGCAGAGGCAGGACTCGGCCCCCGCCGCCACAGCGGCCAGCGAGAGGACGGCCCCGCCGTGGGAGAGCCGGAGCCCGTCCCGCGTGATCTCCGCCCGCACCTCCGTGCCCGTCAGCGGGCTGGTGGAGCGTAGCTCCACCGGCTCCTCCTGGAGGAAGGCCAGCAGGAAGCCATCCAGCGCGCACTTCAGGTGCCCGGACCGCCCGCCGGCCCGGACCCGGTGCCCCGTGGGCACCGGCGAGAAGAGGGTCTCCACCTGGCACTCCACCGGTCCCGTGAAGACCTCCGCCAGCGATTGCGGCGCCACCGTCAGCCCTAGGGCGTCCCGCAGCGACGCCGCCAGCTCCGGCGACAGCCGATCCCCAGTACCGTCCCGGCTCTGCCCCATGCGACCGTCCCTCCTCCCGTACGAGTTGCATCGAAGGTTATCGATATACCGGGCATGACGAGATCAGCCGGAGCCCAGCGCGGCGCGGACCCAGCCTGCCGCCTCCGGGCGGACGTAGTAGTAGCACCAGGGCCCGCGGCGGTGGCAGTCCACCAGCCCGGCGTCCCGCAGCACCTTCAGGTGGTAGGAGACCGTGGGCTGGCCCAGCGGGAACAGCGCCGTGATGTCGCACACGCAGACGGGGTCGCCGTTGCGCAGCAGCACGGAGACAATCTGCACCCGCGTGGGGTCCGCCAGCGCCTTGAACCGCCGGGCGCGTTCCCCGGCCGCCGCCTCGGGCAGGGGCGGCGCGGTAACCGTGCAGCAGGGGGCGCGTTCCTGGATGGACTCCACGGTCGGCTTCGTCATGGCGCCAGGGTAGCTGATGTATCGAAGGTTGTCAATATGCGAGATCCGCGAAGTTCGCGAAGCCGCGGGATCCGTCCTCTCCTCCGGGCCCCGAGCTGCAGAGGAGCGGGGGCGGGTGAGGTGCGTCGCCCGCTCTCCCGCCAGGGGGAGGCGGCATGGACCGCGGGGGGCCCACGACGGTGCGGTAGCCGTGGCGCCGGTCCGCGTGTCACCCCCGCCGGTGCCCGCGCGTCATACCGGGTAGAGCGCGCCGCTCCCAGGCAGCCGGGCGGCGCGAAGCAAGGGGGTACCGATGGCGGTGGGAGCGTGCCGGACCGGGCGGCGGCGATGACCGAAGGGACGGGGCCGGACTTCGCCGCCCTGTACCGGGACCTGGCGCCCCGGGTCTTCGCCTACGTCCGGCGGCGGGTAGAGAGCCCCCAGGACGCCGAAGACATCACGGCGGAGGTCTTCGTCCGTGCCCTGCGGACCGCCGGACGCTCCCGGCCCGCCTCTACCGAGGCCTGGATCTTCACCATCGCCCGCAACCTGGTCATCGACCACGCCCGCCGCCGGCGCTGGCGCCGCCTGCGACAGCGCTCCTGGCGGCACCGGTGCCCCCGCCGGACCCGGACGACGAGCTACTGCTGGCCTCGCTCCTGGCGGAGCTCTCGCCGGAGGCGCGGGACGCGGTGCTGCTCCGCCTGGCCGGCGGCCTCACCAGCGCGGAGGTGGCCGCCGTCCTGGGGAAGCGGCCGGACGCGGTGAAGCAACTGGTCCACCGCAGCCTGGCGAAGCTGCGCCAGCGCTGGCGGGAGGAGGTCTCGTCATGAGCGACGAGCGGCGCGCGGTCGACGCCACCGACGCCTACATCGACGCAGTCCTGCGCGGCGCCGCCCCAGCGGACGACCCCGTGGTACGGCTGCTGGCGGCCCGGCCTGCCCTGCCGCCGCGTCTGGCTGCCTTCCGGCCGGAGGCAGCCGCACCGGCTCCCCGGCGCCGCCGGGCGGTCCTGCCGGCGCTGGCGGCGGCGCTGCTGGTGCTGGCCGTCCTGGCCCTCTTCCCGCCCGCCCGCGCCGCCGCGGCGGAGGCGGTGCGGGCCGTCTTCGGCGCGGCGGGGTACGTGCGGACCGTCCTCTCCGACGGCGGGGACCCGCAGGAGGCCGCCGACAGGGTGCTCCAGCAGGCTCTGGCGGCCGCCAGCCCGCCGGGCAAGGTCTTCTACGTCCAGGCGACGCAGGTGAACCTCTCCGCCGATCCCGGGGGAATCCAGGAGCAGCGCCGGTTCTGGTTCTTCCCCGACCGGTCCTCCGCACGTGGAGAGATCTACGAGGACGGTGTGCTCCGGACTGTCACGGTGGTAGAGGGCGGGCAGGCGGCCACCTACGTGCCGGCGAGCGGGTACCTGGAGGACCTGTCGCCGGCCCCGCTCCCCCTCTGGTACCTTCAGGCCATTGCCCAGTACCCGGAGGCCCGCGTTCAGGGGCACCGGAGCCTGGACGGCCGGCAGGTGATCCAGCTTCGCGGCTGGTCCCGGATCACGGGAGACGGCGGCGACTACCCGGCGGGCACCACGTTCGCCCAGGACCTGTACCTGGACGCCCGCTCCTTCCTTCCGGTGCGGCTGGAGGTGTCGCTGCGGCCGCCGCCGGGGACGCCGGCGGAGGAGCGGGACACCAGGGCCCGACCCACGGGCCCCGAGCACGAGGACGAGATCTTGCTCCAGCGCTACGACTTCGAGCCGGCGGTCTTCCTGGACCCGGCGAGCCTGCCGCCGGACCACTTCTCCATCCCAGGGTTGGAGGGCCAGCTGGACGAGCACCTCCGCCAGCTTGAGGGATTCGACGCGTTCCCCCTCTTCTGGCCGGGACCGTCCTTCGCGGGGCACCAGTTCAGTTCCGCGAGCCACACGGCATACGACGCTCCGCCAGGCGCGCCGCCGAACAATGCCTGGAACGCTGTGACCTTCTTGTACGGCACCTGCACCGGGAGGCCCTGCGCCATGCCGGTCTCCCTCCACGTCCGGCCCGCCTGCCATGTACGGCCAGAGCAGGCTGCAGCGGTTGGGCCCCTAGAGACGGTCCGCGGCGGCGCACTAGCCCGGCAGGGGCCCGGCAAGTTGCTGGTGTGGACGGGCGGGACGTTCGTAGACGTGAACCTGCCTCCCGGTCCCGACCAGCCCGGCGACGCTGCCCTGCTGGACCAGGCGCTCCAGGCCCTCCAGGGTTACGGCCGGAACGCCATCGGACCGGGGGAGCCGTTGCCGCCGCCGGACTTCGGCGGCTGCCCGGAGGCGGCGGCCCCTGCCCCGCCGTCCGCCCGGTAGAGGCGCGCCCGTTCACCGAGGCCGGCGGGGCCGACGCCTTGCCGCTTGCCACCGCTACAGCGACCCGGTAGCATGCGGGCACAGGGCGCGTCTTGCGGCCCTGCATCACTACGCTGGAGGTGGCGTCCGCCATGACCCTCTACGAGATCGTCCTGTTCCTCCACGTCATGGGCGCCATTGGGCTGTTCATGGGCGTCGCCATTGTCCTCACGGCCATGGCACGCATGCGTCGCTCGGAGTCGGTGGCGCAGGTCCGGGAGTGGTCCGGCCTGGCCGACCTGTCCGATAAGCTCCTGCCCGTCGCCTCCCTGGTGCTGCTGCTGAGCGGCATCTACATGGCCACCGACTTCGAGTTCTGGGGCGACGGCTGGGTGGACGTCTCCATGGCCCTCCTCCTGGTCATGATCGTCCTGGGGCCCGCCGTCAACGCCCGACGCCTGGGCACCATCAGCCGGGAGGCCAAGGACGCGCCGGACGGCCCCGTGCAGGGGGCGCTCCGGGCCCGGATCCTGGACCCCGTCCTCTGGACCACCGTCCAGACCATGTCCGTGGTGGCCGTGGGCATTGTCTTCCTCATGACCGTGAAGCCCGGCATCGCCGGCTCGCTGGTGACGCTGGTGGTGGCGCTGGCCCTGGGGCTGGCCTCCTCCATCCCCGCCTGGCGCCGCGCCGCGGCCGTCCGCGCCCCCGCCGGCGGCTGACCGGGAACGGCCGGATTGATCGTTATGTTATGTCCTGCCCGTCCGCGCCGGGCCGGGGCCGTTTCGCCGGCGGGGGCGTCGTGGTACCATGGAGCCGCCCGTCCGGCCCGACGGGGGCCCTGGAGCCTGCCCCATGACTGAGCCCCAGTCCCGTCCGCCCCGTGTCTTCGACATGGCGTTCCTCACCGGCGTGGAGGGCGTCACGGAGGTGCTGCTGATCCGCCACGCCCAGCAGGCGCACCGGCCGGAGAGCACCGTGGCGGAGTTCACGGACCCGCCCCTGAGCGAGCACGGCCGCCGCCAGGCGGCGGCACTGGGCGCCGCCCTCTCCACGCTGCGGCTGGACGCCGTCTTCACCAGCCCCCTCCGGCGTGCGCTGGAGACGGCGGAGGCCGTGGCCCGGCACCACCGGCTGGAGCCCCAGATCATCGACGACCTGCGGGAGGTGGGGATCTACCGGGACCTGCCGCCGGACAAGAGCCCGCTGGAGGTCCTGGGCCGGGACCTGCTGCGGGCCGTGGACCAGCGCATGCTGAACGAGCGAAGCTGGGACGTCTTCCCCTACTCCGAGTCCAGCTTCGAGTTCCGCAAGCGGTGCATCAACGCCATTGAACTGGCCATTGCCCGCAACGTGGGCGAGCGCATCGCCGTGGTCTGCCACGGGGG
>DATCLE010000363.1:0-2637 GCA_036564075.1 Dehalococcoidia bacterium
GCCCAGGACCCACGCCATGACGGCGATGTTGTCCAGGTCCATGCCGATGACCCGCCGGATGTCCGGGTACTGGACCTTGACGGCCACCTCCCGGCCGTCCCGCAGGCGTGCCCGGTGTACCTGGGCCAGGGAGGCGGCCGCCAGCGGCTCGGGATCGAACTCGGAGAAGGCGTCCGCCAGGCTGCGCCCCGTCTCCCGGACCACCTCCCGCTCTACCACGGCGAAGGGCTGGGGCGGCACCTGGTCGTGGAGCTGGGAGAGGACGGCCACGTACTCTTCCGGGAGCCGGTCCGCGCGGGTGCCCAGGAACTGGCCGAACTTGATGAGGAGGCCGCGGCGCCGGAGGGCGGTGTGGTAGACCAGCCAGGCGCTCCGCGTGTGGCGGCGGGACCACGCCTGGTCCGAGGGGCGCCAACGGGGCCCCAGCCGTCCGCGCGCCTGGAACCACTTGTACCCGGCGTAGATGCGGACCGCCGTCCGCCCCACGCTGACGAACCGGCCGGCGCGACGCAGGACGGTGACCATGCCGGGGGTGCTCCTTTCGCTCCGGTTGGGGCGGGCAGGTTACCCCCACGGTAGCAGCCCGTGGGGGAGGGGTCAACGGCTTCCCGACCGGACGGTCAGGAGCGGGCAGGGGGACCGGCGGGCGCCGGTCGGGGCCGTGCGGCGTCGGTGGGGGCGTCGCCGGCGGGAGGTCCTGCCGCCCGCCGGGGCGGCGCCGGCACGTCCGGCGGGTGGATGGGCAGCCGGACGGTGAAGGTGGAGCCCTTGTGGAGGGTGCTCTGGACGGTGATCTCACCGCCGTGGGTGCGGGCGGCCCACTGGGCAATGGCCAGGCCCAGCCCCGCGCCGCCGGCCCGGCGGCGGCCGTTGGCCCGGTAGAACCGCTCGAAGATATGGGGCAGGTCCTCCTCCGGGATGCCGGGCCCCGTGTCCCGCACCACAATGCGGGCCCAGCCCTCCTCCCGGTACAGCCCCAGGGAGACGGTGCCGCCCGGCGGCGTGTACTTCACGGCGTTCTCCACCAGGTTCAGGACCAGTTGCTTCAGCCGGTCCGCGTCGCCCATGACGGTGACCTGGTCCTCGTGCTGCATGCGGATGCGGACCTTGCGGTTCAGGTCCCTTGCCTGGTGCAGCACCTCCAGGCACAGCACGTCCAGGTCCACCGGGCGGACGTCCAGAGGCCGGCCCAGGTCCGCCTGGGCCAGGTAGAGCAGGTTGGAGGAGAGGCGGATCAGGCGGCCGCACTCCGCGGACATGCGGCTGAGCTGCTCCCGCAGCTCCGGCGGCAGGCCGGGGTCCAGGAGGAGGACGTCGATGTTGCCGCGCAGGGCGGTGAGCGGCGTCCGCAGCTCGTGGGAGACGTCGGCCACGAAGCGCTTCTGCTGCTCGAACGCCTCCTCCAGGCGGGCCAGCATGGAGTCGAAGGTATCGGCCAGGCGCTGTACCTCCGCGGGTGCGCCCTGCATGGCCAGGCGCCGCTTCAGGTCGCTGGCCTCGATCTGGCGGGCCGTCCGCACCACCCGCTCCAGGGGGTTGAGGCCGCGGTGGGCCAGGAGGTAGCCCACGGGCCCCGCCACGGCGGCGGCGATGAGGCTGCCGAGGATGAAGATCCGCTGGAACCGGTCCAGGGCGGACTCCACGTGCTGGAGGCTCTCGCTGGTCTGGACAATGGCCACCACCTTCCCCTGGTCGATGACGGGGTAGGAGTAGAGGCGAACGCGGCGGCCGTCCTCCAGGCGGATGGTCTCGTAGACGTCCTCCCCGGCGGCCACGCGGTCGCGGCCTTCCTCGCTGATGCGGAAGTCACCCAGGTCCAGGCCGCCGGCGGAAGTGGAGAGGATGGTGTGGTCCGGGCTGCGGATGATGGTGATGAGGGGGGAGTCCGCCAGGCCGCCGATGGAGTTGGCCTGGAGGACGGAGTTGACCACTTCCGGGTTGGAGTAGCCGCTGTCCTTGAGGAGCAGGGCGGCGGTATCCTGGGCGCTCTTGCGCAGCCGCGCGTCCAGGTCGCTCACCAGGACGGCGCGGGTGACCTGCTGGACCACGGTCAGGAGGATGAGGAGGGTGAGGCCGAAGACGACCGCGTACCAGAGGGAGAGGCGCCAGCGGAGGCTGAGGCCCGAGTGGATGGAGCGCAGCACGCCTAGTCCTTGAGCATGTACCCGATCCCCCGGACGGTATGGATCAGGTCCCGCTCTCCTTCCGCGTTGAGCTTCCTTCGGAGGTACCGAATATACACCTTGATGGCGTCGGATTCCACCTCGAAGTTGTAGCCCCAGACGCGCTCAAAGATGATCTCGCGGGTCACCACCTGGCCGGCGTGGCGTGCCAGGAACTCCAGCAGCTCGTACTCCCGGGTGGTGAGCTCCACCTGGCGGTCGCCGCGGAAGACCTCGCGGCTGCTGGGCTTGATGACCAGGTCCCCCACGCGGAGGACCTCCTGCCCGGTGGGCGTGCGGCGCCGGAGGGCGGCGCGGACCCGGGCCAGGAGTTCGTCGAAGACGAACGGCTTGGTGATGTAGTCGTCGGCGCCGGCGTCCAGCCCCTGGATCTTGTCGGTCACGGCGTCGCGGGCGGTGACCATGATGATGGGCACGTCGCCGCCGCCGCGGAGCCGGCGGCAGACCTCGATCC
>DATCLE010000364.1:0-12493 GCA_036564075.1 Dehalococcoidia bacterium
CCCCAGATGTCCACCGGCCCCGCGCCCGGCGGCGCCCCCTGGCCCGTCCAGGCGGCCACCTCCCGCGGCCGGCCCGGGTCCGAGACATCGATGGCGCGCACGCCGTCGCTGTACCAGGAGGCGTACACCACCGTCCCGCGCACCTCCGGGTTGTGCACGCTCCACGTCCCTTGCCCCACCAAAGCCGGGTCCGCCGCCGCCGGCGTGGCGTAGGTCCCCAGCGGGACCGGACGGGCCGGGTCCCGGACATCCCAGAACCGGAGGAAGCCCCACCCGTCGAACCGGGGCGCGGCGGCCAGCGCCGCCGGCGCGGCCTCCCGGAGGCGCAGCCCCGTCTCCCGGTCCACCGCCAGCGAGGGGATGGTCACCGTCACCTCCCGCCCGCCCGGGAGCGCGGCGGTGTCCTCGCCCCCCATGGCCATGGCCCCCTCCTCCGACACGTTGTTGTACACCACCACGGCGGTGGCCCCCGCCTCCTGCGCCAGCGCCACCTTCACGTTGAAGGGGCACTCCCCCCGCTCAATGAGGGCGATGCGCCCCGCCGGGTCCGCCTGGTAGGCGTCGCCGGGGCAGCCGCGACCCACGAAGACCGTCTCCCCCGCCAGCCCGTCCCCCAGGTCCGGCCCGAAGGACGCCGGCTGGGCGGGCCGCGGGCCGGGGAGGGCGTCCGCCGTCACCGTGAGCCGCCGGGGGGAGAAGTCCTCGTCCGCCTGCACCAGCAGGCGGCCGCCGTCCCCCTCCGCCACCGAGTGGGCGTTGCCTTCGTCCTCCGGCCCGTAGGCCGTCCGGCCCAGGTAGCGCGGCGCCGCCGGGTCCGAGATGTCCAGGATGATCACCCCCGCGTCCCAGTAGGAGAGGTAGGCCACCGTGCCGTCCGCACCGGCCCGCGCGCTGTGGAGGAACACCGCCCCCTGGGCGCCGCGGGCCTCCGTCTGGAGGGCGCCGGGGCCTAGGGACGGCTCGTCCATGAGGCCCCACTCCGCCAGCAGCGACGGCCGCTCCGGGTCCGTGATGTCCACCATGAGCAGGTCGCCGGTGCCGCCCCGGCCCTCCGGGCCGGCGGTGCGGCGCTCCAGGTTGGGCACCGCCAGCAGCGCCAGCGCGCGGCCGGAGGGCGTGGCCGTCACGTCCAGCTCGTGGACGCCGCCCACGTCCCGGCTGTAGGCGGCCACGTCGAAGAAGGCCAGCCGGCGCGGCCGCGCGGGGTCCGTGACGTCGTACAGCTCCAGGCCGATGCGGCCGCCCGGCGCGTCACCGCGGCAGCGCTGGAGGCCCACCGCCAGCACGTCCCGGTCCCCCACGCGGAGGGCGTCCACGTCCTCCATGGAGGTGTTCTCGTGGTGGTCCGTCTCGCCCACCTTGCGGGGCGCCGCCGGGTCCGATACGTCCACCACGTCCACGCCGGCCGCGGGGCAGGCGCCGCCCGCCTTCCCCACGAAGGCCAGGTTCCCGTAGGCCGCCACGTCGGCGTGGGCCTCGCGGCCGGACGGGCTCAGCTCCAGCGCACCGGCCAGCGCCAGGGGGCCTTCGCCCCGGACCACGGGGGCCGGCGCGGCCGCTTCCGGGGACCCGCCGTCCTGCCGCGCCAGCGCCACGGCGGCGGCCAGCGCCAGGGCCAGCAGGGCGAAGGCCAGGACTGCGAAGCGACGGTTCATGGGCAGGCTCCCAGGTAGCGCGGGGCTCCGGTGCAGGTACGGGGCGGGCACGGCGGGCGGATGCAGGGCGTCACGGCGGGGCGGCGGCCTGGAACGCCGCCAGGACGGCGGCCACGTCCGAAAGATCCGGGAAGGCCAGGTCCGCGCCGTGCCGCCGGAGCGCCGCCACGTCCTCGTACCCCGTGGCCACGCCCACGGCCACGGCGCCGTTGGCCTTCGCCGCGGCGACATCGTGCCCCGTGTCGCCGATGACGTAGACGGCGGCGGGGCCGTCCGTCAGCCCGGCGGCCCGCCGTACCCGGCGGATGGCCGCCGCCACCAGTTCCGGCCGCGACTCCGAGTCGTCGGCGAAGCCGCCGTCCAGGAAGAGGTGCCAGAGGCCGTAGTGCTCCAGCTTGACCCGCGCGCTGGCGCGGAAGTTGCCCGTCTGGAGCCCCACGGCGGTGGCGGGGTCCGCCCGCAGGGCCTCCAGGAGCTCCCGGACACCCGGCAGCACCCGGCCCTGCCGCTGCGGCAACACCTCCCGCAGCTTCTCCACGTACAGCTCCTGGAAGGCCGCCGCCAGGTGGCCGGTCCCGTCCGGCGGGATACCATGTCGTGTCAGCAGGTCCCGCAGGATGGCGCGGTCCGTCCGGCCGGCCAGGCTCACGCCGGCGAGGGCGGAGGGCACGCCGAACAGCTCCTGGAAGGCCAGGTTCATGGCCTGGGAGCCGGCACCCCCGGTGTTCACCAGCGTGAGGTCCACGTCAAACAGGACGATGCGCGGCATGCCGGACCGTCCGCCGGGGCTCATGGGGCGCCCGCCGGGGCGGCGCGGCGTCCGGCGCGGGCGGGGCCCAGGAAGAGGGAGAGCAGCGCGGCCAGCGCGGCGGGCGCCTGGCGCGGCACGTCGTGGCCGCAGCCGTGGATGACGGCCAGCCGGGCACGACCGTTCCCCCGGCGGGCGGCGCCGCGGCCGTCCAGCACCGCCGCCATCCGCCGGGCCACGTCCGGGCGCAGCTCCCGGCTCTGCTCGCCGCGCACCACCAGGGCCGGGGCGCGGGTGTCCCGGAGGTAGTGCCACCACCCCCGCGTCCGGCCGATGCGCACCGTCTCCAGCACCGCTGCCCGGTCCCAGCGCCAGCGGAGTGCCCCGTCCGGCCCGCGGTCCATGCCCGCCGCCAGCTCCGGCGCCCGGTGCTGGGCCCGCTCCGGCAGCCAGCGGCGCAGGGCCTCCTCATCCGGGAAGGAGGCCGGCGTGCGCGTCACGGCCCGCACCGTCTCCTGGTAGTTCTGGACCCACGCCTCCGGGCCGATGTCCACAATGACCAGGCGACCCACCAGCCGGGGGTAGAGCGCCGCCAGGGCCATGGCCGTCCGGCCGCCCATGGAGTGGCCCACCACGTGGACCCGCCGCAGGCCCAGCGCCCGCACCAGGCCGGCCGCGTCCGCCGCGTAGTCCCGCGGGGCGTAGCCGGAGGCCGGCCTGTCGCTGAGGCCGTGGCCGCGCTGGTCCAGGGCAATGGGCCGGAACCGGTCCGCCAGCCGCGCGGCCACGGCATCCCAGACGCCGGCGTCGGCCATGAGGCCGTGGAGGAGCAGCACGGCGGGCCCGTCGCCGCCCCAGTCCCGGTAGTGGAGCCGGACCCCGCCCACCGTCACGAAGCCGTCTTGCGCCGTGGCCATGGCACCTCGCCGTTGCGCCCTCGCTTTGACAGGGGCGCCCCCCACCCCTATTATGGGGCTGAACGCGGCCATGCTGCACCCCCGCCCTTGCACGGTCCACTACCTCACCACGGAAGGACAGGAAGGCGCGCCATGGTTGAACAGAAGACGCGAGTACAGCGACCCAGCCTGGAGGAGCTGAACCTGAGCCACGGCAAGCTGGTCCGCCTGCGGCGGCTGTTCTACAGTCGCGGCGCCGGTAACGGGACGGTGCTCTTCCTCCCCTACGACCAGGGGCTGGAGCACGGCCCGCGCGACTTCTTCGATAACCCGGCCAGCGCGGACCCGGCGTACATCTTCCGCCTGGCCCGGGACGGCAACTACTCCGGCATCGCCACCCAGGTGGGCGTGGCCCGGAAGTACGGGCACGTGGCGCCGGAGGTGCCGCTGATCCTGAAGATCAACGGCAAGACGGACATCCCCTCGGACGACAACCCCATCTCGCCGCTGAACGCCAGCGTGGAGGACGCCATCGCCCAGGGGGCGGACGCCGTGGGCTACACCCTGTACGTGGGCTCGCCGCGGCAGGATGAGGACTTCATCCAGTTCGCCCAGGTGCGGCGGGAGTGCGAGATCTACGGCATGCCGCTCATCGTCTGGTCGTACCCGCGCGGGTCGGCCATCGAGGCCAAGGGCGGGCGCGATAGCCTCTACGCCGTGGACTACGCCGCGCGGGTGGCCGTGGAGCTGGGCGCGGACGTGGTGAAGCTGAACATGCCGGTCTTCGACGCGGAGAAGGCGAAGCTCCAGCCCAAGCCCTACCGCGACATGAGCTACACGCCGGAGGAGGGGATGGCCCGCGTGGTGGCCTCCGCCGGCAAGGTGCCGGTGTTGCTCTCCGGCGGCTCCAAGGTGAGCGACGAGGAGCTGTTCGCCAAGGCGCGCGCGGCGCTGGAGGCCGGCGCCACGGGCTTCATCTTCGGGCGGAACGTCTGGCAGCGGGAGCACGACAAGGCGGTGGAGGTCACTCACAAGCTGTGGGAGCTGCTGGGCCAGTACTGACCCGGCCCCGCAGACCGGCGCGAACAGAGGGGGACGGCTGCCGCCGTCCCCCTTGCCGTTCTCCCACGGCGCCGGCCCTGCTACCATGGGCCTGCCATGCTGGCGTTCCTGGCCCTCCTGGGCAGCGTCCTCTGGGTCAGCCTCAGCGGTGCCCTCTCCCCCGGGCCGCTGACCACCCTCACCATCCGTGAGGCCGTGCGGCGCGGCTTCTGGGCGGGCCCGCTCATCAGCCTGGGCCACGCCGCGGCAGAGCTGGCGGTGGTGCTGGCGCTGGCCTTCGGGCTGAGCCGCGTCCTCCAGCACGACGCCGTGACGGGCGCTATTGGCCTGGTGGGCGGCGCCTTCATCCTCTGGACCGGTGCCGCCATCCTCCGTACGCTGCCCCGCCAGCGCCTGGAGTTGGCGCCCGGCCCGCCGCCGGCGGGCGGCGGGGGCCCCGTGGCGGTGGCGGCCGCGCCCGGCGCCATGGCCCGGAGCCTGGTGCCGGCGGGCGTCCTCATCAGCGTCTCCAACCCGTACTGGCTCATCTGGTGGGCCACCATTGGCGCGGGGTTCATGAGCCGCTCGCTGGAGTACGGCGCGGCGGGCGTGGCGGCCGTCTACCTGGCGCACGTCTCCACGGACTTCGCCTGGCTGGGGCTCATCGCCTTCGCGCTGGCCACGGGACGGCGGCTGGTCAGCACGCGCGTCTACCGGGCCGTGCTGGGGCTGTGCGGCGCCTTCCTGGTGGCGCTGGGGCTCTTCTTCATGGCCTCCGGGCTGGGCTTCCTGTTGGGGTAGGCGTCAGCCATACCGCGAGCGGACCAGCGCGTGGAGGCCGGGCAGGGCCTCCGCCGCCGCCCGGCCGTCCGCCGCCGTGCCCCGCCCCTCCCGCACGGCCAGCGCGGCCCGGACGGCCGGGTGCCACGCGGCGTCCAGCGTGGCCAGCGCCCACGCCGCACCGTCGGCGCGGGAGACCGGACGCCCCAGCTCCAGCGTGCACGCCCGGCGCAGCATATCCAGCAGCGCGGCGGCCGCAGCCTCCGGCGTCGCCGCCGGAGCGGGGTCCTGCCGGAGCGCCGCCTGGAGGGCGGCACGCATCCCCGCCTCCGTCACGCGGGGCAGCACCAGCTTGGGCTCCGCGCCGTGCAGGGTGAACCCCTGCTCCCGCACGTGGTAGATCACGTCCGCCGTGACCGCCGCGCCCTCGCCGCCGGCGGCGAACCGGCCGAGGCGGCAGGACGGGACGGGGCCGGACGCCCCCTCCGGCGTCAGCAGCTCCCGGGGAACGTAGGCCCCGTCCAGGCGGTCGCCGTAGGGTCCGCGGCCGCGCAGCGTGTCGTGCAGCGCCGCCAGCGCGTGGCGGCCGTCCGGCGCCAGGGGGCCGTCGATCACGGCCAGGAAGTCCAGGTCGCTGGCGGCGTCGTGGAAACTGCCCAGGACGGCGGAGCCGCCCAGGTAGAGGGCCGTGAGGCGCTCGCCCAGGGCGGCGCGGAGGCCGTCGGCCAGGTCGCCCAGGGTCTCGCGCACCTGCGGCGGCAGTCGAGGCGGCATGCGGGGCTCCTCACCTGGGATGGCGGCAGGACGCGAAACGGGCGGGGAGCACCCCGCCCGCCGTAGCGCCGCCGGGTCCGGGGCTGTCAGGCCTGGGCTGGCAGCCCCTGCTCCAGGGGCAGGCCCTTCTCCGCCCACGCCTTGGTCCCGCCCTCCACGTTGAAGAGGCGCGTGCGACCGGCGGCGGCGGCCATCTCGCAGGCCAGGGCGCTCCGCTGCCCCACGGAGCAGACGAAGATGATGTCCTTGTCCGCCGCAATCTCGTTGATGCGGGCGAAGACGGAGTTGACGGGGATCAGCTTGGCGTTGGGGATGTGGCCGGCCTGGTATTCGCCGGGCTCGCGGACGTCCACCAGTTCAACGTCGCCGCGGTCCAGCATCTCCTTGGCCTCTTCCGGCGTCAGGCGCGTGAACGGCTCGCGCGGGTCCTTGTACGGCATCGGTCACCCCCGGGGGCAGATTGTGAATCAACATCACCAACAATCGCCGTCAGTATAGCACGGCACGGTACGGGGCGCCATCCGGAGCGCCGGTCCCCCAACCCTGGCGCTTCCTACGAACCATCTGGCACCTGCCCCCTACCGTGGCACCTGCATATCATCCTGAGCCCTCCGCCGGGAGGGCGAAGGATCCGGCGAAGGTATGTCAGGTGCCTCGCTCCCGTTGGTCCCGCAGCAGGACGCACCCCCACCCGCCTCCCGCGTTGACACGCCGCGCCGGTCCGGTATGATCCGCCCCAGGAGGTGCGGCCATGGCAGATCAGGCGGCCATCGACGAGCTGTTCCGCAAGCTGGAGGAGGAGCGCGCCCGCTTCATGGCGCAGGCGGAGGCCCTCTCAGAGGAGGCGGCCGCCCTGGCGCCCCAGGACGCCGAGGGCGAGGCCCAGTGGTCGGCCAAGGAGCAGTTCGCCCACATGTGTGAGATGGAGGCCATGTACCGTGCCTGGATCCGCGCCTGCCTGCACGGGGAGAACCCGGACCTCTCCGGCGTGCGGCCGGACCGGTCTGAGGTGGAGATCCCGCTGGAGCAGGCCCAGGCGGAGCCCCTGGCCCGTCACCTGGCGGCCCTCCGCCGCGCCCGGGCCCGCACGTTGGAGCTCCTGCGCACCATCCCCCCGGACGGCTACGACCGGACCGGCACGCACCCCATGTTCGGCACGCTGACGGTCATGCAGTGGGCCCGCTCCTACTACCGTCACGACCGCATGCACTACGACCAGATTGCCGGCCGGGAGCCGGAGTACCGGCCCCGCTACGCCGGCGGCCGGGAGCCGGACCAGCGGCGGCGGGCGGCCCCGCAGGCCTGACGCGCACCCGACGCGACACCCGCAGGAGACGAGCCATGCGCCCACAGCCGGCGCTGCGGCGTTGGGACGGCGCCAGCCCACCCACCAGGGAGGCCATCCTCCAGCGCTTCCGGGAGGAGGGGCTGGAGCCCCACGCCTGGGCCAACGGCCCGTACGACCACTACGCGGCCCACCGCCACCCGTACCACAAGGTCCTCTACGCCGTCCGCGGCTCCATCACCTTCATCACCTACCCGGACCGCACCGCCTACGAGCTGCGCGCGGGCGACCGGCTGGACCTGCCGCCCGGCACGGAGCACAGCGCGGACGTGGGGCCGGACGGCGTGGAGTGCGTGGAGGCGCCGCGGTACGCCTGAGGCCCAGGCCGGACGCCCGGCTCCACGCGGCCCCAGCGGGAACCTGGCGGACGGGCGGCGGCGCGGCGCGCCCAACCGGCGCTCCACCTCGCGCGTTCCCGCGCCGGGAGCGATCAGGCCCGGTCACGGACGGCTTGACAGGCCCGCACCCCGGTGCTAGCTTGGTAGCGCCTGGCCGGGCACATGGGTACGCTTCCCGAATCTGGAGGGAGAGCCCCATGAAGCACAACGATCGGGTCCGTTGGGGGGTGTGGCAGGTCGACAGGTGAGGCCCTGTCGTGGAGACAGGGCCGGCCCGGACCAACAGGCCCCACGACCTTTCGGAGACCAGGCACCGAGCACGACGTGCGGAAGGGCCACCCGGATTGGGGGTACCAACCTGTGGGGCCTGTTGTTATGTTCCAGACGTGCAAGCGGGCACGCGGAGGCTGCGTCCAGGTGACGGAGCCCTTTTTGCTGCACGTGTGAGACCACGCGCTGGAGCGCCCCGGTGGCGAGAACGGCAGCGAACCCCGGCAACCTCTGGCTGGCCAGCGTCCTCTGGGACCTGGGTGCCATCCAGTTCGGCGACTTCACCATGGGGCGCACGGCGGTCCACTCCCCTATCTACGTGAACGTCCGCCTGCTAGTGGGCCATCCCCGCTCCCTCCGGCGCGCCGCCCAGGTCATCCGCGATGAGATCCGCGCCCTCCAGGCCATGCGCCACCCCCACGTGGAGCGCTTCGACCTGGTGGCCGGCGTCCCCTTCGGCGGCCTGCACATCGCCACCGCCTACTCCCTGGTGGCCGGCACCCCCATGATCTACCTGCACCCGGCCCGGGACGACCAGGGCCGCCTCACCGACGGCTCCGTCATCGAAGGCACCTACATGCCGGGCCAGACGGTCCTCATCATCGACGACCTCATCACCGGCGGCGGCAGCATTGTGGAGACGGCGGAGCGGCTGCGGGAGGCGGGCCTCATCGTCAAGGACGCCGTGGTCCTCATCGACCGGGAGCAGGGCGGCCGGGAGTACCTCAAGCGGTTCGGCATCCGCCTGGTCCCCATCCTCACCCTGGAGGTCATGCTGAACTACCTCATGTCCCGCGGGAAGATCGAAGAGGAGTGGTACCAGCGCAGCATGGACTACCTCCAGGGCTTCCGCGGGCCCGGCCCCGCCGTCAGTTGAGGGCGTCCGTCAGGCGGTAGAGCCGCTCCAGCACCCGCGCCGCATCCGTCCCCTCCGCCAGCACCGGCCGGTTCTCCGCCTGGCTGTGCACCACCGGCACGAACTCCACCCCCCGGACGCCGTCCCGGTCCAGCGTCACCAGGAAGATGACGGAGAGGAGCGAAGGCAGCCCCGGCTGCGCGCGGTCCGCATCGTCCACATCGAAGATGAAGTTGCCCAGGCTGTAGATGATGACGCCGCGGCCGTAGTACTCCACCCCCTGGAGCACGTGGGGGTGGCCGCCCAGCACCAGCGCCGCGCCGGCGTCGATGGCCGCCCGGGCCACGCTGCGCTGGATCTGATTGGGGGACTCCGTGTACTCGAACCCCGCGTGCATGGAGAGGACCACCACGTCCGCCGCCGCGCGGGCGGCCCACACGTCCTGCGCCACCTGTTCCGGCTCGCACCAGGCGACGCCGGGCCGGGACGGCCCCGCCGCCATCTGGGCGCGGCCGTAGCCGCTGCCGCTATCGTCCGGCACCGCCACGCACGCCAGGAAGGCGATGCGCAGCCCGTGGACCTCCGCCACCACCGGGCGGCGCGCCTCCGCTTCGCTCATGCCGGCGCCCACCGGCAGGATCCCCTGGGCACGCAGGGCCGCCGCGCCGTCGGTGATGCCCGCCACGCCGTAGTCCAGGGCGTGGTTGTTGGCCAGCGCCAGCACGTCGAAGCCCGCCGCTGCCAGCGAGGCCGCGTAGGACGGCGGCGCCCGGAAGACGTAGTCCTTGTTCGCCGGGGAGCCGCCGTCCGTCAGGGCCACCTCCAGGTTGCCAAAGGCCACGTCCGCCCGCTGGAGGACGGGCGCCACGTGGGCGTAGGGGTACGCCGTGCCGTGCCGCTCCATGGCCTGGCCGATGGTGCGGCCCAGCATGACGTCACCCACCGCCGCCAGCGTCACGCGGGCGGGCTCCGCGGGCCGGTGCTCCCGCAGCGCCGCCGCCAGGTCCGCCGCCGTTCCGCCGTCCGCGCCGTCGCGGCGCACCACCGCCCGGCGCAGCACCAGCGGGTAGCCCTCCGCCCCCGGCGCCCGGCCGTCCACCCGCAGCGCCTTGGCCCGGAGGTACGGCCCGTCCCAGGGGACCACGCCCAGCGCCGCCGCGCGGGACGAGACCGCCGCCAGGATCTCCGCCGCGGGCGCGGTCCGGACGGCGGCCTCCGGCCAGAGCAGGCGGGCCGCCGCCGCGTCCCAGACCTGGACGGCGGCCGGGCCGCCCAGCGCCCGCACCGTCCCGCCGGCGACCGCCGCCGCCACCTCGGCGGCGGTGAGCTCCTCCAGCCGCAGCGTCAGCGGCGCCACCACCGCCACCGGGTCCTGCCGGAAGACGGGCGCGTCCCCGCCCTCCCCGGGCCCCAGCCAGGTGAGCGCCAGGTCCGCCTCGCCCCGCTCCACCGCCGCGCGGGCGGCGGCCGGGTCCTCCACAGCCAGGACCTCCAGTCCGCTCAGCGCAGGGCGGTACTCCTCCAGCCAGGCCTGCGGGACGGCCGCCGTCAGCGGGCCGGACGGCTCCGCGGCCTCCCGGTCCGCGTCACACGCGGCCGCCGCCGGCCAGAGGGCCAGGGCCAGGATCAGGATGGGGAACGCCCGCCAACGGGCGGCGAGGGATCGACCGCGACGGGGCACCGGCACCTCCCGCGGGCCGCTACCGCTCCTCCGGCGGCGAAGGACGCCGCACTACCAGGACGGAGCACGGCGCCCGGTCCACCACGGCGCCGGCCACGCTGCCCAGCAGCAGGCTGCTGACCGCAGACCGGCCGCGGGAGCCCACCAGCACCACGTCCGCCCCCAGGTCCTCCGCCGCCTGGACAACGGTAGACGCTACGTCGCCCCGCCGGACCTCCGGCCGGGCGGCGGCGCCCCGCGCCCGCAGCTCCGCCGCGGCCCGCTCCGTCACGGCCTCGGCGGCCTGGCGCTCGCCCTCCTCCGCCTCCTCCAGCCAGCGGTAGCCGGTGACTGCGCCCGCCTCCGGCAGGCCGCTGAAGGGCAAGGTCACCGGCGCCACCACCGAGAGGACCACCACCTCCCCGTCCGCCGGCGCCAGCGCGGCGGCCGCCTCCACCGCCGCCTCGCCGTGGGGCGAGCCGTCCGTGGCCACCAGCAGCCGCCGAACCTCCGGCCGGGGCGGGCGCGCCACCAGGACGGAGCACGCCGCCTGCCGCACCACGTTGAACGCCACGCTGCCCAGCAGTGCCCGGCCCACGGCGCCGTGACCCTGCTCCCCCACCACGATGAGGTCCGCCCCCACCTCCCGGGCGGCCTCCAGGATCTGGTACGTGGGGGAGCCCAGGCGCACCAGCGTCTCCGCCGGGATCCGGTCCGGGATCAGGGCCGCGGCCTCCGTCACAATCTGGGTGGCCAGCTCCGCCGCGCGGTCTCGCCAGGAGGGGAGCCAGTGCCAGAGGATGGTGGAGGGGTCCGGCCGGTCGCCGCTGGTGAGGATGGGCTGCGGCGCCACCGTGAGGATGTAGAGCCGGCGAATGTGGGGGCCCAGGAACCGGTCCAGCAGCGGCACCGCGGCCTCGGCGCGGGCGGAGCCGTCGGTGGCCCAGAGGACCGTCAGCCGCCGTTCTTCCTCCCGCGCCGCCACTAGGAGCCCTCCTTGGGCTGGCCGGCGCGCACCAGCAGCACCGGTGCCACGCCGCTGCGGGCAATGCGGTCCGCGGTGCTGCCCAGGGTGGCGCGGACCAGGCCGCCCCGCCCGCGGGTGGCCATGACAATGAGGTCGATGCCCTGCTCCCGGACGTAGCTCTGGATGGCCGTGGCCGCCGGGCCGCGAACCGTGGCCGTGCGCACCGTCAGGTCCCGGTGCAGGTGCCCGCGCATCCGCTCCAGGTACGACCCAGCGGCGGCCGCCAGCTCTTCGTCCAGGGTGGGCGGGTAGTAGACGGAGACGGGCGCGGCGTAGATCTCCGCCGCCCACGCCACCGCCCGCACCAGGTGGACCTCCGCGCCCAGCCGCAGGGCCCACGCCTCCGCGTGGGGCAGGGCCAGGGCGGAGAGCTCCGAGCCGTCCAGCGGCACCAGGATCCGGCGGATGGCGGGCGTCCGGGGCGCCTCTTCCTCCGGCGACGGCTTCACCAGCAGCGCGGGCACCGGGGCGTGACGCGTGACCTGGTCCGCCACGCTGCCGTAGGCGGCGCGCTCCAGCCCGCCCCGACCGTGGGTAGCCATGACCACCAGAGAGGCGCCGGACTCCTCCACGGCCGCCAGCACCTCCTCCGCTGCGCTGCCCACGCGGACCTCCACGTCCGTCCGCAGGCCCGCGTCCCGGAGGCCGGCGGCCAGCTGCTCCAGGTACGCGCGTCCCGCCTGCACGCCGCGCTCCCGCAGGTCCTCCACCATCCCCGGCGCCAGCTCCGAGACGTCCAGGTCCGGCGGCTCCCAGACGGTGAGCAGCGTCACCGCCGCGTCCGCCGCAGCGGCCAGCATCCGGGCGTAGGGGAGCGCCGCCTCCGAGAGGCTGGAGCGGTCCAGCGGGACCAGGAGCCGGTCGGTCGCCATGGTCTCCTCCTTGCAGGGCGTGCCCTGGCGGGCCGCCCGGCCCCAAGATACCACAGGTAGGAGGGAACGGGAGGACCGGAGGTGAGGAGACGGGGCCCTAGCTGTACTTCCCAGAGAGATTGTTACCAGGTTGACAAGGTGAGGAGCCATCACCGTTGCTGTGGGGAACACCGATCCCAGCAACAACAGGAGGCTCCTCATGGCCCATCGTAATGCACGGCTCACCCCCCT
>DATCLE010000365.1:0-7748 GCA_036564075.1 Dehalococcoidia bacterium
CACGGCGGTGAAGGAGAGCCTGCTGGAGGGCAACGGCCGCATCCACTGGTACCCGGAGCACATCCAGTGGGGCCGCTACGGCGACTGGCTCCAGAGCAACGTGGACTGGGCCATCTCCCGGGAGCGCTACTGGGGCACGCCGCTGCCCATCTGGCGCTGCGAAGGCTGCGATGCGTACGCCTGCGTGGGCAGCGTGGCGGAGCTACGGGAGCGGGCGGAGGACCCGGCGGCGGTGGACCGGCTGACGGACCTCCACCGGCCGTACGTGGACGCCGTCACCCTCCGCTGCGGGGCGTGCGGCGGCACCATGCGCCGGGTCCGGGAGGTGGCCGACGTCTGGTTCGACTCCGGCGCCATGCCCTACGCCCAGTGGCACTACCCCTTCCAGAACGGGGAGGTCTTCCAGCGCAGCTTCCCCGCGGACTTCATCTGTGAGGCGGTGGACCAGACGCGGGGCTGGTTCTGCACGCTCCACGCGGAGGCGGCGCTGCTCCACGCGGCGGGCGCCGTCCCGGACAGCATCGCCTACCGGCACGTCATCTGCCTGGGCCACATCTTGGACGAGAAGGGCGAGAAGATGAGCAAGTCCCGGGGGAACGTGGTGGACCCCTGGACGGTGCTGGAGACCCACGGTGCCGATGCCCTGCGCTGGTACCTCTACACGGCCACGCCGCCCGGCAACGCCCGGCGGTTCTCCGCCAACCTGGTGGGCGAGTCCCTCCGCCGGTTCATGCTGACGCTCTGGAACACGTACGCCTTCTTCGTCACCTACGCCCGGCTGGACGGCTTCGACCCGGCCCGCACGCCCCAAGGCGAACGGTCGGACCTGGATCGCTGGCTCCTCTCGGAGCTGAACCGGCTGGTGGTGGAGGTCACGGAGGACCTGGAGCAGTACAACCCCACGGATGCCGGACGGGCCATCCAGGCCTTCGTGGACGATCTCTCCAACTGGTACGTGCGCCGCTCCCGCCGCCGCTTCTGGAAGGGCGAGAGCGACGCCGACAAGCGGGCAGCGTACCACACGCTGTACACGGCGCTCACCACGCTGAGCCGCCTGCTGGCGCCCTTCACGCCGTTCCTGGCGGAGGAGCTGTACGGCAACCTGGTGCGCTCCGCCTACCCGGACGCGCCCGTCAGCGTCCACCTGGACGCCTGGCCGGAGGCAGACCCCTCCCTCATCGACGAGGGGCTGAACGCGGAGGTCCGCCTGGCCATGCGCATCGTCAGCTTGGGGCGCGCCGCCCGCAGCAAGGCGCAGGTGAAGGTGCGGCAGCCGCTGCCGGAGCTGCTGGTGCAGGTCCGCAGCCGCCAGGAGCAGGCGGCTCTGGAGCGGCAGGCCCCCCAGGTACTGGACGAGTTGAACGTGAAGGCGCTGCGGTTCCTCACGGACGCCGCGGACGTGGTGACGTACCGCGTCCAGCCCAACCTGCCCCGGCTGGGGCCGGTCTACGGCCAGGAGGTGGGCCGCATCCGGGAGGCGCTGGCCGGGATGGACCCGCAGGAGGTGGCCCGGACGGTGGCGGCGGGCCGGAACGTGCAGGTGCTGGAGCACAGCCTGGGGCCGGAGGACGTGCTGGTGCAGGCCCAGGAGCGGGAGGGGTACAGCGTGGCCCAGGAGGGCGGCTACACGGTGGCCGTGAGCACCCGGGTGACGCCGGAGCTGGCGGCGGAGGGCCTGGCCCGGGAGCTGGTGCGGCGCATCCAGGACCTCCGCCGCGACGCGGGGTTCGAGATCGCGGACCGCATCGTCACCTACGTGACGGCGGACGGGGAGGTGGCCGCCGCCCTGGACCGCTTCGCCGACTACGTGAAGGCGGAGACGCTCTCCACGGATCTGGTGCAGGGGCCGCCGGCGGAGGGGGCCCACGCGGAGACGCAGGAGGTGGACGGCCACCGGGTGACGCTGGCGGTGCGGCGGGTGGAGCCGTGAACGAGGCCGCCCTCCCCACCATCGGCGTGGAGCAGTTCCAGCAGGTGGACGTCCGGGTGGGCCGGGTGCTGGCCGTGGAGGAGTTCCCGGAGGCCCGCAGGCCGTCCTACCGGCTGACGCTGGACTTCGGCCCCCTGGGGGTCCGCCGGTCCTCGGCGGCCATCCGGCCGTTCTACGCCAAGGAGGAGCTGGCCGGAAGGCTGGTGGTGGCGGTGGTGAACCTGCCGCCGCGCCGCGTCGCCGGCTTCGTCTCGGAGGTGCTGGTGCTGGGCGCCGTGGATGGGGAGGGCCGCGTGCGGCTGCTCCGCCCGGACGAGGGCGCCCGCCCGGGCGACCGGGTGGCGTGAGCGGCCGTCACCGCCCCGCGGCCGCCGCAGCCCCCAGGAGGGCGGCGGGGGCCAGGGCAGCCGCCGCGTCCGGCGCCAGCCGCACGGGCACGCCGTGGGCCGCCAGGATCGCCAGGCCCTCCGCCTCCAGGGGCTGCGGGACGGGGCGGGACGCCGCGCCGTGGATGACCACGGCCGCGGGCCGGTCCCCCACGGCCGGGTAGAAGCGGCCCTGCTGGCTCGTGGTGGGCAGCCTGCCCTGCCGGACCTGCACCTCCCACCATTCGCCCCAGTACAGGGTGAGCCACAGGTACGGTCGCCCGTCCAGCTCGCTCCACGACAGGCCGGCGTCCCGCCGGACGGCCAGGAGCAGACGGTGGTTCTCCTGCCGGTCGGTGAGGATGACGGGCGCCGCCAGGGGCGGGCCGGAGACCACCACGGCCCACGGCGCGGCGGCCCGGGCGGGCACCAGGACGGCGGCGGCCAGCAGCGCGGCCAGCACGGCGGCGGTACGGGACGGACGCACGGACTCCCTCCGTGCATCTCTACCCCGCACCGCCGCCCGCGGTTCCCGACGCCGCCTACCGGCCGCCGCGGATGACCCGCATGCGCCCGCCCAGCCGGCCCTGGATCCCCACGCCGCCCACCGCCTGCCGGGCCGGGGTCGCGCGGTCCCGCGCCAGGGTGGAGGCCAGTTCCGCGCCGTAGAGCAGGATGTTGGCCACCAGGAAGACGAAGAAGAGGAAGGCCACCACGCCGCCCAGCGCGCCGTACACCTCCTGGTACCGGCCGAAGTTGGCCAGGTACAGCCCGAAGCCGGCCTTGGCTGCCTCAAACCCCAGGGAGCCCACCAGCGCCCCGATCCAGAGCCGGGAGACGCCCAGCGTCCGGCTGGGGATGACGCGGTAGACCAGGAGGAAGGTGAGGAAGGAGATGGAGAGCGGCACCAGCAGGTAGAGGAGGCCCCACAGCAGGTTGGGCACCAGCCCCGCGAAGAGGTCGCTGGCCACGGCGCGCAGCACGCCCAGGGCGGCCGTGGCGGAGACGGAGAGCAGCGCCAGCGCCATGACGCCCACCACGCCCAGCAGGTCGATGACCTTGGCCCGCAGGAAGGGCCGCGCGCCGGGGACGTCAAAGGCGCGGTTCAGCGCCTGCCGCAGCGCCCCGAACATGCCGCTGGCGGTCCAGGCGGTGCCCAGGAGGCCCGCCAGGCCCAGCAGGCTGTTGTTGCTGCGGGAGACGCCGCCCACCACGTCCTGCACCTGCTCCCGCAGGTTGGCTTCCTCCGGGATCTGCTCCATGATGGCGTCCACCACCCGCTCCTGGAGGTCCTGGTCCCGGATCACGAAGCCGAAGGCCGCCACGGCGAAGATCAGCAGCGGGAACAGGGAGAACAGCACGTAGTAGGCGATGGCGGCGGCGTACATGGTGTCGCCGTGCTGGCGGAAGCCGCCGAACGCCCGCCACGCCACGTCCACCGCGCGCACGCGCCGTGTCCGCGCGCCCCACGCCTGCAGCCGGTCCTTCAGCCGCGCCAGGACGGTCATGGTGCCTCCCTCCGTGTCGCGCGCCGCCCGCTTGAGCGGGGCAGGCGGCGCTGCTATAATTCGTAAACGCTTGCCCCGGTACCTGTGATACCCCATGTCCGTTGACGACGCATCACTCTCTCAGACAGGCGCCGCGGAGCCTCCCGCCAACGGGAGGACGCTCCGGTACCGCCGCATCGTCGCCAAGTTCGGCACCAACCTGCTGACGGCGGGCACGGACCGGCTGGACCTGGCCGTCATGGCCTCCCTCGTGGGCCAGGTGGCGCGCCTGCACCGCTTGGGCGCCGAGCTGATCATCGTCACCTCCGGCGCCATCGCCGCGGGCCGCCACCGCGTGGGCCCGGTGCGGGAGCGGAAGGACATCCCCTTCCGCCAGGTGCTGGCGGCCATCGGCCAGAGCCACCTCATGCAGTCCTACGACCAGCTCTTCGATTGGCACGACATTGTGGTGGCGCAGACCCTGCTCACCCGGCGGGACCTGGCGGACCGCGTCAGCTACCTGAACGCCCGCAACACCCTGCTGGCGCTCCTGGAGTTCCGGGTGGTGCCCGTGGTCAACGAGAACGACGTGGTGGCCGTTGACGAGATCAAGGAGGCCGCCATTGGAGACAACGACAACCTGTCCGCCCTCGTTGCCAACCTGGTGGACGCTGACCTCCTGGCCATCCTCACCAACACCGGCGGCCTCTTCACCGCAGACCCCCACCTGGACCCGACGGCACGGCTGGTGCCACGGGTGGACCGCGTGGACGCGGAGGTGGAGCGGATGGCCGGCGGGCCGGTCAGCGGGCGGGCCACCGGCGGCATGGTGACGAAGCTCCAGGCCGCCAAGCTGGCTACCGCCTCCGGGGTGGACGTCTTCATCGCCTCCGGGCACCAGCCGGACGCGCTGGTCCGGCTGGCCTACGGGGAGCACCTGGGCACCTACTTCCCGGCCACGGCGGACCGGCTGGAGAGCCGGAAGCGGTGGATGCTGGCGGGGCTGGGCGCCCGGGGCCGCATTGTGGTGGACGCGGGCGCGGTGCAGGCACTGCGGGAGGGGAAGCGGAGCCTGCTGCCGGCGGGCGTGGTGGACGTGGTGGGGACGTTCCAGCGGGGCGATACGGTGGAGATTGTGACGCCGGGCGGCGACCGCGTGGCCTGCGGCATCTCCAACTACGCGGCTGCGGACGTGGCCGCCATCCGCGGCCGCCGGTCCGATAGCATCGCCGCGGTGCTGGGGTACGAGTACGGCGCTGAGGTGGTGCACCGCAACAACCTGGTGGTCTTCTAGCGTGCCCGCGTTACAGCACTGGGGAAACGCCGCTCCATGAGCACGGAAACCGGGGACCCGCCGCCGGCCGCGGCCGCCCCCCGGGGCGAGGCCCTCCTTGTCCCCGGGACGGGCGGCCTCTTCCGCTCTCTGCGCCACCGCGATTTCCGCCTGGTCTGGCTGGGCCTGATCCCGGCGCTCACCGGCTTCTGGATCCAGAACATCGCCCAGGGCTGGCTGGCCTACGAGCTCACGGGCAGCGCCTCCTTCCTGGGGCTGGTGGCCGCGGGCTCCTCCATCCCCATGCTGTTCCTGAGCCTGCTGGGCGGGGTCATTGCGGACCGGGTAAACCGCAAGCGGCTGCTGGTGATCACCCGGTCGCTCATTGCCGCCATGGCCTTCGCCCTGGCCACCGCCGCCCTGGCGGGCTACGTGCGGCCGTGGCACCTCCTGGCCTTCGCCGTGGGCTCCGGCATCGCCTACTCCTTTGACCTGCCCACCCGCCAGGCGGTGATCCGGCAGCTGGTGCCGCCCGAGGACCTGGCCAACGCCGTGGCCCTCACCTCCAGTATGATCCAGGCGGCGGGCGTGGCCGGCCCGGCGCTGGGCGGCGTGCTCCTGGGGCTGGTGGGTGCGGAGGGCTGCTTCTACCTGACGGCCGCCGGCCACCTCTCGCTGGTGGGGGTACTGCTGTTCACCCGCATCCCCAGCGCCACCGGCGACCACCTGGAGCGGTCCATCCTCAGCAACCTGGCGGAGGGGCTGGACTTCATCCGCCGGTCGGAGGCCATCCTCCTGCTGATGGTCCTGGCGGCCATCCCCAGCGTGCTGGGCGGCCCGTACATCTCCTTCCTCCCCATCTTCGCCACAGAGGTCCTGGGCCAGGGGGAGTCCGGCTACGGGTGGCTCATGGCCGCCACCATGGTGGGCGCCGTGACGGGGTCGCTGATCATTGCGGCGGTGGGCAACACCCCGCGGAAGGCGGGGTTCAACATCGGCGGCGCCGTGGCCTTCGGGCTCGTGCTGGTGCTCTTCGCCCTCTCCAGCCACTTCTACCTCTCGCTGGTGCTGCTGGCGGCCACCGGCGTGGCGCGGTCCGGCTACGCCACCATGAACAACGCCATGGTGCAGCTGGCGACACCGGACGAGTACCAGGGCCGCGTGATGAGCGCCTACATGATCACGTGGAACCTGCAGCCGGTAGGGGCGCTGCTCATGGGCGCGGCGGCGGACGCGGTGGGGGTCCAGGCGGCGGTGGCGGCGGCCGGCGTGCTGACGGCGCTGGCCGTAACGGCCCTGGCGGCGGCGAAGCCGGTGCTGCGGTCCATGTAGGCGGAGCCCCGCGGGGGGCCCTCACGCCCCCGTGATCACGTACCGCACGACCGGCCGACCGGGTGTGTGCCGCGCAACCTCCACGAAGCCGGCGCTCTGGAACGCCGTCACCAGGCCGGTGTAGGCGCTGCCGCCGGGGATGCGGCCTCCCTGGGGGTCCACCGGGTACGCCTCCACCACCTCTGCCCCGTGGCGCGCCGCGTGCTCTACCGCGGCGCGGATCAGCGCGGCCATGACGCCCCGGTGCCGGAACCGCGGGGCCACGTAGAAGCACACCATAGACCAGACAGGCCGGCCGTCCACCCGCCGGCTGACGCGGGACCGATCCAGGGCGGGGAAGGCCTCCCGCGGCTGCACGGAGCACCAGCCCACGGGCTGGCCGCCGGCGTACGCCAGGATGCCGGGCACCTCCCCCGCGTCCACCAGGCCTTTGAGCGCCCGGCGGTTCCCTTCGCCCTGCTGCGCGCGAAACTCCCGGCGCGTCAGCCGGAACCACATGCACCAGCAGCCGCCGTACGCCCCCTTGGGCCCGAACAGCGCCTCCAGGTCCGGCCACCGCTCCGGGGTGACGGGACGGAACTCCAGCGGCGGCGCTGACACGCTTCCGGCATCCCCCATCACGGCTCCCCCTTCCTGCACCCAAACGCGGCTCCCCTTGCGGGAGGGCCACGGCGCGGCCCCCGGCTCAGGGCTCCACCCGCCGAACCCCCGGCAGCCGGTCCAGATCACGGTCGAAGCCCACTACCTCCCGCTCCGGCTCCCGTTCGGCGTGCGCCACGACAAGGGCGTCCGCGAAGTCCAAGAATGGGTACTGGGCGTACAGCCTCAGCGCCCGCACGCATACGTCCTTTCTCGGCACCCGCAGCCCGCGGAGTTTCACCAGCGGCAAGAGGCTGGCGGCCGCCTGCTCCCGCGGGAGCCGGTAGAGACGGGGAGAGGTGAGGACATAGATGACCTCGGCAATGATGCCTTCGGACGTTGCGACTCTCAGGTCACCGGTCCGCACCTGCTCGAAGAGCCGCCGGCAGGCCTCGCTCTGCTGCGGGTTGTCGCGTGTGATGTAGCGGAGGAAGATGTTGGCGTCCAGAACCCTCATCCGGCCTCCCGCTTCCGCCCCCGCCGCACGACCTGCTCGACGTGATCTTCGATGGCAATGCGAGCGATCTCCTTATCGCTGAGGCCGCGCAACGGTTCCGGAAGCGCGGGCACGGACTGGTAGACGCTCTCCAGGGTGTACTTGGCGGGCCGGATCTCCACGCGACCGTCCTGGATGGTGAACTCCACCTGGTCGCGCGGCTTGAGGCCCAGCAGGCGGCGCACTTCGGCGGGCACGGTGACCTGGCCCCGCTTGGTCATGGTAG
>DATCLE010000366.1:0-6773 GCA_036564075.1 Dehalococcoidia bacterium
ACCCCCGGCCGGCCTTCCGCGGCCGGCCGCGGCGGCGCGGCGCGGCGGGCGGGCGGAGGACGGTCACCGGCGGCGCGCCGTCCATGGGCAGCGGGAGCTGGTCTGCGGGCGGGGCCTCCCGACGGGACCGCGGCCGCTCCAGTTCGTCCAGCGCCGCCCGCAGGTCCTCCAGGTCCGCGAAGGCCCGGTACACGGAGGCGAACCGCACGTAGGCGATCTGGTCCACCTCCTTCAGCCGCTCCATCACCAGCTCGCCGATGGCGGCGCTGGGCACCTCCGCCTTCCCCAGCGCCTGGACCGCCGCCTCCACCTCTGCCGCAATCCGCTCGATGGCCTGGAAGTCCACGGGCCGCTTCTCGCACGCCTTCCGCAGCCCGGCGATGATCTTGTCCCGGCTGAACTCCTCCCGCCGGCCGTCCTTCTTCACCACAAAGGTGGAGACCAGCTGCACGCGCTCCAGCGTGGTGAAGCGGGCACCGCAGGAGAGGCACTCCCGCCGGCGGCGGATGCCGCCGTCCGCGGCACGGGAGTCCGTGACGCGGGAGTCTTCGTAGCCGCAGTAAGGGCACTGCATGGGGCCACCACCGTCCTTCGCTCCGGCCCCGCCGGGGGGCCGTGCCCCCTGGGCCGGCGCCCGGCTCCAGGGGGCGAGGGGGAAGGTACCACTACATCTGGGACCTGTCAAGTACCCCGCTTCAACATCTGGTAGGATTTTTCGCCACGCCGCGACGCGCCGCAACTCCGCCGCCGGACCAATGCCCGCACAATCCGCCGGGCAGGGCAGGGCAGGACATAACACTCAGGCTGCGACGGTGGGGTTGCGGCGCGCTACGCCGGGCGGGCGGCGTCCCCGTCGGCGGCGGCCGCGCGTACCCGCTCCAGCGCGGCGGCCAGGGTCCGGGCCTCCTCCGCCGTGAGGTGGCGGGCGAAGTGCTGCTGGATGGCCCGGGCGTACGCGGGCCAGGTGCGCCGCAGCGCCTCCCGGCCCGCGGGGGTGAGGACGATGAGGCCGCCCCGTCGGTCCCGGGGGTTCGGCTCGCTGCGGACCAGGCCTGCGGCCTCCAGGCGGTCGATGAGCCGGCTGATGCCGCTGCGGGTGAGCACCACCGTTCGCGCCAGGTCGCGCTGGCGCAGCCGGCGGTCCGGGGCGGCGTTGAGCTCCAGGAGGACGTCGTACCAGGTGAGGGGGAGCAGGTCTCCCGCCGCCAGGTCGCGCTCGATGCGGTCCAGGACGGTCCGGTAGCTGGTGAGGAAGGCGCGCAAGGCGTCCAGCCCCGCGGGTTCCAGGCCGCCCGGCAGGCGCCGCCGGGGGGTGCCGCTGTCCATGCCTGGAGTATACCGGCAGGTTGTTGACAATTCAACAGTACTGTGGCACCCTTTGTTTGTTGCGTGTGCAACAACCATCGCTCAGGAGGAGCAGGCATGAGGGTTCCGCTCGTTGAGGACGCCCGGGTAGGGGAGGGGACGCCCGTGGAGGTGGACTTCTTCGGCCGGCCGGTGCTGGTGCTGCGCCGGGAGGGCCGGGTGCAGGCGTACGTCAACGTCTGCACGCACCTGGGCGGCCCCTTGGAGGTGGCGGACGGCGGCCGGCTGCTGGAGTGCCAGTGGCACCAGGCGTGCTTTGAGGCGCGGACGGGCCGGGCGGTCAGGGGTCCCGCGCGGCCGGACAGCCGGCTCATCCGGCTGCCGGTGAAGGTGGAGGACGGCTGGGTGACCTACGTCTACGGTGAGCCGGACCAGCCCCGCGGCGCGTAGGCCGGCCGCCCCGGCCGGGGGGTGGGGGAGCCGCGGGAGGGCGGATCCTGGCGCCCGCTTGCGGGCCGGGGCTATAATGGGCGCTGCCCTGAAATGGGAGGCGCGGGCCGGTGCCATCTCCCCACAACACCGGCCCGCGCCCGGGGCTGCTCCCGCACCTGCGGGGGTCTGGACGCTCCTTCGGCCTGACAGGGCCTCCTTTCTAGGCCCGCCTCCTCAGCGCGACGTCATGGTGCGCCGCAGGAAGGTGGGCAGTTCTGTATCGGACACGTTCCCCAGGTCCAGCTGGAGGCGGCGGAAGCTCTCCTCCCGGGACTCCCGGGCCTGCTGCGGCTGGGAGACCTGGCTCTGCGCCTCCCGCACCGCGTGCTGCTGCTCCGCGCTGGGGAACCCCGTGGCGATGAGGGTGATCTTCACCTCGTCCCCCAGGGACGGGTCCACCGCCGTGCCGAAGATGATCTCCGCGTCCGGGTCCACCACCTCCGCAATGACTTGGGCGGCCATGTTCAGCTCATGCAGGCCCAGGTTCTCCGGCCCGGTGATGTTGAACAGCACGCCACGGGCGCCGTTGATGCTGATGTCCAGCAGGGGGCTGGTGATGGCGGCCTTGGCCGCCTCCACGGCCCGGTTATCGCCCCGGCCGGTGCCGATGGCCAGCAGCGCCTGGCCGGCGTCGCTCATGATCTTGCGCACGTCGTTGAAGTCCAGGTTGATATCGCCGGGCATGGTGATGATCTCGGAGATGCCGCGGATCCCCTGGCGGAGGATGTCGTCCGCCATGTGGAAGGCCTCCTGGACCGTCACCTTGGCGTCGCTGATGGCGAGGAGCCGGTCGTTCGGGATCACGATGAGGGTATCCACCTTCTCGCGCAGGCGGGAGATGCCCTCCTCCGCCTGCTGGCGGCGCCGGGCGCCCTCGAAGGCGAAGGGCTTGGTCACCACGCCGATGGTCAGGGCGCCGGCCTGCTTGGCGATCTCCGCCACCACCGGGGCCGCGCCGGTGCCGGTGCCGCCGCCCATGCCCGCCGTCACAAAGACCATGTCCGCGCCCTGGACGGCTTCGAGGATCTCATCCCTGCTCTCCTCCGCCGCCTTCTGGCCCTTCACCGGGTCACCGCCCACGCCGAGGCCGCGGGTGAGCTTGTCCCCGATGCGAATCCTGGACTCCGCCTCCGAGTTCACCAGGGCCTGGGCATCGGTGTTGATGGCGATGAAGTGCACGCCCAGGATGCGCTCCTGGACCATGCGGTTGACGGCGTTGCACCCGCCGCCGCCCACGCCGATGACCTTGATGGGAGGCAGGATGTCCTCATCCAGGCTGCTGGCCCAACTCATGCTGGTCTGCTCGCTCCTTTCCGGTTCCGGCCGTTGGCTTCGCTTTGGCGCCATCGTGATCCCTTCCTTCTCGTGCTGCGTGCCGCGCTACTCTGGCAGGAGTATCCGCGCCAGGTTCCTGAATCGTGCCAGCCACCCCGCCAGGGCAAGGCTGGGCCGCGGCCGGAGGGTGCGGACGCTTCCCTGCTGTTCGCGAATGGCCCAGCGCAGCAAGCCGACGCTCGTGGCGTAGGCGGGGTTGGAGATGGTTTCCACCAGTCCGTGCATGTGCCGGGGGGTGCCCACCCGGACGGGCATCTGGAGCACCTCTTCCGCCAGCTTATCGATGCCCCGCAGATTGGCGGTGCCGCCTGCCAGCACCAGCCCGGCGGAGATCATCTCGTCGTAGCCGGCGCGTTTCACTTCCATATAAATCATTTCCAGAATTTCTTCCACCCGTGCCTGCAAGATCTCTGCAATCCGGCGCCGCGGCACCTCCCGCCGCCGGTCGCTCCCGAAGGCGTCGATCTCCACCGTCTCCTGCGGGTCCACGGCGCTGGGCAGGGCGTGGCCGTGCCGGTGCTTGGCCTCCTCCGCCGCCTTGAAGGGGGCGCGGAGGCCCACCACCAGGTCATGGGTGAGGTGGTAGCCGCCCACGGGCAGCACGGCGGTGTGGTAGATGGTGCCGTCCACGTAGACCGCCAGGTCCGTGGTGCCGCCGCCGATGTCCGCCAGGATGACGCCCTGCATACGCTCTTCGTGCTCCAGCACGGCGTCCGCCGCGGCCAGCGGCTCCAGCACCAGCGCGTCGATGACCACGCCGGCGCCCTCCACGCACTGCATGAGGTTCTGCATGGCGGTGACGGTGCCGGTGATGATGTGGGCCTCCACGTCCAGCCGCTGGCCGTACATGCCCGTGGGGTCCCGCACCACCTCCTGGCCGTCCACCACGTAGAACCGCGGGATGACGTGGAGCACCTCCCGGTTGGTGGGGATGCTCACGGTGCGGGCGGCGTCCACGGCGCGGGCCACGTCGTCGTCGGAGATGGGGTGCTGGCGGCTGGCCACGGCCACAATGCCCCGGTTGTTCAGGGAGCTGATGTGGCTGCCGGAGATGCCCACGTAGGCGGAGGAGATGTGGGTGCCGCTGGACCGCTCCGCCTTGTCCACGCTGCTCCGGATGGACTCCGTGGCCTCCTGGACGTTCTCCACCACCCCCTTGCCCAGACCGAAGGCGGGGGAGATGCCCACCCCCAGGACGCGGAACTCCCCGTCCGGGGTGGCGTCGCCCACCACCGTGCAGATCTTGGTGCTGCCCACGTCGATGGCCGCGAAGGTGCCCCCTCTACCCACGCCGGTCCCTCCTTTCGCGCGGGGCCCGTGCCCGCCCCGCTGCCCGCGCCGCCGGCCCGCTCACCGGAAGTACGGCCGGTCGCCGAAGCGCAGGTCGATGAGCGAGACCCGCCGGCCCGCGTCCGCGGCCGCCTCCAGCAGGGCCGCCCACACCGCCAGCTTGTACTCCAGGTCCACCCCGTCGCCCAGGCGGACCTCCACGTTGTCCTCCGTCACCGCCAGGAGCCCCTGGTCCGCGTGGTACCGAAACTCCGCCACGCGCACCCCCTGGGGAGCGGCGCCCAGCACCCGCTGGGCCAGGTGCAGGGCGTCCGCGTCCACGCGGTCGCCCGGCCGCAGGTCCGTCCGGCCGTCCAGCTGGCGGACGGTGACGGCGCCGGGGGGCGGCTCGCCGCGGGAGAGCACCACGCCCTCCTCGTCGATGACGTAGCGGCTGTCGCCGCTGTACCAGATGGCCCAGGGGGTGCGCTCCTGGAGGCGCACCACCGCACCCCGGGGCCAGTCCCGGGCCACGGCCACGCCGCGGAGGTCCGGGTAGGCGGCACGTAGGCGGCGCTCCGCGTCGTCCGTGTCCAGGGTGATGACGCTGTGGCCCAGCAGGTCTGCCCGGGCCGCCACCTCCGCCGGGTCCAGCGCCACGGCGCCCTCCACCGTCACCGTCCTCACCCGCAGCAGGTCCGACCGGTAGAGGAAAGTGCCCGCTGCCCCCACGGCGGCGGCCAGCAGGACGGCCAGGAGCCCCGCCTGCACCCACGCGGCGGAGAGCCGCAGCCGCCGCCGCAGCCCACCCGGCTCCTGCGGGCGCAGGGCGCCCGTCACCGGCAGCCGCCGGCTGCGGCGCAGGCGCGGCGCCGTGATGCCCCTCCTAGCCACCGGACGCCTCCCCTTCGTGGAATCGCTCCAGCGCCAGCTCAATGAGGCGGGTCAGCAGGTCCCGGTAGGGGAGCCCGGCCGCCTCCCAGAGCTTGGGGTACTGGCTGATGGACGTGAACCCCGGGATGGTGTTGATCTCGTTCACCAGGGCCTCGCCGTCGTCCTGGAGGAAGAAGTCCACCCGCGCCATCCCCGCGCAGTCGATGGCCCGGAAGGCGGCCACGGCCAGCTCCCGAATGCGGCGCTCCGCCTCCTCCGGCACCGTGGTGGGCACGATGATCTGGGTGGAGTCATCCAGGTACTTGGCCGCGTAGTCGTAGAACTCGTGGGAAGGGACCACCTCCCCCAGGGGCGAAGCCTCCGGGTCATCGTTCCCCAGCACGGAGCACTCGATCTCGCGGCCCTGGACGGCGCGCTCCACCAGGATCTTCCGGTCGTAGCGGCCCGCTTCGGCCACGGCCTCCTCCATGTCCTCCCGCGAGCGCACCTTGGAGACGCCCACGCTGCTGCCGCCGTTGGCCGGCTTCACGAAGCACGGGTAGCCGATGCGCTCCTCTACCTCCCGCAGCACGGGGCGGGCGTCCTGCTCCCAGCGGGAGCGGAGGACCGTGATCCAGTCCGCCACGGGGATGCCGGCGGCGCGGAAGACCACCTTCTGGAGCGCCTTGTCCATGCCCAGGGCGCTGGCCGTCACGCCGGCGCCCACGTAGGGCACGCGGGCCAGCTCCAGCAGGCCCTGGAGGGTGCCGTCCTCACCGTTGGTGCCGTGCACCATGGGGAAGACCACGTCCACCTGGGTCAGCACCTCCAGCGCCTGCGGCCGGGCCAGGAGGCCGCGGCGGTCCTCGTCCGTCAGGGCGTCCTGGTACTTGCCGGCGCTGCGCCGCAGGAACGCCTCCGTCTCCTCCGGGGTGAGCCACGTGCCCGTCTTGCTGATGCCCACGGGCACCGCCTCGAACCGCTCCGGGTCCAGGGCGGCCATGATGGAACGGGCGGAGACAATGGAGACCTCATGCTCCACGGAGCGCCCCCCGAAGAGGACCGCCACCTTCAGCCGGCCGTCGGCGCCCATCAGAACCCCTCCCCCACCAGGGCCACCTCCGGGTGCAGCTCGATGCCGAACCGCTCCCGTACCCGCTCCCGCGCCAGGTCCATGAGCGCCTTCACGTCCGCAGCGCGGGCCTTCCCCACGTTCATGAAGAAGTTGGTGTGCTTCTGCGAGATCTCCGCGTCGCCGATGCGCATCCCCCGCAGCCCCACCTGGTCGATGAGCCACCACGCGGGGTGCTCCGGCGTGTTCTTGAAGATGGAGCCGGCGTTGCGGCCGCGCGGCTGGGCGGCCAGGCGCTTCTGGTCCAGCCGGGCCACCCGCTCCATGACGGCGGCCGGGTCGTCCCGGCGGAGGCGGAACGTGGCGCTGAGGATCACCTTGTCCCGCAGCACGCCGCGGGTGAAGACGCTCCCCCGGTACACCAGGC
>DATCLE010000367.1:0-1796 GCA_036564075.1 Dehalococcoidia bacterium
CCTCCCTCATGGGCGTCCTCTACGTCTGCGACGAGCCGTCCATTGGCCTCCACCCCGTGGACGACGCCCGCCTCATCCGCACCCTCCAGCGCCTGCGGGACTTGGGGAACACGGTGCTGGTGGTGGAGCACGACGAGGCCATGATGCGCGCCGCCGACCACATCATCGACATGGGGCCCGGCGCCGGCGAGCACGGCGGGCAGGTGGTGGTGGCCGGCACCCTGGACCAGGTGATGGCCTGCGAAGCGTCCCTCACCGGCGCCTACCTCTCCGGCCGCCGCTCCATCCCCGTGCCGGCGCAGCGACGCCCCGGGAACGGCAAGGCCATCGTGGTCCGCGGCGCGCGGCAGAACAACCTCAAGAACATCGACGTGCGGGTGCCGCTGGGGCTCTTTGTCTGCATCACCGGCGTCTCCGGCTCCGGGAAGTCCACCCTCATCGAAGACATCCTCTACCGCAAGGTGGCGCAGCAGCTCTACGGCGCGCGCGAACGCCCGGGCGACTGCGACGGCATCGACGGGCTGGAGCACGTGGACAAGGTGGTGGACATCGACCAGTCGCCCATCGGCCGGACGCCGCGCTCCAACCCCGCCACCTACACCGGCGTCTTCACCCCCATCCGGGAGCTCTTCGCCTCGGTGCCGGAGGCGCGCATGCGGGGCTACGCGCCGGGCCGCTTCTCCTTCAACGTGAAGGGCGGCCGCTGCGAGGCCTGCCAGGGCGACGGCTACATCGAGATCGAGATGCAGTTCCTGCCGGACGTCACCGTCCCGTGCGAGGTCTGCAAGGGCGCCCGCTACAACCGGGAGGCGCTGGAGATCAAGTACCGGGGGAAGTCCATCGCGGACGTGCTGGACATGACGGTAGAGGAAGCGCTGGAGTTCTTCTCCGCCGTGCCCAAGGTGCGCAACAAGCTGGAGACGCTGAAGGCGGTGGGTCTGGGCTACATCCGCCTGGGTCAGCCCGCCACCACCCTCTCCGGCGGCGAGGCCCAGCGGGTGAAGCTGGCCACGGAGCTCTCCCGCCGCTCCACCGGCCGCACCCTCTACATCCTGGACGAGCCCACCACCGGCCTCGCCTTCGAGGATGTGGCCGCGCTCCTTCGCGTCCTCCATGCCCTGGTGGACGGCGGCAACACGGTGCTGGTCATTGAGCACCACCTGGACGTCATCAAGACCGCCGACTGGATCATCGACCTGGGCCCCCTGGGCGGCGACCGCGGCGGCGAGATTGTGGCGGAGGGCACGCCGGAGGATGTGGCGCAGGTGGAGGCCTCCTTCACCGGCCAGTTCCTGCGGCCGGTGCTGGAGGCGGCCCGCAACGGCACCGCCGTGGACGGCGCCGCGGCCCACGCCGCCGCCCGCCGCCATCGCGCCGCTGCCACGGCTGCCGCCGCCCCGGCCGAGAACGCTGCCCAACGCCCCCGGCGCAAGCGGGGGTAGCATCGGCTTCCGGCTCGGTCCGCCTTCGTTGCCGGACGCCCACTACCGCACCCTGTTCCCGCTACCCCACGCGGCCACCCTGCTCCCGCCCCCGGGCGACCACCCCACCTCCCGTCACCCTGCGCGCCCGGAGGGCGCGACAGGTCTCGACGGATCGTCCCGGCCGGGGGCCCCGCCGGATCCTGAGCCCTCGTGGCGCATGGCTCAGGATGACATGCGGGTGCCGTAGGAGCGGCGGGGTCGCACTCGCCGCTCCCGGGCCGAAGAGGCCGCAGTAGGCCTCCTCCGCCTCCCGGATGGACCGCCCGCGCAGCGCAACGCCGGTGATCTCCCGGTAGCTCACCGCTCCAACCC
>DATCLE010000368.1:0-1994 GCA_036564075.1 Dehalococcoidia bacterium
CCCGGTCCAGGGGGAGCCGGCGTCTCCCGGGCCGTTGCCCGTGTCCGGCAGCCGGATGCCGGGCGTCGGTGTGGCCGTCCCCGCCGGGATGGGCGTCGCCGTCGGGCTGGGGGTCGGCGTGGGCGTGGGCGGGTCCGGCAGCGCCTGGTGCACGAAGACGTCCGTCTGGCCGTTGCCGTCGCCCGTCACGAGGTTCGTGGCGTCGGAGTCGAAGGCGACGAAGCGGCCGTCCGGGGTGATGGCGGTGCTAAAGCTGCCGCCGCCGGTGGCCTCGGCGCCGGCGCTGTCCACGCTGACCCGGACGGTGGCCAGGAGGGCCAGGGCGAGGAGGCCGGCGGCCAGGAACGGGAGCAGACGGCGGTGGTGGACGAGCATGGCGGGGCTGCCCTCCTCATGTCGGGTGTGGCGGTCCGGATAGGGCAGCAGGAGCCACGCCTGTCCAGAACGGGGGCCGGCACAAGCCTAGCAGAGGCGTAGGCCTCGCAGAGGCGTAGGTCTCCGTCAAGCGATGTACGTGGCTATGCCCAGCCCTCAATCCCGCGTCGCCTGGCAACGCCGCGGCTGGGCGGGCGGAGAGGCAGGTGAGCGGCGTGGCCAGGCACGCGGCCCGGCCCACGGGGCCGCTTTCTGGACGCCGCGAACGCGCGCCCGCTCCGGCCAGCGGTCGGGCGCGGTGACGGCTACCGGGGGAAGCCGGGGTGTGCCATGATCTGCTGGATCTGGTTCGTGTGGTCCCGGCCGCAGTGCAGGTAGATGAAGGCCGCCCACTCCTTGCAGTTGAGCTCGTCGAAGAAGGGGTGACGGACGGTGACGGAGAGGTCCGGGTCCGGGCCCAGGTCCAGGACCGTCTCCCGGACCCGGCGGTACGCCTCCTCCACGCGGTCGCGGAGCTCATCCAGGGAGGCGTCGCTGGAGCCGACGCTGGCGGGGTCGGCGGAGCGGGCAGAGGGCCGCTCGCCGCGGGCGGTAGCCTCGATGATGCGGGCCGTGCCGTGGAGAGAGGCGTCAATGTGGGCGAGCACGTCCTTGACGGACCACTGGTCCGGGTCCGGCCGGAAGGCCGCCTGCTCCTCCGTCATGCCGGACAGCAGGTCGTCCAGGATGGCCTGGCTGCGGTCGATGAGGGCGGCCAGCTCCTCGGTGGTCTTGGCGCCCTGGTGCTTGAGGTAGTCCACGATCTCCCGGCGCCGTTCCTCCGGCAGGGTGACGGCTTCGCCCCGATGGTTCCGCATGGTGTGCGCGCGCTCCGTCATGGCGTTCCTCCGTATGCCTGCTGAGGGGGATTGTAGCACAAGGACGGTGGGGCGGGGAGGCCGGGTGGCGGCGGCCGCCGTGATGCAGTACGATACGGGCCTGCACGGGGTGGCGGGGGCGCCCCCGGCGGGAGAGACGGAGCGCGAGAGGGGGATCCGGGAGCCATGAACGAAGGCGGCGCCGGGCCGGAGGCGCGGGCCGCGGCGGCCGTGAAAGAGACGGCCGACCGGCTGCGGGAGAACATCGGCCGGGTGATTGTGGGCAAGACGGACGTGGTGGACCTGGTGCTAACGGCGCTGCTCTCGGAGGGGCACGTGCTCCTGGAGGACGTGCCGGGGCTGGGCAAGACCATGCTGGCCAAGGCCGTGGCGCGGTCGCTGGGGTGCACCTTCAAGCGGGTGCAGTGCACGCCGGACCTGCTGCCCTCAGACCTGACGGGGATCCACTACTACCACCAGGGAACCGGCGCCTTCGAGTTCCGCCCGGGCCCCATCATGGCGCAGATTGTCCTGGCGGACGAGATCAACCGCGCTACGCCGCGGACGCAGAGCGCGCTGCTGGAGGCCATGGAGGAGCGGCAGGTGAGCGTGGACGGGGTCACCATGCCGCTGCCGCGGCCGTTCCTGGTGCTGGCCACCCAGAACCCCATCGAGTACGAGGGGACGTTCCCGCTGCCGGAGGCGCAGCTGGACCGGTTCCTCCTGCGGCTTCGGATGGGCTACCCGGAGGAGGCGGAGGAG
>DATCLE010000369.1:0-38744 GCA_036564075.1 Dehalococcoidia bacterium
TCCCAGACCAGACGCGGGAGTCTCCAGGCGTCCTCCTGGTGTACCTGGTGGACCCCAAGCCCCTGCGCCGGATCCTGCCGCCCTACCTGGAGCCGGAGGAGCCCTACGGCGACGGGGCGCTGGTGCTGCTCCAGGCGTCCGTGACGGAGCCGGGGGAGCGCCGGGCCGCCCGCTACGAGCTGACGGCCACGGCGGCGGTACGGCGGCGCGGCGAAGCAGGGACGGCCGTCCTGGGGCGGTGGACCGCCTCGCGCCGGGAGGCGGTGTGGAGCCGGCTGGCGGGCCTGCCCGCCGCCCAGGCCGCCTTCGCCGTGGCGGACACGGAGGAGCGCTTCACCCTGACGGCCCGGTTGCGCAACGGCCGGTCCGTGGCGGACCTGGTGCTGGCCAAGCGGCCGCCCGCAGGCCGTGGAGCCAAGGTGGTGGGCCTCTTGCCCTCAGAGCGCGCGTCCACCCTCTTCTCCCGGGTGCCGGGGCTGCCGCCGCTGCTCCTCACCTTCACCACGGAGCTCACCATGCTGAGCCGGGACCTCCTGGAGCCGGAACGGGTAGAGCTCTGGGAGCTCGTGCGGCTGGGGGTGATGACAGCAGAGCAGCAGGGCCGGCCCGCCCTGGCCCTCTACTGCAACCCGCTCATCGTCAGCGTGGGCTCGGCACGGCTGGGGCTGGCTCCGGGCTAGCGGGGGCCGTCGCAGCAGAAGGCGGCGATGATCCCCTCGGCCGTCCAGTCCAGGACGGTCACGCCTTCGCCCCGGGTGAGCTGGTAGGCGCCGGAGCCGTCGGCCTGCGCCACTACGATGCCCGCGGCCCCGCGCTCCCCGTGCTCGTCGAAGACGTAGCGCGGGCTGAAGGCCAGCGCCGTGCCGTCCGGCGACCAGCTCAGCAGCCGGTACCAGCTCACATCCGGGTAGCCGGCCTGCGCCACCTGGCGCACCCGGCCCGTGGCCACCTCCACCACGTAGACGCCGTCCCGTGCGGCGTAGGCCAGCAACCGCCCGTCCGGCGACCAGGCGGGCGCGCCCACGGAGGTCCCGCCAGGCCCCAGGGCGGCCAGGTCCACCCGGACCAGCGTCCGCTCCTGGGAGAGGTCCGGCCGCACGATCTTCACCGCGTCCCGGTCCACGTAGGCCAGCCACTGGCCGTCCGGCGACCAGTACACCGGCACGTAGGGGAACGGCCCCACCTCCCGGACCCGCCAGTCCGGTGCGGCCGCCAGGTAGAGCCGGTTGCCCTTGGTCAGCGCCAGCCGGCCGTCCGGCGACCACGAGGTGGAGACCGGCTTGCCGTAGGGCCCCAGATCGAAGCGGCGGCCGGTGTCCAGATCCACCACCTCCATGGTGGAGCCCTCCACCTCCGGGATCACCGCCGCCCACCGGCCGTCCGGCGAGAGGTGCACGCTCCACGCCCGCTCGATGGTCCGGACGTTGCCCGTCACCGTGTCCACCACCCGCATGCCCTCGCCGTCCACCCGCACGGCGTAGCGGCCGGAGAGGGTGCGCTCATTGGGCACCACCCCGGCGGGCGCCGGGCGCTGGACGGCGCGGCCGGTAGCGGGGTCGATGGTGAACCAGGCCTCACGTTCGCCGGGCGCCAGGACCGCCAGGCTGGCGTCCACGGGCAGCCCCGTCCGCTCCAGCCACGGCGCGTGGGGTCGGCCCGGCCGGGCCAGCCAGCAGGCGGAGATGGAGGTGCCGCTGGGCTCTCCGGGCTCCTGCCGCCGGTCCCGGGGCTCCGAGAGGCCGGTCACCCGCCAGCCCTGGTCCGTGCGAACCAGCCGCACCTCCTGCTCCCAGGACTGCGGCGGGCCGGCGGCGCTGTTCCCGGACCAGCGGTGCTCGTAGACCCGGACCCGGGCGGCGGCGCCGTCCGCGGACGGCCGCTCCAGGGAGGTCACCTGGTAGCGGTACCAGCAGGTGTCGTGGCCCGGCGGCGCCGCCAGCAGCGGGGCCGTGCCGGAGTAGACGGAGGCCGTGCGGCGGAAGGGCTCCGCCAGCAGGTCCAGCACCGCGGCGGTATCCCCCGCCAGACGCCCGCTCATGAACCGGGCCACGGCCTCCTCCGGCGTGGCGGGCCCCGCTTCGTCCTGGAGGTTCGGGTAGAGGCGCCACCAGCCGGACTCCTTCCCGAAGCGGTAGTAGAGGATGCTCCCGTCCGGCAGCCAGCGAGGCAGCGTCTCGTACCGGGCAGAGGCCACCAGCTCGCGCCGGCCGGTGCCGTCCGGGGCCATGACCTGGAGGCGGCCCTCGTCGTCCAGGGCCAGCCAGCGGCCGTCCGGCGAGGGCGAGACGTTGAGGAGCGGTCCGTAGATCTCCGTGACCTCCCGCACCCCACCGGCCCCGTCCGCGCGGACGCTCAGCAGCTTCGGGTGGGCCTGGTCCAGCCCCTGGCTCACCAGCACCGTCAGGTTGTCCGGCAGCCAGCCGGCCACGGCCATGGGTGGTTGGGCCGGGTTGGCGGGGATATCGAAGGTGGCCAGCAGCCGCTGCGTCCCCTCCGGCAGGAGCCAGACGTAGAGGTCCATGCGGACGGCGCGGCCGGCCTCATCCCGGTACTCCTTGAAGATGGCCAGGTAGCGGCCGTCATGGGACATCCAGGCCCGCTCGGGGCGCCAGACATGGGCACCGGGCCCACCGTCCTCCGGCTCCTGGTAGACCCAGACGTACGGCGGCTCCGCGGCGCTCCCGGACGCCGCGCCCCCCGCGGCCCCGGCGTCCAGATCCACGGACCACAGCCCGGTCCGCCCGGGTCCCGTGGCCCAGACGTAGGCGTACCGGCCATCGGCGGACCAGCCCAGGGGGAAGAACTGCGGCCGCGCGTCCTCCGGCCGGCCGCTGAAGGAGCCGGCGCTGAAGGGGCCCACGTACCGCGTCTCCCCGCCGTCCGCCCGCTGGAACACGATGGCCGGCCCGTTCCGGTAATCGGCGTAGACCACCCACCGGCCGTCCGGCGACCACTCCAGCGCCCGGACGTCCGCCGGCAGCTCCACCCGCTCCGAGCCGTCGGCCAGGTTGGCCAGGTAGGTGCGGGCGTCCGGCTCCCAGCGGTACCGGGAGGCGGCGAAGTAGTCCGTGCGGACCCCTTCGCCGTACCAGACCTTCCGCCCGTCCGGCGAGACCTTCAGCACCAGGCGGTCCACGCCGCCCTCGTTCAGCCAGGCCACCGGCTGGCCCGCCGAGTCCGACGGGACCACCACGCGCTCCACGTAGGTGGCCACGTTCAGCACCAGGCGGACCGCCTCCGCCGCCTGGGCCCGCACCGCCGGGTGCAGCAGCAGCGCCACGGCCGCCAGCACAGCGGCCGCCGCCAGGAGCGGCGCGCGGCGCCAGGCGGGGCGCCCCGGCTCCAGCCGGGCCATCACCGCAGCGCGCACGTCCACCGGCGGCGCCGCCTCCAGCAGCCTGCGGAGGCCGCGGTGCAGCTCTCGCGTCGCTTCCAGCTCCCGCCGGCAGGCCGGGCAGCCCTCCAGGTGGGCACGCACCACCGCCAGATCCTCGCCCGGCAGGGCCTCCAGGACCACGTCGCCCAGGACCTGCCGGATGACCTCGCACTCCCTCATCCCCGCACCTCCCCCACCAGGCGCTCGTACGCGGTGCGGAACGCCGCCTTGGCCCGCACGATGCGCTTCTTGGCCGCCGCATGGCTGATGCCCAGCGTCCGGGCCACCTCCTCCGTGCTCAGGCCGTCGCCCAGGTGGAGGAGCAGGCAGGCGCGGTGCTCCGCCTTCAGCGCCGCCAGCGCCCGGCGAAACAGGTCGTGGTCGGCCTGGCCGTCCGCCACGTCCGGCACCAGCGCCTCCGGGTGCGCCTCCGCCGCCCGGCCGAAGGGCACCCAGGCCAGCCGCCGCCGGCGCCGGAGCTTGTCGTACGCCAGGTTGGTGGCGATGCGGTACAGCCACGCGTAGAGCGCGGCGTCATCCCGCTGGCGGCCCAGGTGCTGGTAGGCGCGGAGGAACGTCTCCTGGGTCAGGTCCCGCGCCAGCTCCCAGTCGCTGGTGAGGCGGTAGAGGTACCGGCCGATGCGGTCCTGGTACTGCAGGACGATGGCCTCGAAGGCGGCCCGGTCGCCGGCCTTCGCCTCCGCCACCAACCGCGCGTCGTCGCGCATTACGTACGACACCTCTGTCCCCTCTGTTCCCTAGAGACGACAGAGAGGACCGTCTGGAGACACCCCTCCCCCGGAGGGACCGAGGCCTACGGGTTGAAGTGCTGGTAGACCAGCCGCGAGATCCGGACCAGGGTGGCGGCGTCGCCGGGCTTGTCGCTGAGGACGGCCAGCACGTAGGTCCCGGCCGGCGCGTAGACAATGGCCACGTCGTGCGTGGCGTTCTCCCAGTTGGCCGTCTTGTTGCCCACCCGGACGCCGCGCGGGACCCCGGCGGGGATGCGGTCGCGGACGCGCTGCGCCAGGAGCAGTGCCTCCATTTCCGCGCTGGCCTGGGAGCTCACGGCCTCCCCGGCCGCCACGGCCCGCAGCAGCGCCGCCATGTCCCCGGCCGTGGTGGGCAGCTCCCGCGTATTCACGGACGTGGACGTCAGCCCCAGCTCCCGCAGCCCGGCGTCCACGTTGCGGCCGCCCAGCCGCTGGTGAAGGAGGACGGCGGAGGTGTTGTCGCTCCAGGTCACCATGAGCTCCAGCAGGCGGGAGACCGGCACCAGGTCTCCCACCGCAATGCCCGCCTGCTCCAGCGTGCCCAGGTCCTCCGCGGCCACCTCCTCCGTCACCTCCAGCGTCTCGCTGAAGTCCAGGAGGCCCAGCTCCCGCTGGCGGAACGCCTCGTGCATGAGGGGGAGCTTGAAGAGGCTGGCGGCGTAGAAGACCTTGTCCGGGTTCACGGCGGCGCCGGTGCCGGTGCTGAGGTTCCAGGCCACCACGCCGTAGCTCCCGACCTCGCCGCCCAGCGCGGCCTCGATGGCGGACTGGAGGGCGGGGTCCACGGCGGGCAGCGTCCGCGTCCCCTCCCCCCGCGCGGGCACGTCCGGCACCGCCGTGGCCGTGGGCGTGGGCGACGGCAGGGGCGCCGCCGTGGCCGTGGGCGACGGTGTGGGCGTGGCCGGCTCCGGCAGGGCGCCCTCGCTTGCCGTGCAGGCCAGGAGGAGCAGCGCGGAGGCCAGGAGCGGGGCCAGGATCCCCGGAAGCGGGCCGCGCGGGCGGGTCGCTGGCATGGGACCTCCGGTGGATGGGTTGGGCCGCCACGGGCCCCACTAGTATAGACGCACGGAGGCGACGAGGAGGACACGGAGGATGGAACGGCGCGCAGGAGGGCGGACGGCCGTTGACAGGCGGCGGCCCCCGCCCTAGCATGGGGCCGGAATCCCGGACCGGCGAGGTGGTGGGAATGCCGCTGTACGAGTACTACTGCCGCACCTGCGGCACCAAGTTCGAGCTGCTGCGACCCATGAGCCGCGCGGAGGAGCCGGCCGCCTGCCCCCAGGGCCACCCGGGCGCGGAGCGGACCGTCTCCCTCTTCGCCGCGGTGACGCGGGGCGGGACGCCGGAGCCCGCGGGCGGCGGCTGCGCCTGCGGCGGCGCGGGGTGCGCCTGCAGCGCCTGACGGGCCGCCGGGCGCCCCCCGAGCCCCGTCCCCTTCAGCCTCCGGCGTCTACCCACGCCACGGACTGCCGCCGCGCCGCCTCCGCCCCGGCCACCAGGCGGCGCATGATCTCCGCCACGGGCAGCACCTCCTGGATCAGGCCGGCGGTCTGGCCGGTGAAGGGCGCGTACTCCCGCACCCGGCCCGTGCGGACCGCCTCCAGGAACTCCTGGCTCAGGCGCACCGCATGGGCCCGCACCTCGTCGCGCCGCCCGTTCCACCGGTCCACGAAAGGGGTCCGTAGGCTCCGGGGCGAGAGGCCCGGGTAGCCGCCGGACGCCACCACGGGCAGCGGCGCCACTGCGTCCACCCCCTGTGGTACCAGGGCCATGGCGCCCAACGCCCCGCCGAAGCCGGCCGGCTCCCCACCCTGGGCGATGATGATGTCCACCCCCCCCGCGCGGCCGCCCGGCGCGCCTGCTGCACCGTGGTCACCGTGTGCATGAACAGGCAGCCGGCGTCGTGGACCTGCTGCACCAGGTCACCGGGGTCACCGTGGGCCAGGGAGACGACGGCGGGCCGGGCAGCCAGCCCCACCAGGAAGGCCTCCGGGTCGAACGGGGGAGGGAGACGTTGACGGCGAAGGGCCGGTCCGTGAGGTCCCGCATGCGGGCCAGGTCCTCCCGCCGCTGATCCGCGCTCCGCGCGGCGGCCCCCAAGCTGCCGAACCCGCCGACGGCTCGACCGAGGTGAACGGGCCCAGGGAGGCCTGGATCACGGGGGCCTAGATGGCTAGGAAGTTGCAGAGGGGGTGCGCAGCGTGGAGGGGGCTCCTCCGGCGGGGTCGGCGGCCGCCCCGCGGCCGGGCACTGAGGTCGCCGCATTGGACTGCGCCGCACCTGCCCTCACACGTCATGCGCGGGGTGGGGACCGCCGGGCTACCCCAGCGCCAGCTCCCGGAGGCGGCTGCGCGGGACCTTGCTGCGCCGCAGCCGGAGGTAGAGGCCGGAGACCGCCATGATGGCCAGCGCCTGCGCCACCGTCAGCAGCCCCACGAAGAGGGTAGCGTCCCGCCAGAACGGCTCCGGGAACATCTGGATGAGCCGGTCCGTCCGCGGGTCCAGTTGCCAGAGGTCGTTGGTGAAGGCCACCTCGTGGAACTGGACCCACAGGTCGCCGAAGTTCACCAGACTGCCCAGCCCCAGGAAGGCCACCGTGCCCAGCGTCAGCCCGCCGCCCCAGAGGGCGCCCCGGGCTAGGGAGCGCAGGGGCGCCTCCCGGGCCCAAACGTAGGCCAGCACCGTGTAGCTGAGGACGTAGGCCAGGCTCACGTCCTGCACCCAGTACACCAGGCGCACCAGCTCCTTCACGTCCTGCATGTGCGCCCGCTCCTTGGGGCTGAACAGCGCCGTCTCCTGGCCGTCCTGCTCCACCTGGACGTAGAGGGTCTCCTGGTCGGAGTTGAAGTAGTCCTTGATGGTCCGCGCCGCCTCGTTCAACTGCTCCAGGCTGAGCCCGGTGACGGCCGGCACGTCATACCGCCGGAAGCCGTACTCATAGAGGCGCAGCTCATTGACGGCGTAGCGGACGCTGGTGGTGAAGAGGAGCACCGGTAGGCTGAGGACGAAGAGGACGCCGGCAATGGTGCGAATGACGCCCAGAAGGCACCTCCTGCGCCGCCCGGACCCGGTCCAGCCGTTGGTCTGCCCGGCGTGGCGGGCCGCCCCGGCCCCGCCCTACGCCAGCCCCTCCGCCGGCAGCGCGGCCGCGGCGGCGCTGCGCAGAGCCGCCAGGCAGGCGCCCACGGGGGCCCTGTCGTTGAACACGGCGGAGCCGGCCACCAGCACCGTGGCCCCGGCCTCCACCACCCGCGCGGCCGTCTCCGGGGAGACCCCGCCGTCGGCCTCCAGCTCGCACGACGGGTTCCGCTCGTCCAGCAGGCGGCGGGCGCGCCGGAACTTCTCCAGCGTGGCCTCAATGAACGGCTGCCCGCCCCAGCCGGGGTTCACGCTCATGATCAGCAGGAGGTCCAGGTCCGGCAGGATCTCGTCCACCGCCGTCAGCGGCGTGGCCGGGTTCAGGCCCACGCCCGCGCGGCAGCCCAGCGACCGGATCTGGTGCACCACGCGGTGCAGGTGCGGCGCCGCCTCCACGTGGACCGTCATGCTATCGGCCCCGGCGCGGGCGAAGGCCTCCACGTGCTGCTCCGGCCGCTCGATCATCAAGTGGACGTCCAGCGGCAGGTCCGTGACGCGGCGGACGGCCTCCACTACCAGCGGCCCCATGGTGATGGGCGGGACGAAGTGGCCGTCCATCACGTCGATGTGGATCCAGTCGGCGCCGGCGTCCACGGCCTCCCGGACCTGCGCCCCCAGCCGCGCGAAGTCCGCCGAGAGGATGGACGGGGCGATCTTGATGCCGTCACGCATGGCGGGTCGTTCCCTCCAGCCGCGCCCGGGCCCGTTCCAGCGCCGCGCGCACCTGCGCCGGCGCCGTCCCGCCCGGCGCGTTCCGGGCCGCCAGGGCGGCCTCCACGCTCAGATCCAGGATATCCTCCTGGAAGAGCGGTGAGAAGCGCCGGTACTCGTCCAGGGAGAGGTCCTCCAGGGCCTTGCCGCGCTCCTCGGCGTAGCGGACCAGGCGGCCGGCCACCCCGTGGGCTTCCCGGAAGGGCAGCCCGCGCCGCACCAGGTAGTCCGCCACGTCGGTGGCTAGGGCGTAGCCGCCGGTGGCCGCGGCGCGGGTACGCTCCGCCCGGACCCGCAGCGCCGGCACCATGGCGGCCAGCACCTCCAGGGTGGCCAGCAGCGTGTCCTCCGTCTCAAAGAACGCCGCCTTGTCCTCCTGGAGGTCCCGGTTGTAGGAGAGCGGCAGCCCCTTCAGCGTGGTGAGGATGTTGACCAGGTTCCCGTACACCCGGCCCGTCCGCCCGCGGGCCAGCTCCGCCACGTCCGGGTTCTTCTTCTGTGGCATGATGCTGGAGCCGGTGGCGAAGGCGTCCGGCAACTCCAGGAAGCCGAACTCCTGGCTGGACCACAGCACGATCTCCTCCGCCAGCCGGGAGCAGTGCATCATGGCCACGGCCGCCGCCGCCTGGAAGTCCACCACGAAGTCCCGGTCTGAGACGGCGTCCAGGCTGTTCTGGCTGACGCGGCTGAACCCCAGCTCCCGCGCCACGAACTCCCGGTCGATGGGGTAGGGCACGCCGGCCAGGGCGCCGCTCCCCAGCGGCAGGACGTCGGCGCGGCGGCGGGCGTCCTGGAAGCGGTCGGCGTCCCGCTCCAGCATCTCCACGTAGGCCAGCAGGTGGTGGGCCAGGAGCACCGGCTGGGCCCGCTGGAGGTGGGTGTAGCCGGGGACCACCACGTCCAGGTTGGCCTCCGCCAGCGTCAGGAGCGCCCGCTCCAGGCCCCGCAGCGCGGCCACCGCCCGCTCGCACGCCTCCCGGGCGTACAGCCGCAGGTCCAGCGCCACCTGGTCGTTCCGGGAGCGGGCGGTGTGGAGGCGGCCCGCCGCGTCGCCGATCTTCTCGGCCAGGCGGGCCTCGATGTTCATGTGGATGTCTTCCAGCTCTTCCCGGAAGGGGAACTGCCCGGCCTCGATCTCCGCCAGGATCTCCTGGAGGCCGGCTACGATGGCGTCGGCGTCCGCCTGGGGGATGATGCCCTGCCGGCCCAGCATGCGCGCGTGGGCGATGCTGCCGGCGATGTCCTGCCGGTACAGCCGCCGATCCACCGAAATGGAGGCGGTGTACGCCTCCACCCTCGGGTCGGTCTCGCCTTCGAACCGGCCGCCCCAGGGCTTCACAGGATCACCTCGAACCGGTCCCGCGCCACGGCGGGGCCGTCCTGCCCGGCCAGCCAGGTGACGCGGTACTCGCCCGGCCGGTGCAGCCCCGCTCCGAAGAAGTCGTGCGGGTAGCGGACGTAGTGCCAGCCCCCGCCGCGGACCTGGACGGCGCTGTTGGTGCCGCCGCCCTCCGGGTCCCGCACGTGGCAGGCCAGCACGCCCGGCACGTCTCCGTCCGGGTCCACGGCACGGATGGCCAGGACCACGGAGGTCACGTGGCGCACCGGCACCCGCGGCGCCCAGGTCTCCCACCGACCGTCCCGAGAGCGCAGCGCCGCCTGCTCCGGCACCGGGGGGGCGTCCGCCTCCTCCGGCTCCCCGGCGCCCGCCTCCGCGACGGGGGAGGGAGCGGGCTCGTCCGGGGGCGGCCGCACGCCGGCGGGAATGGGCGCGGCCGGGGCCCGGGGCGCAGCGGCCGCAGGCGCGGCGGTCCGCTGCCCGCGGCGGACCGCCCACAGGATCAGGGCGCCCGTGCCGGCCAGGACCGCCAAGGCCGTGAGCCAGAACGCGGTGCGTGCCGGTGCTGTCATGGCTGGCGTGGCTCGCGCCGGGCGCGACGGCGCCGGGCCGCCGCGCGAGAGCGCCCCCAGCATACCCGATTTCGCCCCGGCCGAAAAGGCGCGCCCGCCTCAGGGCTGGGGGTGCTCCGGCCGGCCGCGCAGCAGGCCCGCCTCCCGCAGCAGGCGCCGCTCTTCGCCGCGGAGCCGAAAGATCTCGGAGTCCAGCAGCAGCCGGCCGCCCAGCGGGCTGCCCTCCCGGAGCTCCCGCTGGATGAGCCAGCGGCCGCCCACGGCCAGGACGGCCTCCACCTCCCGCGGTTCCAGCGCCTCCTTGCCCAACTGGTGGGCCAGCAGGTGCTCGATCTGGCGCGTGGTGCACACCTCCACGCGCTCGGAGGACGGGCCAGCGCCCTCCAGACGGAACACCGCCACCTGGCAATCCTCTTCCGTCTTGTACCCCTCCAGGGTGATCTGGGGAGCACCGCCTGCGTTCACGGCCATCCCTCCCTCCGGGGCGGGGCAGGCCACCCGGCCGGTCAGGCGAAGAGCGGCAGGGAACGCAGCTCCGACAGGTGGTCAATGACGTAGTCCGGCCGGACCTCTTCCCCTCCGGCCGGCGCGGCGCCGCCCGGCACGGCGCGGAGCGGGCGCTTCCAGACGGCAGCCATGCCCAGCCGCTGGGCGCCGGCCACGTCCGCCGCCAGCGAGTCTCCCACCATGACCGCCTCCTCCGGGGCCGCGCCCAGCGCGTCCAGGGCGCACCGGAAGATGGCGGGGTTCGGCTTCTCGTAGCCCAGGTCACAGGAGACGGCCCACGCGTCGAAGAACTCCAGCAGGCCGTGCTGCTCCAGCTCCCGCCGGAAGACGTCGCCACCCAGCGGGCGGTTGGTGACGCAGGCCAGCCGGTAGCCCCGCTCCCGCAGCCAGCGGAGGGTCTCCGCGGCGTCCGGGAAGGGCCGCACGCCCAGCACCTCCACCGGCACGAACCAGGCGTGCCACACGGCCCGGGCTTGGTCCGGCGTCGCGTCCACGCCGTACTCCCGCAGCAGCGACCGCACCAGGCCCACGTAGTCCGGGCTGCGGTACTCGGGGGCCGCCGGCGGCACGGCGAAGGCCGCCTGGCCCACCCGGCGCACGAAGGCCGCGGCGTCCACGGGCGCGCCGCCGTCCAGCCCCGCCAGAACCTGCGCCACCCGGCGGGCCGATGCCTGGTAGACCTCCTCCCCCGGCAGTTCCTCCGGGAGGTAGCGGAGGGTGTTGTCCACGTCGAAGAGGACGGCGCAGATGGGGCGCCGCTCCCCGGTTCCCGGTGCCATCAGTCCTCCTGCGGCCCGGCGATGTGCAGCGGCTCCCGGTTCTCCGGCAGGAGCTGCGCCTTGGCCTGCACCTGCACCGGCAGCCCCCAGATGCGGATGAACCCCTCTGCCGCGCCCTGGTCAAACCGGTCCGCCTCCGTCTCGTAGGTGGCCAGCTCCAGGCTGTAGAGCGACCGGGGCGACCGGCGCCCCACGGCCACGGCCTGGCCCTTGTGCAGCTTCACCCGCACCGTGCCGGTCACGTGGCGCTGGGTGCTGTGGACGTAGGCCGCCAGGTCCGCGTGGTGGGCGGTGAACCAGAGGCCGTTGTAGATGAGGTCCGCGTACTCCTGGGCCACCTGCGCCTTGAACCGGAGCTGCTGGCGGGAGAGGGTGAGCGACTCCAGCGCCCGGTGGGCCGCCAGCAGGGTCACGGCGGCGGGCGCCTCGTACACCTCCCGGGACTTGATGCCCACCAGCCGGTCCTCCACGTGGTCGATGCGGCCCACGCCGTGGCGGCCCGCCAGGTCGTTCAGCCGCCGTACCAGCGTCACGCCGTCCACCTCCTCACCGTCCAGGGTCACGGGGACGCCCTGCCGGAAGCCGATCTCCACGTAGGCGGGCTCGTCCGGCGCGGCGGCCGCCGGGACGGTCCACTGGTAGATCTCCTCCGGCGGCTCCGCCCACGGGTCCTCCAGGACGCCGCACTCGATGCTGCGGCCCCAGAGGTTCTCGTCCGTGGAGTACGGGCTCTCCCGGGTGACGGGCACGGGGATGCCGTACCGCTGGGCGTAGGCGATCTCCTGGTCCCGGCCCATGCCCCACTCCCGGACGGGCGCCACTACCTTCAGGTCCGGCGCCAGGGCGTGGATGGAGACATCGAAACGGACCTGGTCGTTCCCCTTGCCGGTGCAGCCGTGGGCCACGGCGGTGGCGCCCTCCTCCCGGGCCACGTCCACCAGCAGCTTCGCCATGAGCGGCCGGGAGAGGGCAGTGGCCAGCGGGTAGGCCCCCTGGTAGACCGCGCCGGCCATGAGGGCGGGGAAGGCGAAGTAGCGGACGAAGAGGTCCTTCCCGTCCCGCACCAGCACCTTCTCCGCGCCCGCCGCCAGGCCCCGCTCCCTCACCAGGGAGAAGTCTTTCTCGTTCCCCACGTCGATGGTCAGGGCGACGACGCCGTAGCCGCGCTCCTCCCGGAGCCAGCGAATGGCGACTGAGGTATCCAGGCCGCCGGAGTAGGCCAGGACGATCTTCTCAGGCATGGACAGGTTCCTTCCGCGTGGTTCTGGCGGGCCCGCGTGCGGGCGGCCGGAACCAGTATACGGGACGGGCGGCCGGAGCGCACGGGACGGGGGAGGTGGAGGTGGAGCGCGCCGGGGAGGGCGCTAGGCCGCGCCGCGCACCTGCTGGGGGATCCACTCCACCAGCAGGTCGTAGAGTTGGTCCCGGGCCTGGATCAGGGAGTGGCCGGCCTCCGCGTAGAGGACCAGCCGCTTGGGCTCCTGGGCCTCGTTGTAGAGCACTTCGCTGGCGGTGGCCTCCAGCACCTGGTCCTCCATGCCGTGCACCAGGAGCAGCGGCCGCGGCGCAATGCTGGCCACGCCGCGCGTGCCGTAGAGCTGGGAGCTGAGCGCCGCCACGGCCGCCACGGCCGGGGAGATCTCCGCCGCCTTGATGACCACGGCGCCGCCGAAGCTGTGGCCCACCAGCGCCACCCGGTCCGCCCCGATGCCGCGCAGGAAGGAGACGCCGCCCAGCACGTCCAGCACGCACTCCTCAAACTGGCCGGGCAGCCGGTAGTGGAGCCGCAGCGTGGTGACACCCCGCTCCACCAGGGCGCGGCCCAAGCGGTCGTAGATGGCGTCGGCGGGGCCGTCCAGGCCACCCGTGGCGCCGGAGACCATCACCACGGCGCCCGTCTCCCCTTCGCACGGGTGGAGCCGGCCGTGCAGCTCGCCGCGGCTGGTGTGGAGGATGCAGGCGAAGGAGCCGTCGCCCAGGTCGGCCACGGCCACGCGCTGGATGGAGAGCTCCAGGTCCTCCGCCGCCCCTTCGTCATCGCCGAAGGGGTTCTCGTACACCTCTCTCACGTCCCCGCCCCCCGGCAGCGGTCCACGAACCGCTGCATGCGCTCCAGCGCCTCCTCGATCTGGTCCAGGGCGGTGGCGTAGCAGGCGCGCACGTGGCCCGTGCCGCACGCGCCGAAGACGGAGCCCGGCACCACCGCCACCTTCTCCTCGTACAGCAGGCGCTCCGCGAACTCCTCGTCACTCAGGCCGGTGACGGCGATGTTGGGGAAGGCGTAGAAGGCGCCCTTGGGCTCCACGCAGGTGAGGCCCATGGCGTTGAAGCCGGAGACCATCACCCGGCGGCGCCGGTCGTACTCCGCCACCATGCCCCGCACGTCCTCCTCCGCCGATTGCAGCGCCTCCAGGGCCGCGTACTGCGCCGCCGTGGGTGCGGACATCATGACGTACTGGTGGACCTTCATGGCCTGCTCCAGGACGTCTTGCGGCGCCGCCAGGTAGCCCACCCGCCAGCCGGTCATGGCGTAGGCCTTGGAGAAGCCGCCCAGCATGATGGTGCGGCCCCGCATGCCCGGCAGCGAGGCGAAGGGCACGTGATCGATGCCGTAGGTGAGACGGTCGTAGATCTCGTCGGAGATGACCAGGAGGTCGTGGCGTTCCACCACCTCCGCCACCCGTTGCAACGCCGCGCCGGAGAGGGTGGCGCCGGTGGGGTTGGCGGGGTAGCCCATGAGCAGCGCCTTGGTCCGCTCCGTGACCCGCGCCGCCAGCTCCTCTGCCCGGAGGGTGAAGCCGTCCTCCGCGTACGTGGGCACGGGGACGAAGACGCCGCCGGCCATGACGGTACACGGCATGTACGCCACGTACGCCGGGTCCGGGCACAGCACCTCGTCGCCCGGGTCCACCGTGGCCATGAGAGCCAGGTTGATCCCCTCACTCACCCCGGCGGTGATGAGGAGCTCCGTCGCCGGGTCGTAGCGGAGGCCGTAGAGCCGCTCCAGGTGGTCCGCCAGCCGCTCCCGGAGCTGGGGGAGGCCGTAGTTGGAGGTGTAGTGGGTGTGGCCGTCCTCCAGGGAGCGGATGGCGGCGTCGCGGATGCGCCAGGGGGTGACGAAGTCCGGCTCGCCCACGCCCAGGGAGATGACGCCGTCCATGGAGGCCAGCAGGTCAAAGAAGCGGCGGATGCCGGACGCCGGGATGGCGTCCACCCGCCGGGCGGTACGGCGCCGTGTTCGAACCTCGGTCTCCTTCTCCCCCAGCACCTGCCGGCCTCCTCCCGGTTAGAACGAGACAGGCAGCCGGTCGCCCTGGAGCGCACCGGCCAGGATCTCGCCGTCCTCCTTGTAGCGTCGCATGATGAAGTGGGTGACCGTGCTCTGCACCGGCTCCATGGTGGCCAGCTTCTCCGCCACGAAGTTGGAAACATCGTGCATGGTCTTGCCCGTCACCAGCACGCCGATGTCGTAGGTCCCGGAGACCAGGTAGACGCTCCGGGCCTCCGGGTAGCGGGCGATGCGGTCCGCGATGTGCTGGAACCCCACGTCCCGCTGGGGCTGCACCTTCAGCTCCACCCAGGCCCAGACGGTCTCGTCGCCCAGCTTGTCCCAGTTGACCACGGTCTTGTACCGCTGGATGACGCCGGTGCGCTCCGCCTCCGCCACCAGGGCGCGCACCTCCTCTTCGGAGAGGCCGGTGAGCTTCGCCAGGCGCGCCGGGCTCAGCCGGGCGTCCTGCTCCAGCGCCTCCAGCACCCGCCTCATGGCCTCACTCATGGCCGAGCCTCCCTCCCACCGCCGGCCGGGGCGCCCGCGCCCCGCGGGGGCCTGTGTTCGCCAACAGTAGCAGATTCCCCAGAACGAGTCCACCGGGTAGTACCGCGCCGCGGCGCTTCACCGCCCACGGGAAACCCAGCGTTGACAACTGGCGCCCCGCACCCTACGGTAGCACCGAGCTACGGTAGGGCGCGGACCGTCAACCAGCCGCTCCAGCCTAGGAGGAAGCGCCGTGGATACGCCAGCCGCCGCTGCCCGCCTGCCCGACGGTGTGCGGCTGCGCCCGCTCACCACCCATGCAGATCCCCGGGGCACCTTCACCGAGGTGTACCGGCAGGAGTGGGACACCGGCATCGTCCCCATCCAGTGGAACGCGGTGTTCACCGAGGCGGGCGTCATGCGTGGCGTGCACCTCCACCCGCTCCACGACGATTATCTCATCGTCGTACAGGGCCGGGCCAGCATCGGCCTGCGGGACCTGCGCCGCGGCTCTCCCACGGAGGGCGCGGTGGCGCTGGTGGAGCTCCGGGGCGCCGACATGGCGGCCATCACCATCCCCCACGGCGTGGCCCACGGCTTCTACTTCCATGAGCCGTCCCTCCACATCTACTCCGTGACCCACTACTGGGACCCGGCCGACGAGCTGGCCTGCCGCTGGGACGATCCGGAGCTGGGCATCCCCTGGCCGGTGACGGACGCCGTGCTCTCCCCGCGCGACGCCGCCGCGCCGCCCCTCAGGAAGCTCCTGGCCCAGCTAGCGCCCTACCAACCCATCTGAGCAGCCGCGCGCCCACGGGGTGCCGGAGCACACGCTGCCGCAGCCGCCAACTGGGCAGCCGCCGGATGGCCGCCAGTTCCTCCCGTAGGGCCGAGGCCTCCTCCTCCAACGCCGCGGCCCGGGCGGCCAACGTCGCGTGTGCCGCCTCCAGCGCCGCCAGTTCGGCCCGCAGGCGGTCGCGCTCCTGCGTCGCGGCCGCCAGGTGCTGCTCCAGCGTGTAGACCCCCATGGCTCGCTCCACGCGCAGGTCCGTCAGGTGCGTCACCAGCGACGCCGTCAGCTCGGCACGGCCCTCGGGCGTGGCGAGGCGCTCCATCCAGGCGCGGATCTCCTCCTCCCGCTGCCGGGGCGTCCACTCCAAGCGGTCCGGTGAGGGAAAAACCACCGCCGTGAGCCGTGTCCCGCTGGCCGCCCGGCACCACGGCTGGGCCAGGAACTGCTGCCACATGTAGAGGTCCGTGGCAGTGCCCTCCGGCGTGGTTCGCCACCCGTGGGGCAACCGGCGGTAGGCCGCCAGGGTATGCGCCGCACAGGAGAGCGGCACCTGGTTCACGCCGGAGAGCAGCATCTCCCGGAAGTACGGGAGGCGCAGGTCCGCCTGCCACGTCATGAGGGTGCCGTCGGGCCTCACGCCCACGGGCAGGGTATGGGCGAAGTCCGCGTCCCGGAGCAAGCGCAGCATCTCCGCCACGTGGTGCGGCAGCCACAAGTCATCGTCCGCTAGGTAGCACACGATCTCCCCCCGCGCCTCCTGGAGTGCCGCGTGGCGCAGCACCTCCCCAAGGCGCGGGCCTTTGGGGTTATCGAAGAACCGAACGCGGCCGTCCGCCGCGGCCAGCTTCCGGGCGGCGGCGCGGGTCTCCTCCGTGGGCCCGTCACCCACGATGAAGACCTCCAGGTCCGCCACCGTCTGGGAGAGGGCCGAACCTACCGCGTAGGGAAGCGTCCAGGCGTGCTCGTGGGTGGGGACCAGGACCGTCGCGCACACCATACGGCTCAATCTCCCGACGCGGGCAGACCGGCCAGGGACCGCAGCGCGGCAATGGCCCGCACGTTGGCCAGCCCCTCGGCGGCGCTGCTCTTGGGCGGCGGCCCGCCCTCCAGGTGCCGGACAAAGGCGGCCAGCTCGCGATACAGCGGCAGTTCCGTGGAGATGGCCCGGCGCTCCTCCTCCGCTTCCCCGGTCCCGTGGGGGCCGCGCCGGATGAGCACGTGGTCCGCGTAGCCGTCCGCCAGGACCGCCACGCCGTCCCGGCAGTGGAGGACCACCACCCGGCGCCGCTCGACGCTCCGGGCGGAGATCTCCGTCACCACCCAGGGCCCGTCCCCCAGGACCCCCAGCAGCCCATGCGGCCACGCCCCGGCATGCCAAACGGCGACGGCGAAGCGGGGCTCTGGGATGCAGCCCAGGATCTCCAGGGCGATGGCGAGGTCGTGAGGCGTCAAGTGCCAAACCACGTCCGTATCGTCGTGCGGATTGCCCCAGCCCACCCGGGTGGTACGCAGCCCGATCACGGGGCCCAGCTCCCCGGACCGGGCGATCTCCGCCAGCGCCTCCACGCCCGGATGGTAGCGCCACTTGTCCATGACGAAGAGGCGGTCCGGCGCCGCCCGGACGATGCGTTCCGCATCGGCCAGATCCACGGTGAGCGGCTTCTCCACAAAGACCGGCACGCCCAGCGGCAACACGGCCTCCACCACCGCTGCGTGGGTCGCGCTGGGGGTGGCCACCACCACGCCGTCCACGGCGGGGAGGTTGCCCAGGTCCGGCACCACGTCCGCGCCGCCCTCTGCGGCCCGCTGCCGGCTGGCCTCCGAGCGTGCCACGGCGGTGACCTTGCACCCCAGCGTCACCAGGTCCCGGAGGATGTGACGCCCCCAGTTCCCGCAGCCGATCAGCCCAACGTGGTGGCGCTCCATACGTCTCTCCCTTCCCGGTAGAGCAGCCGGAGCCGTTCCCCGCCCTCCAGACGAACAATGAAGGCGCGGCCGTCCGGCTCGCGCCACTGCTCCTCCACCGCCGTCACCTGCCGCCACTGCCCCCGCCAGCGCACGGCGCGCGGCCGCTCTGCCGCCCGGTAGCCGGCGTACGCCGCTACCTCCACCGGCTCCACGGCGTTCCCCCGTCCGGCGCCTACAGCGGCGGCCGGCGCCGGTGCCAGTCCGTGGCCTGCTGGTAGGCGTAACCCACCCGGAGCAGGCTCCCCTCATCAAACGGGCGGGCCAGGATCTGCAGCCCCACCGGCAGCCCGCCGGCGAAGCCGCAGGGAACGGAGAGGCCGGGGATGCCCGCAATGTTCACGGGCAGCGTGCAGACATCGCTCAGGTACATGGCCAGGGGGTCCTCCACCCGCTCACCGATCTTGAAGGCGGCCGTGGGGGAGGTGGGCGTCACCAGCACGTCATACCGCTGGAACGCCTCCTCGAACTCGCGCCGGATGAGGGTGCGGACGCGGAGCGCCTTCACGTAGTAGGCGTCGTAGTAGCCGGCGGAGAGGGCGTAGGTGCCCAGCATGATCCGCCGCTTCACCTCGTCGCCGAAGCCGCGGCCGCGGGTCTGCTCCATGTTCTCCCACATGCCGCCGCCCTCCTGGTACGCGTAGCCGTACTTCACCCCGTCGTACCGGGCCAGGTTGGAGGACGCCTCCGAGGGGGCGATGATGTAGTAGACGGAGAGGGCGTAGGGCGTGCTGGGCAGGGAGACGTCCCAGTCCACGGACGCCCCCAGCCGCTCCAACTCCCGCACCGCCTCCTCCACGGAGGCCCGCACCGCCGGGTCCATGCCCTCCACGAAGTACTCCCGGGGCACGCCCACGCGCACCCCTTCCAGGCCCGGCTGGAGGAACTGCCGGTAGTCCGGCACCTCCACCGGGGCGGAGGTGGAGTCCGCCGGGTCGTGGCCGGCGATGGCGCCCAGCACCAACGCCGCGTCCTCCACGTCCCGGGTCAGCGGGCCGATCTGGTCCAGGGACGAGGCGAAGGCCACCAGCCCGTAGCGGCTGACCAGGCCGTAGGTGGGCTTGAGGCCGGTGACGCCGCAGAGCGCCGCCGGCTGGCGGATGCTGCCGCCCGTGTCCGACCCGAGGGCGTAGACGGCCTCCCCGGCCGCCACGGCGGCCGCGGAGCCGCCGGAGGAGCCCCCCGGCACTCGCTCCAGGTCCCACGGGTTGTAGGTAGGGAAGAAGGCGGAGTTCTCCGTGGAGGAGCCCATGGCGAACTCGTCCATGTTGGTCTTGCCCAGCAGGACGGCGCCCGCCTCCGCCAGCCGCCGCGTCACCGTGGCATCGTACGGCGGGACGAAGTGCTCCAGCATGCGGGAGGAACAGGTGGTGCGGATCCCCCGCGTCACAATGACGTCCTTCAGCGCCATGGGGATGCCGGTGAGCGGCCCCGCCTCCCCGCGGGCGATGCGCTCGTCGGCGCGGGCGGCCTGCTCCAGTGCCAGTTCCTCCGTGAGCGTGACGTAGGAGCGGACGCGGTCCTCCACCGCGCGGATGCGGGCCAGCACGGCCTCCGTGAGCTCCCGCGAAGAGAGCTCCCGCCGCACCAGCCGCTGGTGCAGCTCGTGGATGGTCAGGTCGTAGAGGTTCAGGGCGGGCCTCCTGCGCGCGGCGTCCGGTCCTACTCCAGCACCTTGCGCACGCGGAAGTAGTCGTCCTCGCGGAGGGGGGCGTTGGCCAGCACCTCTTCCACGGGCAGGGACGGCCGGACCTCGTCCGGCGCGGTGACGTTCTGGAGCGGCAGCGAGTGGGCGGTGGGCGGCACGTCCTCCGTATCGATGCGCCGGAGCTCCTGGAAGTAGTCCAGGATCTGGGAGAGCTGGGCGCGGAACCGCTCGATCTCCCCGTCCGTGAGGCCCAGCCGGGCCAGCCGGGCAATGTGCGCCACTTCGTCCTTGGTCAGCGCCACGGGCCGCCGTCCCCTCCTACCCACTACGTTCACGCCGATTATAGCACCCGCCTCCCGCAGGGGCACCCCGCGCCCCCGGCGCTTGCCTTCCCGCCGGAGGACCGGTACCATGGGCGGGATTACGGCGCCGCCACGCGCGGGAGGGAGCACGGCCCGCGTTGCCTCCGCTGGGCGCCTCTGGTACCATCGGGGCTGCTGCCCCCACGGATACGGCATGGTGTCGGTACACAGCAAAGCGGCCGAGCTCGGCAACCCGAGCTTCGTCTGGCGGTTTGGCCAGGACCGGCGGCTGGCGCTCATCCGCCGCTACGCCGCCCTGGAGGACCGGCGGATCCTAGACATCGGCTGCGGCATCGGCACCTATGTCAAGAAGTTCCGCGAGTTCTCCCCGCACGTCACCGGCATCGACATCGACTTCGAGCGGGTCCGGGAGGGGGCGCGGTCCGCGCCCAACCTCCTGATGGCGGTGAGCGAGCACCTGCCGTACCGGGACGCCGTCTTCGATGTCCTCCTGCTGAACGAGGTGATCGAGCACGTCCGGGATGACCGGGAGACGCTGCGGGAGGCCGTGCGGGTGACCAGGCCGGGGGGGCACATCTTCATCTACGCCCCCAACCGGCTCTACCCCTTCGAGACCCACGGCATCTTCCTGGGCAAGCGGTACGTCTTCGGCAACATCCCGCTGGCCAACTACCTGCCGGGGCCGCTGCGGCGCCGGCTGATCCCCCACGCCCGCGCGTACCTGAAGCGGGACATCCGCCGCCTGGTCCGCGGCTTGGACGTGACGGTGGTGGAGCACACCTTCGTCTACCCCGGCTTCGATAACATCATCCGGCGCAGCCGCCTGCTGGGCACCGTGCTGCGCCGCGTCCTCTACCGTGCGGAACAGACCCCCCTCCGGAACTTCGGCCTGTCCCACTTCGTGGTGCTGCGCCGGAACGGAGCGCCTGAGGTCCGCTGAGCATGGCACGACCGTCCTACGCCCGCCGACGCCGCCTCCACCGCCTGGGACGCCCCGGCGGCCTGCCGCTGCTGGCCCGGCTGCTGATCCTCACCGGCGTCCTGGGCGTGCTGGGCGTGGCCGCGGCCGCCGCCGCCACCCTCCAGGTCTACCGAACCTACGCCGACGACCTGGAGACCATGGACGAGGTGCTGGCCCGCCAGAACCAGGGACCCGCCAAGATCTACGACCGCCACGGCAACCTGCTCCACATCTTTGAGGACCCCCACGAGGGCCTCCGCGACCCCGTCCCGCTGAGCCAGATCTCCCAGAACCTCATCGACGCCACCATCGCCACGGAGGACCAGAGCTTCTGGACCAACGAGGGGATCAACGTCCGGGGCCTGCTGCGGGCGGGGTATGAGAACCTGGTGCCCGGCGCGGAGGATGAGCTGTTCAAGGGCTCCGGCGGCAGCTCCATCACCCAGCAACTGGTCAAGAACGTGTTCATCCCCTTTGAGGAGCGCGGCCAGCGCTCCCTGGACCGGAAGATCAAAGAGACCATCATGGCGGTGGAGCTCACAGACCGGTACTCCAAGGAACAGATCCTGGAGTGGTACCTGAACTCCATCTGTTACGGGAACCGCGCCTGCGGCATTGAGGCGGCCGCCCAGCGGTACTTCGGCGTCTCCGCCAAGGACCTGACCCTGGCCCAGGCCGCCATGCTGGCCGGCATCCCCCAGTACCCCTCCGCGTACGACCCCTACCGTAACCTGAACGCGGCCAAGCAGCGCCAGGCCCAGGTGCTGGACCTGCTCCACGAGTGGGACCCGGAGAAGTACCCCACGGAGGTCATTGAGGCGGCCAAGGCGGAGCCGCTGGCCTTCCGGGAGGACCCGGAGGGGAACCCGTTCAAGGAGGCCCAGCACTTTGTGGAGTACGTCCGGGACCAGCTCATCAAGCAGTACGGTGAGGAGAAGTTCTGGACCGGCGGCCTCCGCGTCACCACCACCCTGGACCTGGACCTCCAGCACCTGGCAGAGCAGGTGGTGGAGGAGCAAGTCTCCTCCTTCGAGCGGTTCCAGAGCTGCGGCTGCCACAACGCCGCCCTGGTGAGCATGGTGCCCAGCACCGGCGAGATCCTGGCCATGGTGGGCTCCCGCAGCCGGGAGGCGCTGGAAGGGGCCAAGCAGTACGAGAACCGCGTCTGGGATGTCCGCTCTCAGTCCGTGGTCCGCTACGCCTCCTCCTGGGAGGAGGCGGCGGCCATTGCCGCCCAGGATGACGCAAACCCGGACACGGACTTCCTGCGCGTCTGGACGCCGGCGCCGGACTGGAACAACGCCTTGGACGTGAACCACCCCGGCTCCTCCTTCAAGCCGGTGGTCTACCTGGCCGCGTTCCTCCACGCCAAGTGGAACCCGGCCACCACCATCTGGGACACGCCCAAGCGCTGGCAAGGCCCGGACGGCCCCATCACCCCCACCAACCCCAACGGCCGCTTCCTGGGGCCGCTGCCGGTGCGGGAGGCGCTGGGCTCCTCCCTGAACCTGCCCGCCTGGAAGGCGGCGGAGGCGGCGGGCGTTGAGAACGTGGTGAACCTGGCCCACCGCATGGGCATCAACATGTTGAACAACGAGCTCGGGTACGGCCCCTCCATCGCCACCGGCGGGGCGGACCTCAGCCTCCTGGACCTCACCTACGTCTACGCCGTCCTGGCCAACAACGGCACCATGGCCGGCGTCCCCACCCAGCCGGTGGCGCCCGGCCGCCGGGACCTGGACCCGGTGGTGGTCCTGGAGATCACGGACCCCCGCGGGAACGTCATCTACCGCTTTGACGGGCCGAACACCAAGGAGGTGGTGCCGCCGGCCTACGCCTGGCAGATCACCAGCATCCTCACCGACGACGCCGCCCGCCGGCTCATCGGCCTCGGCGGCTACCTGCTCCTCTCGGACCGGCCCGTGGCCGCCAAGACGGGCACGCAGCAGGGCTTCTACAACATCGGCGCCATCACGGAGACGTGGACCCTGGGCTACACGCCGGACCTGGTCACCGGCGTCTGGGTGGGGAACGAGGACAACACCCCCCTCACCAACATCTCCAGCGCCAACACGGCGGCGTACATCTGGCGCCTGTTCATGAACCAGGCGCACCGGCAGCTGGGCATCCCGCCGCACGAGTTCACGCCGCCGCCGGACGCGGTGCGGGCCACGGTGCAGGTGGCGGTGCCGGACGGTAGCTGCAAGAACACCACCACCCGGACGGAGTGGTTCGCCGCCGACAACCGGCCGCCCGCCAACTACGACCCGCTGAAGCCGCCGCCGGACCCGGACGTGCAGGCCTGGGTGAGCGGGAAGAACTGCGGCAAGGACAAGGAGACGCCGACGCCTTCGCCCACGCCGCCCGTGACGCCGACGCCGATCGCCACGCCCACGCCGCCGGCCACGCCCACGCCCCCGCCGACGCCGACACCAACCCCCACGCCGCCGCCTATCACCCCCACGCCCGGCGGGGGTGGAGGCGGCGGCCCGTAACGCCGGGCGTCCGGTCCGTCGCCCGGCCGTCTTCACCCTTACGGCGGCCGGGTGTACCATGGAATCGGGAGGCCGGCAGGCAGGCCGGCCCGCAACGGAACCTACCGACCCGCCGCCAGCGGAGGCTACCGTGGACAACCGGTTCACCGTCCGGGAGCTGCACCGGGGCCGCCGGCCCGGCGACCGCTTCGTGCGCGTGGCCCGCGCCGGAGCGGCCGGGCGGAGCAGGAGCACGGCGCTCCGGGTGGCCAGCCACCTGAAGGGGCTCGTGGGCAAGCTCCCCGCCGGCCGCCGCGCCTGACGCGGCCTCTCACCCCGCCCACCGTCCGTCACCGGGCGGCCCTGAGATCCCTCCGCCCGCCGCTGTAGGAGTGTGCCTGCCGTGCGCATTGTCCTCTACACCGGCAAGGGCGGCGTGGGCAAGACCAGCGTCTCCGCCGCCACCGGGCTGCGCTGCGCGGAGCTCGGCTACCGCACCATCGTCCTCAGCACGGACCCCGCCCACAGCCTGGCAGACTCCTTCGATATGCCCCTGGGCGCGGAGCCCGTCCGCGTGACGGACCGCCTCTGGGGCCAGGAGCTGGACGTCTTCCATGAGATGAACGTCCACTGGGGCACGCTCCAGGAGTGGCTGCGGGCCCTCCTGGCGTGGCGCGGCATCGACGAGATCCTGGCCGACGAGATGGCCGTCCTCCCCGGCATGGAGGAGCTCTCCGGCCTCCTCTACCTGCTCACCCACCACGACAGCGGCAACTACGACGTGGTGATTGTGGACTGCGCGCCCACGGGGGAGACCCTCCGGCTCCTCTCCTTCCCGGACGTGCTGCGGTGGTGGATGGACCGCCTCTTCCCCCTGGAGCGCGCCGCCGCGCGGGTGGCCCGGCCGTTCCTCTCCCGGTTCACGGACTTGCCCGTGCCCTCGGACCAGGTGTTCGCGGCGGCGCAGGACCTGTTCCAGCGGCTGGAGCGCATGCGCGACCTCCTGGACAACCCGGACCTCACCTCCGTCCGCCTGGTGATGAACCCGGAGAAGATGGTCATCAAGGAGGCACAGCGCACCTTCACCTACCTGAACCTGTACGGCTACCCCACGGACCTGGTGATCTGCAACCGCATGATCCCGGAGGACGTGACGGACCCCTTCTTCGCCGCCTGGAAGGAGTCCCAGGCGCGCTGGTTCCAGGAGATCGTGGCCGGCTTCAGCCCCCTGCCCATCCTGACGGGCCCCCTCATGGGCCGGGAGGTGGTGGGGCTGGCGATGCTCTCCCGCTTCGCGGCAGCGCTCTACGGGGACCGGGACCCCACCCAGGTCTTCTACCGTGGCGCCGTGAACCGGGTGGAGCAGGCGGACGGCGCCTTCATCCTGACGCTGCCGTTGCCCTTCGCCGCCAAGGAGGACCTGGGGTTAGTGCGCGTGGGCGATGAGCTGGTGGTGAAGGCGGGGAACCAGCGGCGCAACATCACGCTGCCGCGGACGCTGGCCGGCCTGGAGCCGGCGGAGGCGCGGTTTGAGGGCGACCTGCTGCGCATCCGCTTCACCAGGCCCGCGTCGTAAGGAGGCGCACATGCTGCGGGAGACCATCGACATCCAGGTACGCCGGGGCGAAGAGGTGGTGATCCGCCTGCGCAACCCGCTCCGGGGCGTGGACGGCGGCGAGGCCGGGCGCCACGCCTACCAGGCAGGCCGGGAGGCACTGCTGGCCGTCCGCAGCCTGCTGGACGCCGCCATCGAGCGGGTGGGCCGGCGGGAGCAGCGGGCGGCCGGCGGCCGGCAGGAGATCAGGGTGGAGTGACGCCCCGCTCCGCCAGCAGCCGCAGCAGGTCCTCGCCGCTGCGGATCTCGGCCGCCAGCCGCAGGAACTCCCCCACGGAGGGCACGGCGTCCCGCAGCGCCCGCAGCCGCGGCCCCGCCGGGTCCGCGGACTGCGGCAGGGTGGCGTACGTGCCGTAGAAGGCGAAGTACGCCTGGTTGATGCGACGGATGAAGACGCCGTGCGCCGCCAGTTCAGCGCGCGTCCGCTCCATCTCCGCCTCGGCCTCCGCCACCCGCCCCTCCGCCAGCAAGGCGTCCACCCGACGGCGCAGCTCCGCCATGACGGAGCGGAAGTCCCGCTCCCCCACCATCGGGCCCGGGGCCTCCCTCCGGCGCGGCGCGGACGGCTCGCCCGGCACCGGGTAGCGGGCCAGCACCAGCGCCGCCAGGTCCTCCCCAGCGATGGTAGCCACCGTCTCGTTCAGCGTGGCCAGCTCCGGGTCCTGGAAGTAGCGGAAGCCCAGCGGGTGGAAGAAGAGGTACTGGTGGACCCACTCGTGGGCCATGGCCTCCACCGCCCGCGCGTAGTCAGCGCCGGCGGGGATGACGGCGGGGTAGGTGGCCACGCCGCCGGTGGGGACCACCAGCGCGGAGACGCCCCCCGCCTCCACGGCGCGCTCCAGCGCCTCCGCGTCCTCCACGCGCATCCCGCCCGCCAGCAGCACCGTCCGGGACAGCTCGATGCGCTCCCGGGGTGAGACGGCCAGCACGGAGGGCGTCGCGTCGAACTCGAAGTCCACGGGCGGCCAAGGGAGCCGCCAGCCGTGGAAGAGCGGCGCCCGCTCCACCAGCCCCTGCTCCCGCAGCACCGCCGTCAAGCGCGCCTCCAGCTCCGCCTCCACCGTGTTCTCCAGGGCGTCCCGCTCCGCCCGCAAGGCCTCCACGCGCCCCGATGGGTCCGCGGCGGGACCTGCCGGCGCGGCCTCCAGCTCCCGGATCTGCCGGTTCAGGGCAAAGTAGCGCTCCACCGCCGCCGACCGCCGGCCGGCGGACGGCGCCTCCCGCCATGGGAGGGCGGAGCCCAGCGCGTACAGCCAGCGGCCGGGCAGGTGCTGGAGCTCCCAGCGCGCCAGGTTGTAGCGGTAGGGCGCGGCCAGCCGCTCCACCCGGCCGTCCGGCGTCCAGGCGGCCCGCCAGAGCAACGCGCCGAAGAGGAGCGTGAGGAGGAGGGGAGCAGCGGCCAGGAGGTACCGTCTCATGAGGGTAGGGGCCTTGGGCCTCCGGCTGCAGGCGCCGCCCCCAGGATACCACAGCGCCCCCGCCGGCACCGGCCTGCGCCGGCTTCGGTTGACACCCCCCGGACGCGGCTGCTAGGCTTGCCCTGTCCCCCAACGTACCACGGCAGGCCCGGGCCCGCGCGGGACGGGCCGGCACCCTGCCAGCCCCGCCGGAGCGTATGCGAGAAGACGACCACCAACCCTACAAGGTGCTGGTCCCCATCACCGACGCGGCGGACGGAGTCCAGATGCTGGGCCTGGCGGCGGCCATCCTCGGCGGGCGGGAGGGCGTCATCGCCGCCGTGGGCATCATCGAGGTGCCGCCCGGCAAGAGCTTCAGCAACGCCGCCAACGACGCCCTGAAGCTGCGGCGCCTGCTCCGCCGCCTCACCCAGCAGGTGGAGACGGCGCGGGCGGAGATGGTCCACCGCGTGCGCATTGCCCGGACGGCGGAGCAGGCGCTGCGGGAGCTGGCGGAGGAGGAGCGGGCGTCCCTGCTGCTCCTGCCCTGGCGCGAACCGTGGGGCCGCACCGATACCGTCCTCCGGGACGGGATCGAGGCGCTGGTGGACCACCCCCCGTGCGACCTGGCCCTGGTGAAGCTGGGCGCCGCGGAGCCCGTCCAGAGCATCCTGCTGGCGGCCCGGGGCGGGCCGCAGGCGGAGCTGGGACTGGACCTGGGCCTCAGCCTCACCCAGACCCACGGCGCCTCCCTCACCCTCATGCACATCGATGTGGCCGGCACGCCCCTGGCGGAGGCGGAGCAGGAGCACCGGCTCTTCCAGGCGCTGCTGGCCCGCTGCCAGGACAGCGTGCGCACCCGCTGCGTGAGCACCACGGCGGACCCGGACAACATCGGCGGCGTCATCGCGCGGGAGGCGGAGAAGCACCAGCTCATCATCCTGGGCGCGGCGGTGCAGGGCCGGAAGGGCGCCACCTCCTTCGGTGCCATCCCGGAGTCCGTAGCGCTCCAGACGGGCGCCTCCGTGCTCATTGTCAAGTCCCGGCAGCCGGTGGACCCCGGCATCTTCCGGCCCACGCCGCCGCCCGTGGACGTGCTGGTGGACCGCTGGTTTGCGGAGAACACGTTCCACTGTCGGGAGTTCACGGACCTGGACGAACTGCTGGAGGCCAAGGCCCGCCAGGGCGTCCGCGTGAGCTGCGCCCTCATGGCCCAGGGAGGCGCCGAGACGCTGCCGGCCATCATCCGCGCCCTCCGCAGCGAGCTGGTGGAACGCCACCCCCTGCTGGACGAGGTAGTCCTCTTCGACCCCGCAGGCCGGCCGGACCTGGTGGACCTGGCGCAGGAACTGGGCATCCCGGCCTACTCCGTGGCCTCCATCCTGCCGGAGTACAGCACCCAGCAGGACGCCCGCCCGGGGGAGGCCCTCTGGAAGAGCCTTCACGTCCTGGAGGGGGACCTGGTGGTCTGGCTGGACACGGACATCCGCAACCCGCACCCCAAGCTGGTGTACGGGCTCCTGGGGCCGCTGCTGCGGGAGGAGCGGATCCAGTTCGTCAGCGGCTTCTATGAGCGGCCGGCGTCCACCCAGGACGTGGCCTTTGAGGACCCCACCGTCCAGGTGGCGGAGCTGGCCGCCCGACCGCTGCTGAACCTGTTCTTCCCGGACCTCTCCGGCCTCGTCGCCCCGCTGAGCCGGGAGTTCGCCGGGCGGCGGAGCGCGCTGGAGCAGGTGCCCGTCTACTCCGGCTTCGGCGTGGAGATGGGGCTGCTCATTGAGCTGTACCAGCGGTTCGGGCTCTCCGCCATCGCCCAGTGCGAGCTGGAGGAGCGGGTAGGGCGGGAGTTCTCCCTGGCCTACGTCTCGCGCCGGGCCTTCGCCGTGATCCAGGCGGCGCTCCAGAAAGTAGACGGCCAGGCGGGGCCGGGCCTCCGCCGCCGCCTCAGCAGCGGCATGAAGTTCATCCACCAGGAGGGGGACCGCTACTTCCTGGAGGTAGTGAACACGGGGGAACGGGAGCTGCCGCCCCTGATCTCCCTCCCGGCCTACACCGCCCGCCGCCCCTCCCGTCCGGTGGACTGAACGGCCGCGCGTGCTATAATGCGCGCGACCAGGCGCAGGAGCTACCCGCAGGTGAGCGCGATCCCCTTGTCACCACGAGCGAACGGCAAGCCGTCCAGAGCCGCGTCCGTGCCGTGCGCCCGCATGGACGTCCGCTTCACGGCGTGGGTCCTGGACCTGATGGTGTACTTCATCATCGGGTCGCTCTTCTTCGTGGTGGCGGGGCTGGTGCTGCTGCTGGACACCAACTACGGCGAGGTGGACCCCACGGAGCGCGCCCTCTGGGCGTTCCTGGGGATCTGGTTCTCCTCCCTGCCGGTGACCCTGCTCTACGTACTCATGTTCTGGGCCTGGCGCGGCCAGACGGTGGGCAAGCTGGCCATGGGCATCCGGGTGGCGCAGGAGGACGGCCGGCCCCTGGGCTTCGGCGGGGCGCTGCGGCGGCTCCTGGCCCACTTCATCTACCCTGCCGCCGTCCTGGGCCTGGTCACGGCCGCGGTCTACGCAGGGCTGGACCTCACGGGCATCGCCGCGGCGGCGGGCCTGGGGCTGCTGCTCACCTTCGCCGGCTACGCCTTGGCCTTCTTCACGCCCCAGCACCGGGCCCTGCACGACTACCTGGCCGGCACCGTGGTGGTGGACGAGGAGTAGCGTGACGGTGGAGCGCAGGCGCCCCCCGCAGATGCCCCGGCCGCCGCGGGACGGCCCCCTGCCCGACCGCCTGCGGCGCCGGCCGGCACCGCTCAGCCCCGGCCGGGCGGCGGCCGCCGGGCCCTTCGCGCCGGCGCGCCGGCGCACGCCCGCCGCGGGAGGCCCCGCCGTCCTCTTCACCCTCCTGACCGCCCTCTCCCTCCTGACCTTCAACGCCTGGCTCCTGACGGGTCCCGCCGGCGAGCCCATCCAGCGCCGGGCCGTGGCGGAGCTCACGGAGATCGACCGCTACGTCTCCTCCCAGTTCCAGGCCATCCGCGCCGCCGCCGAGGCGAGCCAGGAGCCGGCCGTTGCCCCGCCGGAGTACCCCGTGGCCGTGGCCATTGAGACGGAGCGGGCCCGCGCCGCGGACCCGGAGGAGCTCCGGGACCTCATCCTGGACCGCGCCGCCGAGCGGGTCTACCGGGAGGGGCTGGACGCCTTCTCGGAGGAGGGGGGTCAGGCGCGGCTCCTCTCCCCGGCGGGCGCGCTGCGCCTGACCCTGGGCAACGTCACGCGGGACCGCAGCCTGGCCCTCCTGCTGGCCACCGTGGGGTTCGTGCTGCTCACCGTCGCCGCGGGCGCCCGCCTGGCCCGGCCCCTCCCCGGTCCGCAGCGGACCGCGACGCTGGCCGGGGGGCTGGCCCTGGGCACGTGCCTCGCGCTGGCGGTAGCCGGCGGGGCGTGGCTGCTGCTGGCGGCCGCAGCCGGCGGGACGGACGGGGTGACCGGAGCGCTCCTGGAGATCGGCCGGGACGCCGCGCTCCTGGCCGCCCGCAACACGGCCCTGGCCGCGGTCCTGGCCCTGGCGGGCTACGCCGCAGCCCGGTTCCTGGCGCGGCGGCCCGTCGCCCCGGCGGCTGGCGGGTAGCACCCGGCCGCCCCGGCCGGGGGACAAAGCAAGGCACCCTCCCGGGTGCCTTGCGTGACGGATGCGGGAGAACGGCCGGCCCTCAGGAGCCGCCTACCTCGTACTCCCGATAGATCTGGCGCACGCGGTCGGAGACGGTGTAGCCGTCCTCCGCCTGCTCCACCCAGCCGTCGCGGATGAGCCGGTTGAGGGTGAGCTTGATCCGCCGCGGCGTGCTCTCCTCGAACGTCTCCTCCAGTTCCTGGAAGGACATGGGGCGGAACTGCGTCAGCGCCGTCACCAGGATGGCGCTGAACACATTGGTGGCCAGCCCGCCGCCCGCGAAGTCCTTCTTCACCAGCTCGTCCAGCAACGGCATGGGAAGACGGATCCTGATCTTCCCTTCCGACACAACCCCTCCTCGGACCTGGCAGGCTTCGCACGGCCGCGCCCGAGCGCCCGGCGCGTGCGCCGCCGGGTGCGCGACCGGCGGGCCCGAACACTATTCGCTCATCCAGTATAGCATAGGAGGCCCCCGGCCCTGCCCGGCCCGCGCCGGCCGCGGGGGCCGGTGAACCGCCGTGGACGGAGGGCCGCCGTACCCCGTTCAGGTGATGCCGGACCCCGCGGCCCCGGCCGATGCTGGGACCCCGAGGGCCGCGCCGGGGAGGGCACGCCCTCGCCACGCCGCCGCGCTGAGGGGACGCCCGATGCCCACAGGCCCGAACCCGACGCGACGCCGGCTCCCCCGCGGCCCCCGCTGGGCCGCCGTTCTGGCAGCGGGCCTGGTCGCCACGCCCGCCTGCACCGGCCGGCTGGACGGCTACGACCCCGTCACGTCCCAGGGCGAGACCATCACGGACCTCTTCAGCCTCACCAACGTCCTGGGCCTCCTGGTGGCGCTCCTGGTGGCCGGTGTGCTGGGCTACGTCCTCCTCCGCTACCGGGCGCGCCGCCCCGGCGAGCCGTCCCGCGTCCACGAGCACCGCGCCCTGGAGATCACCTGGACGGCCACGCCGGCGGTGCTGCTGGCCGGGCTCTTTGTGGTGACGGTGCTGGTGATGGTGGACGTGGACGAGGACCCGCCGCCCGCGGAGAACCCGCTGCTGGTGCAGGTGGTGGGCAACAACTGGTGGTGGGAGTTCCGCTACCCGGAGCTGGGCGTGGTCACAGCCAACGAGCTGCACGTACCGGTGGGCCGCCCCATCCGGTTCGAGATCACCGGCGACGACGTGATCCACAGCTTCTGGGTGCCCCGGTTCGGCCGGAAGATGGACGCCATCCCGGGGAGGACCAACGTGATGACGGTGACGGTGGAGGAGCCGGGCACGTACCAGGGCGCCTGCACGGAGTTCTGCGGGCTCCAGCACGCCTGGATGCGGATCCTGGTGGTGGCCCAGACGCCCCAGGAGTTCCAGGCGTGGGTGGCGCTCCAGCAGGCGCCCGCACGCGCGCCCCAGAGCGATGTGGCCTTGCAGGGCCGCGCCGTCTTCCTCCGCAACACCTGCATCAACTGCCACGCCATCCAGGGCACCATTGCCCAGGGCCAGGTGGGACCGGACCTCACGCACCTGGGGAGCCGTCAGATCCTGGGCGCAGGCGTGGTGCCCAACACACCGGAGAACCTGAAGCGGTTCATCCGGAACGCCCAAGAGGTGAAGCCGGGTGTCCTGATGCCCCAGTTCCAGACCCTCTCCGATGAGGACCTGGAGGCGCTGGTGGCGTACCTGGAAGGGTTGGAGTAGCCATGGCCGTTGCGTCCGGACCGTACCCGCGGCCCCGGCCCGCACCGCCGGAGCGGGAGGGCCTGCTGGGCTGGTTCACCACGGTCGATCACAAGCGCATCGGCATCCTGTACCTGCTCACCAGCGGGGTGTTCTTCCTGGTGAGCGGCGTGGAGGCGCTGCTCATGCGCCTCCAGCTTGCCACGCCGGAGGCGGAGTTCCTGGGCCCGGGGGCGTACAACCAGCTCTTCACCATGCACGGCACCACCATGATCTTCCTGGTGATCACGCCGCTGCTCCTGGGCTTCGCCAACTACTTCCTGCCCCTGATGATCGGCGCGCGGGACATGGCGTTCCCGCGCCTCAACGCGCTGAGCTACTGGCTCTTCCTTTTCGGCGGGCTGCTCCTGCACTTCAGCTTCGTGGAGGGGCGGGCGCCGGACGTGGGCTGGTTCGCCTACGCGCCGCTCACGGAGCGCCCGTACACCACCACCAGCAGCGCCGACTACTGGGCGCTGGGCACCCTGGTCACCAGCATCGGCACCATTGCCACGGCGCTCAACCTCGTGGTCACCGTCCTGACGCTGCGGGCGCCGGGCATGACGTGGTCCCGCGTGCCCGTCTTCGTCTGGATGTCGGTCTTCACGGGGCTGCTGATCCTGTGGGCGTTCCCCACCCTCACTGCCGCCCAGGTGATGCTGCTGCTGGACCGGCACCTGGGGACGGACTTCTTCAAGCCCGCGGAGGGCGGCGACCCGCTGCTCTGGCAACACCTCTTCTGGTGGTTCGGCCACCCGGAGGTCTACATCATGGTGCTGCCCGCCTTCGGCATCATCTCGGAGGTGATCCCGGTCTTCGCCCGCAAGGCCATCTTCGGCTACGCCTTCCTCGTTACCGCCGGGGCGCTCATCCTCTTCTACAGCCTGCTGGTCTGGGCGCACCACATGTTCGCCGTGGGGCTGAGCGTGCCGGTGAACGCCTTCTTCGGCGCCGCCAGCATGATCATCGCCGTGCCCACGGGCATCAAGGTGTTCAACTGGCTGGGCACCCTCTGGGGTGGCCGCATCCGGTTCACCACGGCCATGCTGTTTGCCCTGGCATTCATCCCGCTCTTCACCATCGGCGGCATCACCGGCGTCCAGTTCGCCGTGGTGCCCGTGGACTGGCAGACCACGGACACCTACTACGTGGTGGCACACTTCCACTACGTCCTGGGAGGCGGCTCGCTCTTCGCCATCCTGGCCGGCATCTACTACTGGTTCCCCAAGATCACCGGCCGCCTCCTGGACGAGCGCCTGGGCCGCTGGAACTTCTGGACCATGTTCATCGGTTTCAACCTGACCTTCTTCCCCATGCACTTCCTGGGCCTCATGGGGATGCCGCGCCGGGTCTACACGTACCCGGACCTCAGCGGCTGGGGGGCGCTGAACCTTGCCCAGACCGTGGGCGCCGGCATCACCGCCGTGGCCGTCCTGATCCTTCTGTGGAACCTGTACGTCAGCCTGCGACGGGGCCGGCCCGCCGGCGACAACCCCTGGGACGCCTGGACCCTGGAGTGGGCCACCACCTCACCCCCGCCGGCCTACAACTTCGTCGCCGTGCCCGTGGTGCGCAGCCGCCGACCGCTCCTGCAGGAAGCCCTGCCCCCGGTCCGCGGCGGCGCCGGCGGCGACCCCGCGGCACCCGAGGCGGGGCCCGCCCTACGCCGCGAAGCGGGCCACGGCGTGCTGGAGCGCCTCTCCCCCGTCTCCCTGGGGATGCTGGCCTTCATCTCGTCTGAGGTGGTGTTCTTCGGCGGCCTCATCGGCACGTACGTTTGGTACTGGGACCGGAGCCTCGCCGGCCCCGGGCCGGAGGTGCTGGACGTGCCGCTGGTGGCGCTGTTCAGCCTGGCGCTGTTCGCCAGCAGCGGCACGCTGGTCCTGGCGGAGCGCCGGCTGGACCGGGGGAGCCGCCGGGGCTTCCGCCTCTGGCTGCTGGCCACCATCGGGCTGGGGCTCCTGTTCCTGGCGGGCCAGGCCACCGAGTACACCAGCCTCTACCGAGAGGATGTCCGCCTGGGAACCAACCTCTTCACCTCGGCCTTCTTCACGCTCACGGGCTTCCACGCCGCCCACGTGACTGCGGGCCTCGTCTCCCTGGCCGCACTGGCGTGGCTGACCCGTCCGGGCACGGGGCCGGGACTGCGGCGCGGCAGCCCCGCGGCGAACGCGATCTCCATCTACTGGCACTTCGTGGACGCCGTCTGGGTGGTCATCTTCTCGGTGGTCTACCTCTGGACGGCCACGTGAGGGGAGACGGGCGGAGGGCCGCCGTGAGGGACGAGCGAGGGGCCCATGGCACGAGGGCCGGGACGGATGGCGCTCCTGGCGACGGCGGCGGCCGTGCTGCTGGCGGCCGCCCTGGCCGCGCTGGCGGCGCGCCGCCGGGGTAAGGAGCGGGAGCCAATGGAGACGCCACAGGAGAGGCCGGGCGCCCACCCGGCCGGCCGGGAGGAGCACACGGCGGCGCCGGCGGCCGGGCCCGCCGGACCGGAGGCGCACGGCCCGGAGGAGACCCACCTGCCGGAGCCGACCATCTGGCCATTCGTGCTGGCCGGGGGCCTGACGCTGGTGGCGCTGGGCCTGCTCACCAACCTCGCCTTCGCCGTGGCGGGCGTGGCACTGGTGGCGGTGGCCCTCGCCGGCTGGGTCCGGGAGGTGCGCCGTGCGTGACCTGGAAGAGCGGCTGATGAGCCGCCGCGACCTCTTGAGCGGCATGATCCTGGGGCTGCTGGGCCTGGCCGGGGCCGTGGTGAGCGTCCCCATCCTGGCCTACCTGCTGAGCCCCCTCCTGCGCCCCGCCGACCAGGAGTGGCGCGACATCGGCGCCGTGGACGACTTCGAGATCGGCCGGACGGTGCTGGTGACCTTCGGCGAGCCCTCGCCGCTGCCGTGGGCGGGGCAGACGGCCAACACGGCCGCCTGGGTGCGGCGAACGGGGCAGACCAGCTTCACCGCCTTCGCCGTGAACTGCACGCACCTGGGCTGCCCGGTCAACTGGCAGGAGGATGCGGAGCTCTTCCTCTGCCCCTGCCACGGCGGCGTCTACTACCTGGACGGCAACGTGGCCGGCGGGCCGCCGCCGCGCCGCCTCTGGGAGCACGAGCTACGCATCGTGGACGGGCGGCTCCAGATCCTCACGCGGCCGCTCCAGGTGGCCTGAACGGGACGGGGCCATGGGCATCCTCAAGGGCGTCTACCGCTGGCTGGACCATCGCCTGGGGATCTGGGCCGCGTTGCGCCCCACCCTGCTGCACCCCGTCCCGCGGAAGGTGAACTGGTGGTACGTGCTGGGCAGCGCAGCGCTGTTCGCCTTCGTCTTCCAGGTGATCACCGGCGTGGCGCTGGCCTTCTCCTACGTCCCCTCGCCCGACGCCGCCTACGACAGCCTGGTCTTCATCACGGACGAGGCCACCCTAGGCAGCGTGGTGCGCGGCATCCACTACTGGGGCGCCTCCGCCATGGTGGTGCTGGTGACCGCCCACATGATCCATGTCTTCCTCACCGGCTCCTACAAGTATCCACGGGAGCTCAACTGGCTCACCGGGGTGCTGCTGCTGGCGCTGACCCTGGCCATGGCCTTCACCGGGCAGCTCCTACGCTGGAACCAGGACGCGTACTGGGGGCTGGTGGTGGCCGCCCAGCAGGCAGGCCGGGCGCCCCTCATCGGCGACCTCCTGGTGCAGCTCCTGGTGGCCGGCCAGACGGTGGGCGGCGCCACCCTCACCCGCTTCTACGCCACCCACGTCTTCCTGCTGCCGGCCCTCATGTTCCTGCTCATCGGCACCCACGTCTACCTGGTGCTCCGGCACGGCGTCTCCGAGCCGCCGGTCCCCGGCGAGCCGGTGGACCCCGCCACCTACGAGGAGCGGTACGAGGAGATCCTGCGGACGGACGGGGTCCCCTTCTGGCCGGGCAGCGCCTGGCGCGACGTGATCTTCGCCCTGGCGGTGGGCGCGGTGGTGGTGGCGGCCGCCGTGCTGGTGGGCCCGGCGGAGTTGGGCGTGCGGGCGGATCCCACCAACGTGGACGCCTACCCCCGGCCGGACTGGTACTTCCTCTGGTACTTCGCGCTGCTGGCGCTGATCCCGCCCGCCACGGAGACGTGGGTGATCCTGGGCTTCCCGCTGGTGGTGGGCATCGTCCTCCTGGCCCTGCCCTTCCTGTCCAACAAGGGGGAGCGCAGCCCGCGCCGCCGACCGTGGGCCGTGGGCATCGTCGGCGTCTCCGGGCTGGGCGTGGCGGTGCTGCTGTGGGCGGGCCTCCGGGCGCCGTGGTCGCCGGTGGTGCCGCCGCCGGAGCTGCCGCCGCAGGTGACGGAGGGGCTGACGGGGACCAGCCGCCAGGGCGCCGCCCTGTTCCAGCAGGAGGCCTGCATTAGCTGCCACCGGATCGCCGGGAGGGGCGGGGAGTACGGCCCGGACCTCACCCACGTGGCGGACCGCCTCAGCCGGGAGCAGATGACGTGGCGCATCCTCTACGGCGGGGGCGGGATGCCGGCCTACGGCGCCACGCTGAGCCCCGCCGAGACCCAGGCACTGTTGGACTTCCTCCAGACCAGGAGGGGGCCATGACGGGACGGAAGGCCGCCGCGTGCGTGACGGTTGCCCTGGCGGGGGCGCTGGCGGCGCCGGCCGCCGGCGGCGGCACCACCCTGGCGCACGAAGGGGCACCCCCCGCCCCCCACGACCTGCCGGGCGCCTGGGCTCCGGACCCGGCGGCCCTAGCGGCCCTGGCGGCAGCGGGGATCCTCTACACGGCGGGCCTCCGCCGGCTACGGCGGCGGGGCGGCCCACCGGCGTGGCGGGCGGCGGCCTTCGCGGCGGGTCTGGGCGCCGTGGCGGCGGCGCTGCTGAGCCCCCTGGACGGACTCAGCGCCGCGCTGTTCTCCGCCCACATGGTCCAGCACCTGCTGCTCATCCTGGCCGCCGCGCCGCTGCTGGTCCTGGCGCGGCCGCAGGTGGCGTGGCTGGTGGCGCTGCCGCGGGGGGTCCGGCGGTGGCTGGGCCGACGCGCGCGGGCGGACGCGGGCCGGGCGGCCTGGCACGCGCTCTCCCACCCGGCCGTGGCGTGGGGGCTGCACGCGACGGCGGTCTGGGCCTGGCACCTGCCCGGTCCGTACCAGGCCGCCCTCCGCCACGACGCGGTGCACGCGCTGGAACACGCCGCCCTCCTGGGCACGGCGCTCCTGTTCTGGTGGCCGCTCCTGGGGGCCCGGGGACGCCGCCGGCTGGACGGCGGCGGCGCCTTCCTGTACCTCCTGGCGGCCTCCCTCCAGGGCGGGGCGCTGGGCGCCCTCATGACCCTGGCCCCGGCGCCGTGGTACCCGGCGTACGCCGGAACGGCAGCGGCGTGGGGCCTCACGCCGCTCCAGGACCAGCAGCTGGCGGGGCTCCTCATGTGGGTGCCGGCCGGCCTCTGGTACGGGCTGGCGGCGGGGGCCGTGCTGGTGGCCTGGCTGGGCCGGTGGGAGGGGGACGAGCCGGAGGAGCGTCGGTACGCCCTCCTGCCGCCGGGAGGCGGACGGCCGCCGTCGGCGCCGCTCAGCGGCGCCCCCGCTCCCGGAGCCGCGCGGCGGCCAGGATCAAGAGGGGCAGGAGGACAGCGGCACCTACCACGTAGCCCAGGAACGACGGCGCGGCGCCCTGCTCCGTGAACCGGTACGCCAGGACGCCGGGCGGGCTGGCCGCCGCGGTCCCGCCCGCCGCCTCGACGGCGCGCAGCGCCTCCGTCAGCCCGTAGCCGGGCGTTGGCCGCCCGTTGGCTACGAAGTCCTCCGCCTCGTCGGAGTCGCGGCCGGCGGGGCGCCGTTCCAGGGAGGCGTGGCCGGCCACCGTCGGCGGCACGGCGAAGACGCCGTCGTCCCGGCCGTAGGAGAGCGCGTCCACCAGGCCGCCCGCCGCGTCCACCAGCAGCACCCGGTCGCCGGCGTTCGCCAGCCCGTTGCCGATGGTCCCCTCCAGGACCACGGCCAGTCCGGCGGCGGCCGGGTAGCGCTCCTGGACGCGATGGCTGGCTGCCACCACCAGGAACTGCCCCGGCTCCAGCGTAACGGCGGGGAGGAAGGTCCGGCGGGCGTTGTCCGCCAGGGACCAGCCCGCCAGACTCACCGGCTCCGGACCGGGGTTGAACAGCTCCACCCACTCCAGGCCGCGCTCGTCCTCCCCCGCCTCCGTGGCCGGATGGAAGGCGACCTCGTTCACCTTCACCGCGTAGCCGGAGGGCGGCAGCGCGGCGGGGTCCAGCCGCCCCACACCGGCCTGGGACCGGCCGCCGTCCTCGCTATCCCGGCCGGGCGGCGGATCGTCGGGCGCGGCGGCCTCGCCGAAAGCGACGGCGTCGAAGTACGCCGTCGCGGGCCCAGCGGCGCCCGGCGCCAGCATGAGCCGGAGTCGCGCGGAGCGGGCGGCGTCCGGGGCCGCCACCGGCCCCGTGGTGAGCGAGACGAACCCGTCGTCCGCCCCGCGCGCCCGCTCCAACGAGTCTACGGAGCCCAGGAGCCGGCCGCTCCCGTCCGCCGTGGGATACCACGAGATCCGCAGGTAAGCGGCCGCGGCGGGGCCGCCCGCCACCAACGCGAAGGCGGATAGCTCGTAGTACGCGCCGCCGCGGACGGCCACCACCTGGTACGCCCACTTGGTGGAGGACGTGCTGCCCGCCAGCCGCGCCGAGTACCCGCCGTCCACGGCGTAGGCCGCGGACCGCTCCAGGGCCCCGCCGTAGGTCCGCCAGCCCCGCGGCACGCCCGCCTCAACGTCCTCGAAGGACGCGTTGGCGACGGTCCAGGCGGGGAGGGCGGGCAGCGGCTCCTCCGGCTCCGGTGTTGGCGTGGCGGTGGCTGTAGGTGTGGCAGTGGCTGTAGGCGTGGCGGTGGGAGTCGCCGGAGGGGCCGGAGCGGGGCACCCGCCGGGGACCGGCAGGGGCGTGCCCGGCGCCGGGACGAAGGTGAGCCGGGCGTCGTCCAGGAGGAGGTCCACCGGCCCGGCGTGAGCCGTCGACGCAGTGACGCGGACCCGGACACACCGGGCCTCCGCAGGCGGGGCCTCCGCCACCTCCACCGCGTGGCAGTTCCAGCCGTCGCAGCTCGCCGGCGGCCATGCCGTCACCAGCGGGCGGCTCACCAGCAGGCCGTCGGCGCTCAGCCACTCCACCATGACGTCCAGGGCCACCTCTGCCGTGCTCTGGGCTCTCAGGGTCACCAGGTAGGTGCCCGGCCCGGTGGGGAGCGCCGCGTCCTGTCGCACCTGG
>DATCLE010000370.1:0-9083 GCA_036564075.1 Dehalococcoidia bacterium
GAGGCTGAGGTCGTGGGTTCGAGCCCCGCCGAGCGCGCCACCGCACCGTGAGGGGGCAGGCTTCAGGGCCTGCCCCCGTTCTTCATGGTCCGCTGCCCGAGGCGCCCTCAGGCCCGGCGCGACGCGGGCAGGGGCGCCGCCGGCGACGGCGCGCCCGGCGGTGCCTTGAGGGACCGCACCCACAGCAGCGCCGAGAGGCCCAGCGCCAGGGAGGCCAGGCTGACGGCGCCCTCCCGGCCCGTGATCACGTCGGAGCACCCGCGGGAGAGGACGGCACCCCCGGCGGCCTCACCGGCGTTCGCGGTCGGCTGCTCCACCTCCACCGCCAGGCTGCCGTCCGGGTAGCGGACGGTCCGCCAGCAGGAGGAGCCGTCGCCGGCGTAGAGGGCGGCCAGGGCCGCCGCCAGGAAGAGGCCGCCCACGAGGGCGCCCGCCGCCGCCCGGAGGCCGGCTCGCGCGGTCCAGCGGAGGCGGCGGAGGTCCTGGAAGGCCGCGGCGAAGAGGACGATGGTGGCGGCCAGCGTGGGCACGCCGGTCCGCAGCAGCAAGACGGTGAAAGCCAGGGAGGCCAGGGCGCAGGCCAGCAGCACGGGGCCGCGGACGGCGGCGCGCGGTGCGAAGGCGGCGGCGGTGGCCGCCAGGTACGGCGCGGCCAGCACGGCCCAGCGGACAGGTGCCCAGGGGCCGCCGCCGTCCGGCACAGCCTCCATGGCGCCCAGCAGCGCCGCCACCCCTACCAGCCCCAACCGGCCGCCCAGCACCGCGAGGCCTGACCGGCCTCCGGTGTCCGCGATCCCTACGGGCGCGCGCATGGCAACTCCTCTCCCACCCCGCGTACCCCCACCGTCATGACTAACGAGGCGGCGGGCCCGGCGTGACGGGCGGGCTCACCTCCCCGCACCGGGCGCCAGGGGGAGGCGGACGGTGAAGCGGGAGCCGGCCCCCTCCCGGCTCTCCGCCGCGATGGTGCCGCCGTGCTGCTCCACAATGTGGCGGGCCACGGCCAGCCCCACGCCGGTGCCCGGGATGCGGGCGGCCACGTTGGCCCCGCGGTAGAACCGGTCGAAGATATGGGGCAGGTCCGCCGGGGGGATGCCCAGGCCGCGGTCCTCCACCCGCAGGATCGCGTGCGCCCGCTCCGGCCCGCCCTCCGCGGCGACCGTCACCAGCACCTCGCCGCCGTCCGGGCTGTACTTCACGGCGTTGGAGAGCAGGTTGAGCAGTACCCGTTCCAGCCGGTCGGCGTCCCAGGAGCCTACCAGCTCCGGCACGGCGGCCTCCAGCCGGACGGCGTGACGGGCGGCCGTCCGCTGCTGCTCCTGCACGGCGCGGCGGGCCAGGGCCACCAGGTCCACGGGGCCACGACGCAGTTGCAGCGGACGGCCCATCTGCAGGTGGGCCACGTCCACCAGTTCCGCGATGAGGGCGGACATCCGGACGGCCGCGTCTTCGATGCCGTCCAGCCCTTCCCGGAGCGTTGCGGCGGCGGTCCCGTCCAGCCCCAGGGCGGCCCGGCGCAGGTGCTGGGCCAGGCCCCGGATCACGGTCAGCGGGCCTTTGAGGTCGTGGCTGGCGGCGGTCAGGAACTCGTCCCGGACGCGGACCGCCTCCATGGCCTCCCGGTAGAGGCGGGCGTTGTCCACCGCCAGCCCGGCGCGGTCGGCCAGCATTTGAGCCAGGGCCAGGTCCTGCTGACCGTACCGGCGGCCGGGGTCCGTGGAGATGAAGGAGAGCGCGCCCAGCACGCGGCCTCCGGCCCGGAGGGGGACGGCCATGTAGGACGTCATGCCCACGGCCCGCAGCAGGCGCAGGTGCCGCTCATCCCGGGCAATCTGGCGGAGGTCCTCGTCCGTGACCACGGGGTGGAGCTCCGGCCTCCCGGTGCGGAGGACCCAGGGGAGGCCGTGGGCCGTGTCCGGGTCCAGCCGGATGTGTTCCTCCATCCGCCGTCCCAGGGCCTCCTGCTCCGGGTTGGGGTGGGCCAGGGCCACGCGCCGCAGCCGGCCGCCGGCGTCCAGGACGTCCACCAGGCACCAGTCCGCCAGGAAAGGCACGGCCAGCCGTGCAATAGCCGACAGCGTGGCCTCATAGTCCAGGGTCTGGGCCAGGATGGTGCCCGCCTGCGCCAGGAAGCGTTGCTCCTCCTCCAGCCGCTTGCGGCCGGTGAGGTCCGTGGCGGTGCTGGCCACGCCCACCAGCCGGCCCTTGCCGTCCAGGATGGGCGCCTTGGTGACCAGCGCGGGGAAGGTGGAGCCGTCCCGCCGGCGCACCGTGAGCTCGCCGGACCAGGTCTCCCCCCGCCGCAGCCGCTCCGCCACGGCCGCCGCCTCCGCGCGGGACCACTGGGCCGCGGTCACCTCCAGCACGTTCCTGCCCAGGACCTCCTCCGCCCGCCAGCCGTAGAGCCGCTCCGCGGAGCGGCTCCAGTACGTGACGGACCCGTGCGCATCCGTGGCCACGGCGGCCGCCTCCAGGGCGTCCACCAGCCGCGAAAGGACCGCCACCTCCCGCCGCAACGCATCCACGTCCTTGATCTCGTCCCTCTCCTCCACCGTGTGCTCCCTTGTTCCGCTCTGCATGGAATACCGGCGGTCCGGGCGGGAGAGGACACGCCGGCAGGCGCCCGCCACGCGGCCCCAGGCCCCGGCGTGTCCAGAGGGGCGCTGGGACTGCGTGGCGGGCCTTGCCCCATTGTGGGCGCCGCTAGTTGACAGAAGCAAGGGAGCCGGGCGGGTCGCGTGCGGGAGCTCCCGCGCGGCGGGTTGGACGCGGGGAGCCGAGTACGTGACCTCCCGTCCCGAGAGGCGACCGTGCGGGGGCAGGGTCGGTCGTGGGGGGTCTCGTGGGAGGGGTTGGTGCCTCAGGCGGGCGCCAGCTTCCGCCGCCGGAGGAGCTGGGCGTTGAGCGCCACGATGACGGTGCTGGCGGACATGAACAGGGCGCCCACCGCCGGGGCCAGGAGGACGCCCACGGGCGCCAGGACGCCCGCCGCCAGGGGGATGGCCACGACGTTGTAGCCGGTGGCCCAAGCCAGGTTCTGGCGCATCTTCCGGTAGCTGGCCCGGCTCAGGGTCACCACCCGGACCACGTCCCTGGGATCGCTCCGCACCAGGATGACGTCCGCGCTCTCGACGGCCACGTCCGTGCCCGCGCCGATGGCGATGCCGACGTCGGCGGTGACCAGGGCGGGCGCGTCGTTGACGCCGTCGCCCACCATGGCCACGGTCCGGCCCGCCCGCTGGAGGTCCTGCACGCGGGCCGCCTTGTGCTCCGGCAGCACCTGGGCGAAGTACTCGTCCACGCCCAGCTCGCGCGCCACCCAGCGGGCCACCTCCTCGCTATCGCCGGTGATCATGGCCACGCGGATGCCCAGCTTCTTGAGGTCCGCTACGGCCTGGTAGGACTCGTCGCGGATGACGTCGGCCACGGCGAAGGCGGCGGCCGGGCGGCCGTCCAGGAGCAGGTACACCGCCGTCTTCCCTTCGTCACCCCAGTGGGCCGCCGCCCGCTCTAGCTCCGGCGGCGGGACCACGCCCAGGGACTCCAGGAGCCGCGGGCCGCCCACGGCGGCGGCCCGGCCGTCCACCGCGGCCCGCACCCCGCGTCCGGGCAGCGCCTCGAAGCCCGACGCCGCGGGTAGGGAGAGGCCGCGGCGTTGGGCGGCGTCCCGGAGGGCGCGGGCGATGGTGTGCTCCGAGTCCTGCTCCACCGCGGCGGCCAGGGCCACGGCCCGCTCCGGCGCCAGGCCGTCCACTGCCGCCACGTCCACCAGGCCCTGCTGGCCCCGCGTCAGGGTGCCCGTCTTGTCGAACACCACCGTGTCCACAGAGCGCGCCTGCTCCAGCGCCAGCCGGTCGCGCACCAGCAGGCCGTTGCGGGCGGCCAGGGTGGTGGAGATGGAGACCACCAGCGGGATGGCCAGGCCCAGCGCGTGGGGGCAGGCGATGACCAGGACCGTGACCGCCCGCTCCAGGGCGAAGGCCAGCGGCTCCGACGCCAGGAGCCACGCGGCGAGGGTGAGGGTCCCGGCGGCCATGGCGATCAGCACCAGCCAGAAGGCCGCGCGGTCCGCCAACGCCTGGGCCCGCGTCTGGGACTGCTGCGCCTCCGCCACGATGCGCATGATGCCGGCCAGGGTGGTCTCCTCCCCCACCCTGGTCACCCGAACCCGCAGGGCGCCCTGGCCGTTCACGGTGCCGCCGGTGACCGCGTCGCCCGGGCGCTTGGGCACGGGGCGGGACTCCCCGGTGATCATGGACTCGTCCACGCGGGACTCGCCGTCCGTCACCTCGCCGTCGGCGGGGACGCGGGCGCCGGGGCGGATCAGGACCACGTCGCCGGGCCGGAGCGCTTCCACGGGCACCGCCTCGGTCCGGCCGTCGGCCAGGCGTTCCGCCGTGTCCGGCAGCAGGCGGGCCAGCTCCGCCAGCGCGCCGCGGGCCCGGCCTACGGCGCGCAGCTCCAGCCAGTGGCCCAGGAGCATGACGTCCACCAGCGTGGCCAGCTCCCAGTAGAGGGGCATGCCGGAGAGGCCCAGCTCCGTGGCCAGGCTGTAGAGGAACGCCGCCGTGATGGCCAGGGCCACCAGCGTCATCATGCCGGCGGAGCGGCGGCCCAGCTCCACCAGGGCACCTTGGAGGAAGACGGCGCCCCCGTAGAGGTAGATGACCGTGCTGAATGCGGGCGGCACCAGCCGGGAGCCGGGGAAGGATGGCGCCGTGTAGTTCAGGAGGTCCTGCACCTGCTCCGCGTAGAGGAGGACCGGCAGCGTGAGGAGGACGCAGATCCAGAAGCGCCGGCGGTACTCCGCGGGGTCGTGGCCCTCATGGGCCGCGGCGTGGCGTGGCGGGCGCCCGGCCGTCGGCGGCGGATGCGCCGGTGGATGGACGGGCGCGGGGTGGGCGTGGTGGTCGTGCACAGCGGCGCCTCCGGACGGGTGCCGTCGCCGCTACCCTACGCCTGCAGGCGACGCCGGCTCCATAGCCCGGCCGGGCGGGGCTGCCTCAGACCAGCTCCCGCGGGCCGTTGTTGGGCACGCGGAGGGCAGCACCCGCCAGGCCCTCGTTGGTGATCAGCTCCACCACCGCGTCGGCGATGTCGTCCGGGCTGAGCATCTCCAGCTGGAAGGCGCGGGCCGGGGCCCGCAGCTCCGGTGGCACCTGGTCCCGGGTGCGCGTCACCAGCGGCGTGTCCACCACGCCCGGGCAGACGCAGTTCACGCGGATGCCCGCCTCCTCCTTGAGGGGCGCCAGGGCGCGCGTGAAGCCCACCACGCCGTGCTTGGTGGCGGTGTAGACGGGGTCCGGCGGGAACGGCTGGAGCCCGGCGATGGAGGCGGTGTTGACGATGACGCCGCCCCCGCGGCGCCGCATCGCCTCCACGGCAACCTGGGTGCCCAGGATCACAGCCCGCAGGTTCACGTCCAGCACCCGCCCCCAGCGGGCGGGCTCCGCCTCCGGGAAGCGCGGCCAGCCGGTGGTGATGCCGGCGTTGTTGTGGAGGATGTCCAGCCCACCGTAGGTCTCCTCCGCCCTGCGGACCATGCGGCGGACGTCCTCCTCCCGGGTCACGTCCACCTGGAGGAACGCCGCCTGGCCGCCGGCTTCCTGGATGAGCCGCACCGTCTCCCGGCCGCCCTCGGCGTCCAGGTCCGCTACCAGCACCTTCGCGCCCTCGCGGGCCAGGCGCCGCGCCGTGGCCCGGCCGATGCCGGAGCCGCCGCCGGTCACCACCGCTACCTTGCCGCTGATCTCCATGGGAGCCTCCGTCCTCTCACGGGTTGTGCTGCGAAGCCGTGCCCAGCAGGTCCTTCGGGTCGTAGCGGCGGCCGCCCTGGAAGACGGCGACCACACGACGCGTGTTGCCGATGTCCGCCAGCGGGTCCGCGTCCAGGAGGACCAGGTCCGCCAGCTTGCCGGGCTCCACGGTGCCCAGGCGGTCGCCCCAGCGCAGGGCCTCGGCGGCGTTGCGGGTGGCGCAGCGGATGACCTCCAGGGGCGGCAGCCCGGCGGCCGCCAGCATGGCCAGTTCCCGGTGCAGGGAGAAGCCCGGCACCAGCGGGTACACGGCGCCCACGTCCGTGCCCGCCACCAGGCGGCCGCCGGCGGCGTGGAACCGGGCGATGAACTCCAACTGCCTCGTCACGGAGGCGCGGATCACCTCCGGCGACTCCGGCCCGGCGCCGGCGCCCCGCGGCCGCTGGTCCCACCGCTCCCGCAGGGAGGGCGTCACGTAGGCCAGGCCGGGCTCTTCCGATGCCTCGCCGGTGCCCAGGGTGCCGGAGACCAGGTCCAGGGTAGGGCTGAGCACCACGCCCGCCGCCACGGCGCGGTCGATCCACGTCCGGGCGTGGGGCAGGTCGAAGTCCGCGTTCGCCCAGCCGCGGTGGAGCATGCCCCAGAAGCCGGGCGTCATCATGGTGTGGCCCTCCGGGTAGCGGTCCTCCGGCCGGACCACGTCGTTGTAGACGGTGAGGAAGAGGTGCTCCAGGCAGTTGATGCCGCAGTCGATGGCGTGGGAGGCGGAGGTGCGGCCCAGGTGCCCGGTGACGGGCACGCGGCCGTCCACCCGGCGGATGATGCGCTCCAGCGTCTCCGGCGGCAGGTTGGCGTAGAGCTTGAAGCCGTCCACCCCTGCCTGGATCAGCCGCTCCGCCTCCCGGGCGCCGGCCTCCGGGTCCGCCGCCACCACCGTGAGCCCGCCGAACATGGCGCCCGGCCAGGTGGGCGGCTCACCGTCGATCATGGGGCCGTAGGTGAAGAGCCGCGGCCCCACGCGGGCCCCCTCCGCGATCTCGCGCCGCCAGGGGATCAGGCGGGAGACGTCGCCGCCGGTGTCGCGGACGGACGTCACGCCGTTGGCCAGCCAGAGGGGCAGCGCCTCCTCACCGCAGAGGTTGACGTGGACGTGCATGTCGATGAGGCCGGGGATGAGCCAGCGGCCGGTCCCGTCCACGACTTCGGCGCCGGGCGGCGGGGCGACCCCGGCCCCGGCGGCTTCGATGCGGTCGCCGGCGACGACCACGGTGGCGTCCGGGACGGGCGGGCCGCCGGTTCCATCGATGAGGGTGACGTGGGTGATGGCGAGGCGCGGGTGGTCCATGGTCTCACGCACCGGGTGTAGGAGGGTGTTGGCCCTCTCCCCCGGCCCCTCCCCCGAGATCGGGGGAGGGGTGCGGGGTGGGGGAGTCTGTCTCGCCGCGCCGGCGGCTACCGTCGGCCGGTGACGCCGCCGGAGCGCACCAGCAGGTCCTCCAGGTGCATCTGCCACTCCAGGGCGGCCCGCCGCTTCTCCGGCGTGTCGGCCATCTCCTCGTAGATGGCCTGGCCCCAGCGGATGTGGCGCTCCTCCTCCAGCAGGATGTGCTCCAGGATGCGGACGGTGGGGCCGTCCGCCACCGGGTCCGTCACCGCCAGGTGGTGCCGGTAGTAGACCGCCAGGTGGGTCTTCAGCACGCGGTAGAGCCCCACCACCCGCAGCAAGGGGTCCGTCTGGAGCTGCAGCTCCTCCACGAACTTCACAAACTGCTCGTTGGGCGGCTCCGCCTTGTAGGAGACGCGGAGGGTGGGCGGCATGGAGAGGTCCAGGTCCTCCGTGACCCGGAGCTCCGGCAGGCGCTGGCCCAGCCAGAAGGAGTGGATGGAGTCGTGGTAGCAGTGCTCGCCGAAGGCGAACTTCAGCTTCACCTGGGGCGTGGTGGAGGCCCAGGCGCCCTCCGTGGTGAAGCAGACGTTCTCCGCGTAGCGGTAGTGGATGATGCGGCGGGCGTTCTCGTCCACGGAGAAGCCCGGCCGGACGTGGCGGGTCTCAACGTACAGCTCTGGCATGGTGGCACACCTTCCGCCGGGCGCGGGCGCCCAGGCCGGTCTTGCGGGCGGCGTCAGGCGCGGGCGGCGGCCAGCCGTCGGGCCGTCTCCGCGGCGCGTGCCCGGATCGCCTCGTTGCGGGCGTAGCGGCGGCGGGCCCACGCCTTCGCCTTCTCGCGGGCCTGGGCCAGCACGGCCGGGTCGTGCCGGTAGTCCGGGTCGGGGTGGATGCAGTCCTCCGGGCAGACCCGGGCGCAGATGCCGCAGTCGATGCACATGGCGGGGTCGATGACGTGGGTGCGGCGGCCCGTGGTGAAGTAACGGATGCACTCCGTGGGGCAGACCTTCCGGCACCAGCCGCAGTTGATGCACGGCGCCAGGTCAATACGATAGGCCATTCCCGCTTCCCCCTCCGCCGCGGGCCGTCAGCCGTGGTGCGTGCCGCCCCGCCGTTCCGCCTCCTGGGCGGTGCCCAGGGCGCTGCTGGCGCGCTCCATCTCCTCCGCGAAGAACTCCTTGAGCTCCTCCATCTGCTCGCCGGTGAGGCGGGCGCGCTGTGCTTCGAACTGGGCGTGGGCCACCAGGGCGCGGCGCTCCGCCTCCGGGTTGTCCTGGCAGAGCAGCTTCACGAAGTAGTCGCCGATGGCAGTATGGGTGACCTCATCCGCCCAGTTGTAGTCGTAGCAGTGGGCCATCATCCGGTCGCCGATGCGGACGCCCAGCTCGTGGGTCTCCCGGAACTGGATGAGGCCGGCGCCCTCCAGGGCCACGTTGGTGGTGGAGAGGGAGACCACGGGGTCCACCTGGACGGGCTGTCCCTCGGCGTTGCGCTGGACGCCGCCGCCCGCCAGGGTGTCTGGGTACTCGCCCAGCGTCCCGCCGTAGGACTCCAGGCACTCCTTGGCGAACCAGGCGTGCCGGACCTCGTCCCAGGTCTGGCGGGCCATGGCCATGATGAGGCTCCACGGCACCGGCCACTCCTGCCACTGGGGCACCTTACGGGAGAAGGCGTCGATGCCGGCGAACTCGGCGCTGGCGATGGCGGAGAGCATGGCCTTGCGGAACTCCAGGTTGCCGGGGTCCGCCTGGATGAGGGCGCGGAGGGTGGGCAGGTCGTAGTTGGCGGGGTCGCCGATGCGGCCGGCCAGCCACTCCCGCTCCTGGGGCGTCAGGCCCGCCAGCGGCCGGTACGGTGGGTCCCGTCGCGGCGGCATCTCGGCAAGCTGTTCGCTGAGGCGGCTCATGGGTGACCTCCTTGCGTGGCGCGCGTCCTCCGGC
>DATCLE010000371.1:0-2632 GCA_036564075.1 Dehalococcoidia bacterium
GGGGCGCACCTGGCGGCCAAGACGGTCATCGTCCAGGAGGCGGCCTACCACTCCGCCGGCGACGGCACGGAGCACATGCTGTACGACGCCATCGGCAGCGGGGAGGCGCTGGTCTTCCAGGACGGGACCGTCACCCCCGCCGTCTGGCGGAAGGACTCCGTGTACGACCGCACCCGCTTCCTGACGACCGCGGGGACGGAGATCCCCCTGAACCGGGGCACCATCTGGATCATCGTGGTGCCGCCCGGCTACGTGACCTACTCCTGAGGCAGGCCCCGGGGGCGTCCTCCGGCGCTCCCGGGGCAGGCTCCCACACTCCTCCGACACCGTTCTTACGATCCCGACTTGACACGCGGGCGGCAGGGTAGTAGCGTGTTGGCACCAAACTATGAAGTTCCGCTTCATAGTCTACCGAACGGACGGTCCATGCCGGCACGATTCCGCATGCGTGAGCTGAGCCGGCGGACGGGGGTGCCGCCGGCCACTATCCACTTCTACCGGAGCCAGGGGCTGCTGCCCGCGCCGGAGCGCACCGGGCGTACCATGGCGTACTACGACGAGCGGTTCGTGCGCCGCATCCGCTGGATCCGGGAGGTGCAGGAGCGGTGCCGGCTGTCCGTGCGGGCCATGCGGGAGATCCTGGACCGCTACGGGGACGAACTGACGCCGGAGGAGATCCAGGCCGCCGTGGCCGTGGGCGAGCTGGAGAGCCCGGGCCGCGCCGGGGCGGAGCAGCGGGAACCGCTGGCGGAGGTCTGCCGCCGGCTGGAGATCTCCGGGGAGGAGATCGGCACGTTGGTGGACGTGGGGCTGCTCCAGGGCCCGGACGCCCAGGGGACCCTCTCCGCCGCGGACGTGCGCATGTTGGAGCTGGTCTGCCGGCTGGGGGCCGTCTTCCACCCAAGCCTGGGCTTCAACGTGGGCTTCCTGCGGGCGTACTCGGCGCTGCTGGGGCGGCTGGTCCGGGCGGAGGTGCGGGAGGCGCTGGCCCGGACGGCCGGGAAGCTCCCGGCGGAGGAGCTCCAATCCATGATCCACCGCGGGCTGCCGCTCCTGAACGCCATCATGAGCGAGCTGCACACCCAGATGGTGCAACGGGAGCTGAGCTCCCTGGCACAGGCCGCCAGGTCCGCGGACCGCGCGGCCGACAACGTGGAAACGCTCGAACACCCGGTGAGGTAGGAAGGGGGAACAGGCCATGGCACAACAGGATGCCGAACGGGCGGCACAGGCGTCGCTCCAGGAGCTGGGCCAGATGCACGTGGACGACGTGCTGGCCCTGGTGGACACGGGCCCGGTCTCGTACCGGGACCTGTACTACCGGTGGGAACGCCAGAACTGGAGCGTTGCAGAGCTGGACTTCACGCAGGACCGGGAGCAGTGGCTGGGCTTCAGCCCGGAGCAGCAGCGGGCCATGCTCTTCGGCCTCTCCCAGTTCTACGTGGGGGAGGAGCGGGTCACCACGGAGCTGGTGCCCTTCGTCAACGCGGCGCCGCTGGACGACCAGCGGCTCTACCTGACCACGCAGCTGGTGGATGAGGCACGCCACACGGTCTTCTTCGACCGGTTCTACACGGAGGTAGTGGGCGCCGGCGGGAGCACGCAGCAGCGGCTGGCGGAGGCCCGCCAGCACATCAACCCGGCGTTCCAGGAGTTCTTCTACAAGCACCTGCCGGAGGCGGCGGCGCGCGTGGCGCGGGAGCCCAACAACCTGGAGGCGCTGGTGGAGGGCGTGACCTGCTACCACATCCTCATTGAAGGCACGCTGGCGCTGGCGGGCCAGCGGTTCATCCTGGACGCCTACCGGCAGGCGGACATCCTCCCCGCCTTCCGCACCGGCTTCACCGCCGTGGCGCGGGACGAGTCCCGCCACGTCCAGTTCGGCGTGAAGTTCCTGGCGGACGTGGTGGCCACGGAGCCCAAGTACAAGACCGTCATCGAGCGGTACATCACGGAGCGGCTGCCGGTGGCCCTGGAAGTGCTGAAGGCCCCGGAGGACCGCCAGCCGCCGCGGGAGGACGGCCAGGAGCCCCAGACCGCGGAGGGGATGACCATCTTCCAGTTCGCACGGAACTCCCTGCGGAAGAAGGCGAAGCTCATCGGCATCGACCTGCCGTTCCTGAACGAGCCGGTGACCGCCTAGGCCACCGACCGGTTCCACTGGAGGAGGGGCGCACCCGCCGTGTGCGGGGTGCGCCCCTCCGCATCCCTCCGGAGCCCGGGTGCAGCGCCATCCGGCCGTCCGCTCCTGACACCCCGGTGTCACGCGCCCCGGGTATTCTCTCTGCTTGCGCGCCCTGAGGCGGCGTGCGACATCACAGCCCGCAGGACGGGGCGAGGAGGTGCAGCCTGTGGAGTGGCAGGAGTTTGAGGCGGCGGCGCCGGCGCTGGCACGACTGGGCCGCGAACGGATGGAGGGGCCGCGGCTGGTGCTGGTGGGGACCATCCGGAAGGACGGCACCCCGCGCATCAGCCCCGTGGAGCCCTTGATCCTGGCAGGACGCCTGTACCTGGGGATGATGTGGCGGTCCACCAAGGCGCTGGACCTGCTGCGGGACCCGCGTTGCCTGGTTCACAGCATCATCACCGGCAAGGAGGGCACGGAGGGCGAGTTCAAGCTGCGCGGCCGCGC
>DATCLE010000372.1:0-2038 GCA_036564075.1 Dehalococcoidia bacterium
CGCTGCGGGCGCCGGGCGCGCCGCTGGTGCGCGGCCCCGCCCTGGTGGCGGGCGACGCGGCCGGGCTGGTGGACCCCCTCTCCGGCGAAGGGATCTACGCCGCCATCTACAGCGGGCGGGAGGCGGCCCGCGCCGTGACCCACTACCTGGCCGGCCGGGCGCCGGACCTGGCGCCCTACCAGGCGGCCGTGGAGCGGGAGCTGGGGCCGGACCTGCGCACCTCCCGGGCACTCCAGGACCTGTTCCACCGCACCCCCACGCCCTACTACCTCTTCCTCTCCCGGAGCGGCTGGTTCTGGGGCCAGTTCTGCCAGGTGGTACGGGGCGAGACCACGTACCACGCCTTCGCGCGGAGGCTGGGGCCGCTGCGGCCCGCGCTCTACGCAGCGGCGGCCCTGGCACGGCGCGGCCAGCGGCAGTCCTAAGAGCGGCGTTAGGGATTTCACGGATTTTCGTGAGAGAACGGGCGGAGCGGGTTGACACACGTTCTACATAATCGCTAGAATCGTCGGCGAAGAGCGTACAGGCGACGAAGGGGAGCAGTAGCGCGGCCTCCCTGTCCCAGAGAGCCGGGGGAAGGTGGAAGCCCGGCGACACAGGCGGCGCGAACTCGCCCCGGAGCCTCCAGGCCGAACGGGCCCCAGTAGGCCTGGACGGGAGCGCCCGTTACCGCGCGAGAGGTGTCCCGGACGCCGGGTGGCGTCCGGGGAAGAAGGGTGGCACCGCGGGAAGACCTCCCGTCCCTTGGGGACGGGAGTTTCTGTTATCAGGGTTCGGTAGAGAGGTCGCATGCGGACGAGCAAAACGCCCACGGAGCACAGACCGGTCTCGCGGCGGGCCGGCGCGGCACCGCGCCAACGCCGGGCTGCCCGAGACCGCATGGTACCCTCCATCACCTCCCTCGGGAGCCTGGGGCAGCTCGGGCTCGTGCTTCGCGGCCGGACGCCCGCCCCGCTGGCGGTCCGCGCGGCGTCCGGCATCCTAGTAGGACCGCTCCGGCCCGCCGGAGTCCGCTCCTAGCGTTCCCACTGGCCGCACAGCCCAGGAACCAGGACCGGCCCGGCGGAGAGCGGGGCGGCCGGACGACCCATGACGAGCACCACCCGCCCGCCGCCGGCGCAAGGCCGGACGGGCGCGGTGACACCAGGAGGCAGAGCAGAGCAATGAAGATGACCGGGGCGCAGATTGTGATGGAGTGTCTGGCCCGTGAGGGGGTGGAGATCGTCTTCGGCTACCCCGGCGGAGCCAACCTGCCGCTCTACGATAAGCTCCCGCAGTACCAGCAGCGGGTCCGCCACATCCTGGTCCGGCACGAGCAGGCGGCGGCGCACGCCGCGGACGCCTACGCCCGCGTGACGGGGAAGGTGGGCGTGTGCATGGCCACCTCCGGGCCGGGGGCCACCAACCTGGTGACGGGCATTGCCAACGCGTGGATGGACTCCGTGCCCATGGTGGCCATCACCGGCGCCGTGGTCACCTCGCTCATCGGCCGGGACGGCTTCCAGGAGGCGGACATCACCGGCATCACCATCCCCATCACCAAGCACAACGCCCTGGTGCTGCGGGTGGAGGAGATCGCCCAGACGTTGAAGGAGGCGTTCTACATCGCCAGCACCGGCCGGCCCGGCCCCGTGCTGGTGGACATCCCGCGGGACGTGCTCCAGGCCACGTGCGAGTTCCACTACCCGGAGGAGGTGAAGCTCCGGGGCTACCACCCCGTCACCGAGGGTGACCCGGCGCAGATCCGGCGGGCCGCCCAGGTGCTGGAGGAGGCGGAGCGGCCGCTGATCCTGGCGGGGCACGGCGTCATCATCTCCCGCGCCTATGAGGAGCTGCGGGCGCTGGCGGAGAAGGCGGACATCCCGGTGATCTCCACGCTGCTGGGCCTCAGCGGCTTCCCCGGCTCCCACCCGCTGTACCTGGGCATGCCGGGCATGCACGGCATGTACTGGAACAACATCGCCATCACGGAGGCGGACCTCATCGTCGGCATCGGCATGCGGTTCGACGACCGGGTGACGGGCCGGCTGAAGGACTT
>DATCLE010000373.1:0-6253 GCA_036564075.1 Dehalococcoidia bacterium
GACTGGACATCGCAATAAGAGCAGTCCAGGTCGGGCTTGTTTGCCCCTGTTCCCAGCTAAGCAAGCGGTCGACGGACACACCGATCTTTTCAGCTGCTTCCTGAGGTGACAGGGCGACTTGCTCTCTAGCCCAGGATAGTACTGCAGGTGTAACTTCGGCCGTACTCATTCCTGCTGCTCAACTCTTTCAAAAACTATTTCGGACTGAGATTGTAGCAACGTGTCCCGGGATTGACCAGCCCGGTGTGGGGCTATGGGATGCAGCAGGTGACACGTGCCCTTCGACAAGCGCCAGCAGCGCGTCCCGCTTCACTTCCGACACTTTAGCTGACGTCTGGATTAACGGAGGTTCGGCTTTCCCTTGCTGTGTCCCGGACAGGCTGTATGGCCCTCTATTTTGCCAGGTGGGGTAGTGTCCCCCTCGGGAGTACGGATGCCTATTCTGACTAATGCACTAGCTATGCAGCACCTAGCGGGCCGCGCGCCGGGCGGTCACGATGTAGAGGGGGTCGCCGCCGCCCTCCGGCCGGGGCGAGCGGTCCTGGAAGTCGATCTCCTGGAAGCCGCCGGCGTACTGGAGGTAGCCCGCCACCACGCGCACGTGCTCCGCGTCCGTGGTGTAGCGCCAGAGGCGGACCGCCTTCTGGGGGAACATGCGGTTGGAGAAGCTCACCACCACGCGCCCGCCGGGCCGCAGGACGCGGGCCACCTCCCGGAAGACCTGCACCGGCCGTACCAGGTACTGGACGGAGACGGTGACCAGGACGGCATCGAAGGCCGCGTCCTCGAAGGGGAGGTTCGGGTCCGCGTTGAGGTTCCAGAGGACGCGCTCCGTGAGCCGGGGGTTCTCCGCCAGCTCCACATCGTTCATGCCCAGGCCCACCACGCGGCCGTAGGGCACGTCCTCCGGCAGGTGGGAGCGCCAGCTGCTCATGAGGTCCAGGATGTCGGCGCCGGGCGGCAGCGTCTCCCGGAAGTACCCGCGCAGGGCGTCGATGGCCGCTTCGTCGATGTGGACCACCAGCCGCGGGACGGCGTAGAAGAGTTCGTCCGGCCCCTCGTCCTCGCGGGCGAAGTGCTCCGGCAGGAACGGTGACTGGTCGTTCACGGCTGCCCTTCCCGGGCGGCAGGGCCGGCACCGGCGGCGCTCAACCGCTCCCGGTGGAAGGCCGCCACGCGGTCGTTGGCCGCCCGGATCCCCTCCAGGGCGGCGGCCACCTGGTCCCAGCGGTCGCCGGGGAGGCTGAGGTAGAGCTCGTCCTCCGGCAGTTCCGTGTACAGGCGGTTGCCCATGCAGCCCAGGGAGAGGGCCACCCCGCCGCCGGCGGCCACGGGGAGGATGGCGCAGGTGGGCCGCCCGGCCAGGGAGGGCGTGGCCGGGGCCACGCCGGCCCGCACCGCCGCCTCAAAGAGGAGCATGGCCTGGGCGGGCCGGGCGGCCACCAGGACCGCGGCCGGTGCGAAGGGGGCGTTGTCCGCCGGGGCGTAGGCCACCACCCCCGGCTGGGCCGGCAGCCGGGGGATCTCCGGCACCTCCGACCTGCGGAGGTAGCCGACGTCCACCATGAAGGAGAGGGTCCCCTCCAGTTCCCCGGCGCGGTCCGGCGGCACCTCCACGTGGTGGGTGTACGCGCCGATGGCGCAGCCCAGGTGGTCCGCCGGGACGGTGTAGAAGGCGCGGCCGGCCTGTGCCTCCCGCCAGAAGGTGCAGCCGGAGGGTACGGGGCCGCCGTCCCAGCGGGGGAGCCCGGCGGGCGGCGCGTCCAGGTAGCCCACGGCAATGGGCGGCGTGCGGAGGCCCAAGATCTGCTGCACGCGGGCGGCGCTGCTCATGGCGGTGCTCCTCTCTTGCGGGGGCGGCCCGGCGGCCGGATGGGGCGGGATCAGCCCTACGGTAGCAGGAACGGACCGCCGGTGCAAAGGTGGCGGCGGGACCTGCATTGGCCCTCCCGGCACTGGCCATCCCGCCGCCGATGGGGTAGGATCGTCCCTGGGCCCGGGCAGCGTGCCCGGAGGCCCGCGGGAAAGGAGGGGCGCATGGCAGGGCAGGAGCAGGCGTCCGGGAAGGCCCCGGCCATCACCTTCACGGAGCAGGCGGTAGCCAAGCTGCGGGAGGTCACCGGCTCCCAGGACCGGCCCATGGCCGGATTGCGGCTGGAGATCGTGCGGCGGGGGCCGGACGGCTTCCAGCACGTCCTCTACCTGGTGCCGGAGGGGGAGGAGCGCCAGGGCGACGTGGTGACGGAGGCCCAGGGGTTCACGGTGTTCGTCCCGCCGCAGGACGCGCCGTACGTGGACGGCGTGAAGATCCACTACGAGTACAAGGGCCCCAACGTCAGCGGCCTGGAGTTCGAGAACCCGAACCCCCTCTGGTTCGACGAGACGGCGCAGAGGATCCAGGAGCTGTTCGATACCCAGATCAACCCCATGATCGCCGCGCACGGCGGGTGGGTGGACCTGCTGGGGGTGGAGGGAGACACCGCGTACGTCCGGCTGGGCGGCGGCTGCCAGGGCTGCGGCATGGCGGACGTGACGCTGAAGATGGGCATTGAGGAGGCCATCAAGGAGACGGTGCCCGAGATCGAGCGGGTGGTGGACACCACGGACCACGCCGCCGGCACCAACCCGTACTTCGCCCCCGCCAAGAAGTAGCGGCGCGGCCATGCGGATCCTCCTGGTCTCCTGCTACGAGCTGGGCCACCAGCCGCTGGGGCTGGCGAGCCCGGCGGCCGCGCTGCGGGCGGCCGGCCACCACGTCCGGTGCCTGGACCTGGCGGTGGAGTCGCCCTCTGCGGACGGCGTGCGCTGGGCGGAGCTGGTGGCCGTCTCCGTGCCCATGCACACCGCCGCCCGGCTGGGGATCGAGCTGGCCCGCCGGGTGCGCGCCGTCAACCCGGCCGCCCACCTCTGCTTCTACGGCCTCTACGCCACCCCGCTGCACGACCTGCTGACCGGCGCCGGCCTGGCCGACTCCGTGGTGGGCGGCGAGTACGAGGCCGGGCTGTGCCGCCTGGCGGACGCGCTGGCCACCGGCCGGTTCCCGGGCGAGGGCCCACCGGCGGGCGTGGGCCCCGTCCCGCTGTTCGAGCGGCGGCCGCCGCCGGTGCCGGACCGGCGGGAGCTGCCGCCCCTGGAGCGGTACGCCCACCTGGACGCCGGCGGGACGCTGGTGCCGGCAGCCTACGTGGAGGCCAGCCGCGGCTGCGCCCACCGCTGCCTGCACTGCCCCATCACGCCCGTCTACGGTGGGCGGCTGCGCCTGGTCCCGCGGGAGGTGGTGCTGGCGGACGTGGACCAGCAGGTGGCCATGGGCGCGCGCCACGTCACCTTCGGCGACCCGGACTTCCTGAACGCCGTTCCCCACTCCCTGGCCGTGGCCGAGGAGCTGCACCGCCGCCACCCGGACGTGACGTTCGACGTGACGGCCAAGGTGGAGCACCTGCTGGAGCACGCGGCGCTCCTGCCGCGGCTGCGGGAGCTGGGCTGCCTCTTCGTCACCTCCGCCTTCGAGTCCTGCAACGACGAGATCCTGGGCTACCTGGACAAGGGCCATACCGGCGCGGACCTAGAGCGCGCCGTGGCGGCGGCGGAGGCGGCGGGCCTGCCGCTGCGGCCCACGTGGGTGGCGTTCACGCCGTGGGGCACCGTGGAGGACTTCCTGGCGCTGCTGGCCTTCGTGGAGGAGCGGGGGCTGGTCCACCACGTGCAGCCGGTGCAGTACGCGCTGCGACTGCTGGTGCCGCCGGGCTCGCCGTTGACGGGCGTGCTGGCGGCCCAGGGGCTGCTGGGCCCCTTCGACGAGGCGGGGCTGACCTACACGTGGCGGAGCCGGGACCCCCGCACGGAGGCGCTCCAGGCGGAGGTGGCGCGCCTGGTGGAGGCGGCCGCCGCGGAGGGAGCGGACCGGACGCCCGCGGGCCGGCTGGCGACCTTCGCGGCGGTGAAGCGGGCGGCGCTGCGGACGCTGACGGGGCGGGACGCGCCGGCCTGTGTGGCGCCCCAGCCGCGGGAGGCGGTGCCGGGGCTGACGGAGCCTTGGTTCTGCTGCGCGGAGCCCACCCAGGCGCAGCTTGCCCCGCTGGACCGGGCGCTGGGGGTCTAAGGGCGCCCCATGCCGCATCCTCAGTGGAGGGACAGGTCTGTCACCGCAGCGGCGGGTTTGCAGACCCGCCGCTACCACGCGGTCCCCTTGGTGTCATGCTGAGGGCCCCGAAGGGGCCGAAGCACTCGACCCCCCGGTGGAGCTGCTTCGCTCCCTGTCCTTCCACAGCAGGTGGAAGGAGTCGATACGACAGAGGGGCGGGCGGGACCAGTACCCTCCCCCGAGCTCGGGGGAGGGGCTGGGGAGGGGCCGCGGCTAGCCGGCGCAGCCCCCGCCCGGGGCGGCGCCGGCCGTCACCTCCGCCGGCTCAATGTCGAATCGGAGGCAGGCGTGGGCCGCGCGCAGCGCCGTCTCCACCTCCTCCGGCCGTTCGCCCCGTGCGAAGATGAAGCCCAGGTAGGCGTCCCCCTCCGGCAGCGGCACTACCGGCCGGCCGCGGGGGATGGTGATGGTCACGGACTGGATGCCCGGCACCGCCTCCGCCGCCCGCAGGCCGTGGACCGCCCGCAGGGTGCCGCGGCCGGGGATGGGGATCATCATGACGCCGGCGGCCCGGGCCTCCCGCTGGTAGGTGGGGATCGGGGCGCCCACGGCGTGCCGCAGGATCAGCTCCTCCAGGGACATCCCCGTGCCGAAGGTCAGCGTCCGGGAGCACAGCCCGCCGATGGAGCGGGCGGCCACGTCCACCGGCCAGACCCCGGCCTCGTTGATGCGGAGCTCCACGTGGACCGGGCCGTCCCGCAGGCCCAGCGCCCGCGCGGAGCGCTCCGCCGTCTCCAGGACCTGTGCCTGCACCGGCGGCGGCAGCCGGGAGGGGGTCACGTAGATGGTCTCCTCGAAGAACGGCCCCTCCAACGGGTCCGGCTTGTCGAAGAGGGCCAGGGCGTGCAGGCGGCCCGCGGCCAGCAGCCCCTCCAGCGAGACCTCCCGGCCGGGGATGTAGCCCTCCACCAGCACCTCCCGCGCCGATCCGCCGCACTGGGCCGCCACCTCCGGCCGGGAGAGGAGCGCCTGCACCCGCTGGAAGGCGGCCAGGAAGGAGGCCGGGTCATCGGCGCGGATGACGCCGCGGCTGCCGGAGAGGGAGAGGGGCTTCACCACGCAGGGGTAGGGCAGCCACGGGGCGGCGCGGGCCGGGTCGCCGTCCAGGGGGAGCAGGCGGAAGTCCGGGCAGGGGACGCCGGCCTCCGCCAGCCGCTCCCGCAGCAACCCCTTGTCCCGGGTGGCGCGCACCGCCTCCACGGGGTTGTGGGGCAGGCCCAGCCGTTCCGCCGCCAGGGCGGCGGCCAGGGTGCCGCCGTCGTCCACCGCCACCACGGCGTCCACCGGGTGCGCGCGGGCGAAGGCGGCCATGGCGCCGGCGGCGGCCTCGGCGTCGTTCAGGTCCACGGCCAGGGAGCGTCCCGGCACCAGGGACTCCAGCACCTGCCGCTGGTCCGAGGCGACGACGACCTCCACGCCCAGGCGGCGGGCGGCGGCCAGGAAGTCGCTGGCGCGGTAGGTGGTGCTGGGGAGGACCAGGAGGACGCGCGGCACGGCAGGACACCTCCGGGGGCCCGGGCGCGGCTTCTGTCGTCCGGCCCGGCACCACCATGATACCATGTCGGCCTTGACCGCCGCGTGCTATACTGGAGGAGGCGAGCGGGCCCGCGCTCGTGTTGACCGCCGTCGTTGGGGCGCGCTAGAATAGACGTGTGTCCCGGCGCGGGGGCACCGTGGGCGGTTAGCTCAGTCGGCTAGAGCGCTTCCTTCACACGGAAGAGGTCACTGGTTCGAGTCCAGTATCGCCCACCACTCCTTCCGCTCCGGAAGGAACGGGCCGAAGTGGCGGAACTGGCAGACGCGCTACGTTCAGGGCGTAGTGGGCGCAAGCCCGTGGGAGTTCAAATCTCCCCTTCGGCACCAAGATCAGCCGGACCGCCCCGCCCTGCTTTCAGGGGCGGGGCGCACCCTTCCAGGAGGGAGGGACTCGCGCGCTCGTAGCTCAGTTGGATAGAGCGCAGCCCTGCGGAGGCTGAGGTCGTGGGTTCGAGCCCCGCCGAGCGCGCCACCGCACCGTGAGGGGGCAGGCTTCAGGGCCTGCCCCCGTTCTTCATGGTCCGCTGCCCGAGGCGCCCTCAGGCCCGGCGCGACGCGGGCAGGGGCGCCGCC
>DATCLE010000374.1:0-2708 GCA_036564075.1 Dehalococcoidia bacterium
GCCCAGCGCGTGGTCTACCAGGCGCTGGAGCTGGTGGAGCAGCAGGCCAGGCGTCCCGCGCTGGACGTCTTTGACCAGGCCATCCGCAACGCCACGCCGGTGCTGGAGGTGAAGCCCCGCCGGGTGGGCGGCGCCACGTACCAGGTGCCGGTGGACATCCGGGCGGAGCGCCGGCTGGCCCTGGCCATGCGCTGGCTGCTGACGGCGGCCCGGAACCGCGCCGGCCGGAGCATGGCGGAGAAGCTGGCGGCAGAGCTCCTAGATGCCGCCAACGGCCAGGGCGCCACCATCCGGCGGCGGGAGGAGACGCACCGCATGGCGGAGGCCAACCGCGCCTTCGTCCACTACCGCTGGTAGGGGCCGCCCCGCTCCTAGGCAGGGCGTCCGGCCCGCAGGGGCGGGCGCCCGCGGAACGGAACGAGAGCATCATGCCAAGGACCAAACCCATTGGGCGGATCCGGAACATCGGCATCATCGCCCACATTGACGCAGGGAAGACCACGGTCACGGAGCGGATCCTGTTCTACACGGGCCGCACGTACAAGCTGGGGGAGACCCACGAGGGTACGGCGGTCATGGACTGGATGGAGCAGGAGCGCGAGCGGGGGATTACCATCACCTCCGCCGCCACCTACTGCGAGTGGCAGGACCACCAGATCAACATCATCGATACGCCGGGCCACGTGGACTTCACCGTGGAGGTGGAGCGGAGCCTGCGGGTGCTGGACGGCGGCGTGGTGGTGTTCGACGGCGTGGCGGGGGTGGAGCCGCAGTCGGAGACGGTGTGGCGGCAGGCGGACCGGTACGGCGTGCCGCGCATCTGCTTCGTGAACAAGCTGGACCGCACGGGGGCGGACTTCTGGCGCACCGTGGAGATGATCCGGGAGCGGCTGGACGCCGTGCCCGTCCCGCTCCAGATCCCCATCGGGATCGAGCAGGACTTCCAGGGCGTGGTGGACCTGCTGGAGGAGAAAGGGATCATCTTCCCGGCGGACCGGAACGAGCCGCTCCAGTACGTGGAGATCCCGGAGGAGCTGCGGGAGGAGGCCGCCCGCCGGCGGGATGAGCTGGTGGAGCGCGTGGCGGAGGTGGATGAGCAGCTCATGATCAGCTACATCGAAGGTCACGAGGTGACCAAGATGGAGCTGCAGAAGGCCATCCGCCGGGCCACGCTGGCCAACCAGATCACGCCGGTGCTCTGCGGCAGCGCGCTGAAGAACAAGGGCATCCAGCCGCTGCTGGACGCCGTGGTGAACTACCTGCCGGCGCCGGTGGACCTGCCGCCGGTCCAGGGGACGGACCCCAAGAGTGGGGAGCCTCTGGAGCGGGAGGCCAGCGATGACGCGCCCTTCTCCGCGCTGGCGTTCAAGATTGTGGCGGACCCGTACGTGGGCCGGCTGGCGTACTTCCGGGTCTACTCCGGGAAGATCAAGACGGGGGACCAGGTGTACAACCCGGTCCGGCGGCAGCGGGAGCGGTTCGGCCGGCTGCTGCGGATGCACGCCAACCACCGGGAGGAGGTGGGGGAGGTCTACGCCGGGGAGATCGCCGCGGCGGTGGGCCTGAAGAACACCTTCACCGGCGACACCCTCTGCGACCCGGACCGGCAGATCATCCTGGAGTCCATCAAGTTCCCGGAGCCGGTCATCTCCGTGGCCATTGAGCCCAAGACCAAGGATGACCAGGACAAGATGGCGGACGCCCTCTCCCGGCTCACGGAGGAGGACCCCACCTTCCGCATGCGGTACGACCAGGAGACCGGCCAGACCATCATCATGGGCATGGGTGAGCTGCACCTGGAGGTCATCGTGGACCGGCTCATGCGGGAGTTCAAGGTGCAGGCCAACATCGGCCGGCCGCAGGTGTCCTACCGGGAGACCATCCGGCGCCCGGCGCGGGCCCAGGGCCGCTTCGTGCGGCAGACGGGCGGCCGCGGCCAGTACGGCGACGTGACGGTGGAGATCCGGCCGCTGGAGCGCGGCGCGGGGGTCCGGTTTGAGAACCGCATTGTGGGCGGCGTGATCCCGCGGGAGTTCATCCCCGCCGTGGAGGCGGGCGTGCGGGAGGCGCTGGAGAACGGCATCCTGGCGGGGTACCCGGTCATCGACGTGGAAGTGGCGGCGGTGGACGGGAGCTACCACCCGGTGGACTCCTCGGAGATGGCGTTCCGCACGGCGGGCTCCATGGCGGTGCGGCAGGCCGCGGAGCAGGCGGATCCGGTGCTGCTGGAGCCCATCATGAAGGTGGAGGTCTCCGTCCCGGACCAGTTCTTCGGCGATGTGCTGGGAGACCTGAACGCGCGGCGCGGGCACGTGCTGGGCGTGGAGCCCCGCGGCACCACCCAGATCATCCGGGCCAACGTGCCGCTGGCGGAGATGTTCGGCTACGCCACGGACCTGCGGTCCATCACGCAGGGACGCGGGACCTACAGCATGGAGTTCAGCCACTACGAGGAGGTGCCCCGCTCCGTGTCCGAGGGGCTGGTGGCGAAGGTGCGCTAGCCGCACCGCGAGGCTGGAGACCACAGTACCCCGGGCGGGGCCCGGGCTGCCAGGGAGGAGTCAGGCCGGCATGGCGAAGCAGAAGTTCGAGCGGACGAAGCCGCACGTGAACATCGGGACGATCGGGCACGTGGACCACGGGAAGACGACGCTGACGGCGGCGATCACGAAGGTGCTGGCGCTGCGGGGGAAGGCGCAGTACCGGGC
>DATCLE010000375.1:0-2060 GCA_036564075.1 Dehalococcoidia bacterium
TGTGAGGGTAGAGGGAAACGGACAGGAAGGTACCGGATACCGCTGCTGGAACGATGCCGAACTGACGGCGGACCAGCAATACCGTGAGCACACTGACCATGGCCCAGGAGAGGGCTCCCAGGATGATGGACGTGTCAGGAATGGGGAAGTTCAGTGCGCCAAAGCCTGCCAGGAGCACCGTCCACAGGAAGGTGGTAGGGCCGTACAGGCGCTCACCATCCTGGCTCCACACGAATCCGTGCCCCTCCGCCAGGTTTCGGGCGAAGGTGTAGGTGATGAATGCGTCATCTAACCCTTGGGCACGGAGCGTTTGGGAGAGGATGACCAGGAATGTCGTCAAGAACGCTGCGCCTGCTAGAATGAGTGGCGCATGAGCGACCAGGAACGGCAACAGGGACCGTGGGCGGGGGTGGCTCATGGTGGGAAGTGTACCACGGGATAGTGTTGAGGGGGAGGGTTCGGTTGGCCGACTGGCGCACGACGCCGCCGCTTCCTCTTAGCACCCCCTTAACACCTTCCGCCCGAGCCTCCCGGTAGGATGCGTCCAGCGCGGGAACCCTCCCGCCATCACGCCGCCTGAGGAGGTACCTGCATGAGAAGGCTGTTGCTGGGCCTCACGGGGGCCGGCCTGGCCGCGGTCCTGGCCGTGTTCGCCGCGGGCGCCGTCTTCGCCGAGGACGGCGACGGCGCGTCCGGCCCCTGGGACAACGTCATCCAGCGCCTGGCCCGGAACCTGGGCATTGAGGAGGACCGGCTGCGGGAGGCCATCACCCAGACCCAGCTTGAGCTCATCGACGAGGCGGAGGACGCCGGCCGCATCACCGCGGAGCAGGCGGACCGCCTGCGCCAGCGGGTGGAGGAGGGCGGCACGCCGTTCTTCGGCCCGCACGGCCACCACGGCGGCCCCGGCCACAAGAGCGCCTTCCTCCACCGGATGGACCCCATCGGCGCCGTGGCGGAGCAGACCGGCCTGAGCCGGGAGGAGGTGCTGGCGGAGCTGCGTGACGGCAAGACCCTGGCGCAGATCGGCCAGGAGCACGGCGTGGACCGGGACCGGCTGGCGGAGGCGCTGGTGCAGGACGCTCAAGAGTCGCTGGACCAGGCGGTTCAGGATGGGAAACTGACCCAGGAGCGGGCGGACCGGATCCTGGAGGGCTACCGGGACCGCGTGGATGATCTCCTGGACCGCACGTGGCCCCACGTCCGGCAGGGCGTAGGGTCGTGACGCGGGCGCCCGGCCGCCCCGGCCGGGCGGGCACCACCCCGTGCTGGGCTGGGCGGCGCGCGGCCACGCGCCGCCCGCCCGCGTCTGGGGTAGAATGGAGGTGAGGCCGGTGCAGCCGGGTACGCCGCAGGAGAGCGAGGCAGGGACCGTGAGCGACCCCGCCGGTGGCCCCATCCTGGTGGTGGATGATGAGCCCCACATCGTGAAGCTGGTGTCGCTCTACTTGAAGCGCGCGGGCTTCCAGGTGGTGGAGGCGTTCGATGGGCGCCAGGCGCTGGAGCTGGCGCGCTCCGTGCAGCCGTCCCTCATCCTGCTGGACGTCATGATGCCGGAGCTGGACGGCCTGGAGGTCTGCCGCCGCATCCGACAGGAGAGCAACGTCCCCATCATCATGCTGACGGCCCGGACCGAGGATGTGGACAAGGTGCTGGGCCTGAGCATCGGCGCGGACGACTACGTGACCAAGCCCTTCAGCCCGCCGGAGCTGCTGGCCCGCGTGGGCGCCGTCCTCCGCCGGGCGCGCCCGGCCCAGGGGCCGCCGTCCCAGGAGCCGTTCACCGTGGGTGACCTCACCATCGACCCCGGGGCCCGCGAGGCGCGGGTGGGCGGCCGACGCCTGGATTTGGCCCCCAAGGAGTTCGACCTGCTGACGGCGCTGGCCCGGGTCCCCAACCTGGTCATGGACCGGGATCGCCTGCTGGACGTGGTCTGGGGCAGCAACTACTTCGGCGACACGCGCACCGTGGACGTCCACGTGTCCTGGCTCCGGGAGAAGCTGGCCGGCAGTCGCGTCCGGATCCGGACGGTGTGGGGCGTCGGCTACAAGCTGGTGGAC
>DATCLE010000376.1:0-7981 GCA_036564075.1 Dehalococcoidia bacterium
TTCCAGAGCCGGACGAAGCCTTCGAACTCCCAGGCGATGCCCAGGCGGCGGCACAGCTCCGCGTGGAAGGCGGCCGGCGTCAGCCGCCCCTCGTCGAAGGCCCGCCAGAGGCCGCCGTCGTGGAGGCGCCGCCGGGCCTCCGCCACGGAGCACCCGGCCAGGTCCGCCAGCCCGCGGTGGATGCGGTCGTTGTCGTGGAAGAGGAGGACGTTGCCCAGGTCGAAGATGATGGTGGTGTACGTGCGCGGCATCGTAGGACGGGGCACGGCCCCCAGCGGCGCCGCGGGGGCCGTGCGGGCAGTGTCGGGCCCGCGCCGTCAGCCCGCCGGCGCCCGGGCCTCCTGGGGCGGGGCGGGGTTCTGGAGCCCGCGGCCCAGGGTCTGGGGGAACCGCTCCGCCAGCTCGTCCACCGTCCACGTTCCCCGGCCGGTCCAGATGGTGCGGATCTCCTGGGGCTGGGACATGAGGCTGATCATGCCGCCGCCCACCAGGAAGTCGTACCCGTTGACGTTGGCCGCCTCATCGGTGGCCAGGTAGACCACCAGCGGCGCCACCTGCTCCGGCGTCATGCGCGCCAGCAGCTCCAGTTGTGCCGAGGCGGCGTCGGCGCGGCCGGCGGCCCGGGCCCGCTCCGCGGCCTGTTGCATCTCCGGGCTGAGGGTGAGCCGGGTGCCGGCCCGCGGGCGGATGGCGTTGCAGGTGACGCCGTAGCGCCCCAGGTCCCGCGCCACGGTGCGGGTGAAGCCGATGATCCCCTCCTTGGCGGCGGCGTAGTTCGCCTGGCCCATGTTGCCGAGGCCGGACTCCGAGCTCGTGTTGATGATCCGCCCGCCCCGCTGCTGGCGGAAGATCTGGGCGGCGAACTTCGTGGTGGTGAAGTGGCCCTTGAGGTGGACGGCGATGACGGCGTCCCACTCCTCCTCCGTCATGTTGAAGACCATGCGGTCCCGCAGGATGCCAGCGTTGTTCACCAGGATGTCCAGCCGCCCGAAGGCGTCCAGCGCCGTCTGGATGATGCGCTCGCCGCCCGCCATGGTGGCGACGGAGTCGTAGTTCGCCACGGCCTCGCCGCCCTGGGCCTTGATCTCGGCCACCACCTGGTCGGCCGGGCCCTGGTCGTGGCCGGTGCCGTCGGCGTTGACGCCGGGGTCGTTCACCACGACCTTCGCCCCCTCGGCCGCCAGCAGGAGCGCCTCCGCCCGGCCGATGCCCCGGCCCGCCCCCGTCACCACCGCCACCTTCCCCCGCAGTCGCTGCCCCATGGTCCCTCCCTCCCGTGCCAGGCTCCGCGCCGTGTTCCGGCGCGCCGTTCCTTTCATAGCGCAGCCGCGGGCCACGCGCAAGCGGGGCCTACCACTCGGTAGGAGTGCGGCGGCGCACGGCCCTCACCCCCGTCCCCTCCCCCAACGCTGGGGGCTGCCGTGTCATGCTGGGCCCTACGCCGGGAAGGGCGTAGCACCCGGCGGGCTGCGTGAGCTGCTTCGTGCCCTGGGGTCAAAGGCTTGGGAGGGGGTGCGGTGGACAGCCCCCTAGGCCCGTGCCCGCACGGGCTGGGGCTCCGCCGCCTGCTCCACCACGGCGCTGCCGTACTCCCCCAGAATGGCGGAGACGCGCTCCGCCAGCTCCTGGCAGACGTGGGCGGCCGGCAGCGCCAGCTCCACGGCTTCCTGGGGCGTGTGGACCGTCAGCCGCACGTCGTCGGCGCCGGGGAACTCGCTGAGGGCGGCCACTACGCGGGCCAGCCGGTCCCGGTCCGCCGCCTCGTCCTCCGTCTCCTGCATGGTGATGCGGAGGCGCGGCCCCTCCCGCGGGGGCCGCGGCGCGGGCGGCGCCTCCTGCCGCCGGCCGTTCCCGTGGGCGTGCCGCCCGGCGCCGCGGCCGTTGCCGTTCTGGCGCGCCGGGACCGGCTCCTCCGTCCGCGCCGCCGCCACGAAGTCCGCCAGCTTCTCCTGCCCGTCGCCCGGCTGGTAGGGCATGGCGCGCTGGACGTTGGCCTGGAGCCGGTCGTCCCGCTGGCGGAGGCGCACGGCCAGCAGCAGCGTGTTGCCCTCCGTCCACAGGTCGCGCGTGGCCTCGTACACGTCCGGCCACACCGTCACCTCGATGCTGCCGGACAAGTCCTCGATCTCGGCGGCGCAGAAGGTGCGGCCCTCCCGGGTCAGGCCCTCCCGGGTGGAGATGACGGAGCCGCCGATGACCACCTCCCGGCCGGCCTCCTCCGCGCTCAGCTCCGCGATGAGCCCGGAGACGTACGGGGCTACCTCCGCGTGGGCGAACCGAAAGGGGTGCTCCGTGACGTAGGTGCCCAGCAACTCCTTCTCCCAGCGGAGCTGCTCCGTCTTGGGGACCTCCACCGGCTCCAGCTCCAGCGCCGGCATGGGCGTCTCCACCGTCTGGCCGAAGAGGTCGAACATGGTGGCCTGGCCGGACTCCCGGAGCTTCTGCTCCCGCTGCGCGAAGGAGAAGATGCGGTCCAGGTTGGCCAGGAGCGTCCCCCGGTCCCCCAGGCCGTCCAGGCTGCCCGCTTTGATGAGCGACTCCACGGTCCGCCGGTTCAGCGACTTCACGGAGACGCGCTTGAACAGGTCCTCCACGGAGGCGAAGGGGCCGCCGCGCTCCCGCTCCGCCAGCAGGCCCTCAATGGCGCCTTCCCCCACGTTCTTGATGTTGGCCAGCCCGAAGCGAATGCCCAGCCGGCCGTCCTCCAGCGCCTCCACCTGGAACGTGGCGCCGCTGCGGTTGACGTCCGGCGGCAGGACCGGGATCTGGAGCCGGGCGCACTCCGCCACCGCCGCCGCCACGCGGTCGGAGCCGGCCGCGTGGTTCTCCGCCAGTTGCAGCACGGCGGTCATGTACTCCGCCGGGTAGTTGGCCTTGAGGTACGCCGTCTGGTAGGAGACCACGGCGTAGCAGGTGGCGTGCGCCTTGTTGAAGGCGTACCCGGCGAACGGCTCGATGAGGTCGAAGATGGCGGCGGCGTCCGCCTCAGCGTAGCCCTTCTCCGCGGCGCCGCGGATGAACCGCTCCCGCTCCGCCCGCATCTTCTCCGGGATCTTCTTCCCCATGGCCTTGCGCATGATGTCCGCTTCGCCCAGGGTGTAGCCGGCGAACTTGCGGGCGATGAGCAGCACCTGGTCCTGGTAGACAATGACGCCGTACGTCTCATCCAGGATGTCCGCCAGGTCCGGGTGGGGGTACGCCTTCTCCTCCAGGCCGTGCTTGCAGCGGCAGTACCGAGGGATGTGCTGCATGGGCCCCGGCCGGTAGAGGGCCACCATGGCCGCCAGCTCCTTCAGGGAGGACGGGCGGAGCTCCTGGATGTACTTCCGCATGCCCGCGGACTCCAGCTGGAAGACGCCGAAGGTCTCCCCCTTGGCCAGCATCTCATAGGTCTTCCCGTCGTCCTGCGGGAGCTCCTTCAGGTCGATCTCCACGCCCCGCGTCTGCCGGATGAGCTCCACCGCGCGGCCCAGGATGGTGAGGTTGGAGAGGCCCAGGAAGTCCATCTTCAAGAGGCCGATCTCCGCCACCGTGTCCATGGGCCACTGGGTGGTGGGCAGGGTGCCCTCCTCCGCCCGGGCGGGGCGCTGGAGCGGCAGGTAGTTCACCAGCGGCTCCCGGGAGATCACCACGCCCGCCGCGTGGGTGCTGGCGTGGCGCGCCACGCCCTCCAGGCGCCGGGCCACGTCCACCAGCCGGGTGATGACCGGGTCGCTCTCGTAGAGCTGCCGGAACTCCAGGCTCTCCTCCATGGCGCGGTCGATGGTCATGTGGAGGGCGGAGGGGATGAGCCTGGCCACGCGGTCCACCTGGGCGTAGGGCAGCCCCAGGGCGCGGCCCACGTCCCGCACCGCCGCCTTGGCGCCCAGCGTCCCGAAGGTGATGATCTGGGCCACGTGATCCTGGCCGAACCGGTCCGCCACGTAGCGGATCACCTCGTCACGGCGGTCGTCGGCGAAGTCCATGTCCACGTCCGGCATCTCCCGCCGCTCGATGTTCAGGAACCGCTCGAAGACCAGGTTGTGCTCCAGCGGGTCGATGTCCGTGATGCCGGTGCAGTAGAGGACGATGCTGGCGGCGGCGGAGCCGCGCACGCCGAAGGGGATGCCCCGGCTGCGGGCGAACTCGGCGAACTCCCGCACCAGGAGGATGTAGTTGGGGAAGCCCGTCTCCCGGATGACCTCCAGCTCGTACCGCAGGCGCTCCTCCGCCGCGGGCGTGACGGGGTGGTACCGGCGGCGCAGCCCCTCCCAGGAGAGCTGCGCCAGGTACTCGTCCGGTGTCATGCCGGGCGGCACGTCCGGCTCCGGCAGGTGCAGGCGGCCGAACTCCAGCTCCAGGTGGCACTGCTCCGCCACCTTCCAGGTGTTCTCGATGGCCTCCGGCAGGTCCGGGAAGAGGGCGCGCATCTCCTCCTCGGACTTCAGGTAGTAGGAGCCGCCCTCCATGCGCATCCGGTTCTCATCGTGCACCGTGGTGTTGGTGCCGATGCAGAGGAGGATGTCGTGCACGTCGGCGTCGTCCGGGTGGACGTAGTGGGAGTCGTTGGTGGCCACCAGGGGGACGCCCAGCTCCCGGGCCAGCCGCACCAGCTTGGGGACCACCGGCAGGAACTGCGGGTCCCCGTGGTTCTGGAGCTCGATGTAGAAGTTCCCGTCGAACACCTCCAGGAACCGGCGGGCCGTGCGCACCGCGTCGTCCCAGCGGTCCTCCTCCAGGGCGCGGTGGATCTCGCCGGAGGGGCAGCCGGACAGGACAATGAGCCCCTCACTGTGCTGTTCAAACAGTTCCCAGTCCATCCGGGGCTTGTAGTAGTAGCCCTCCAGGTTGGCCTTGGTGCTCAGGGCCAGGAGGTTCCGGTAGCCCTGCTGGTTCTTGGCCAGGAGGACCAGGTGGTAGGGCTGCTTCTCCCGGGGGTCCCGCGAGTGGCGGGAGCCGGGCGCCACGTACGCCTCGATGCCGATGATAGGCTTGATCCCCCGTGCCCGGGCCTCCTTGTAGAAGTCGATGGCTCCGTACAGGGCGCCGTGGTCCGTGATGGCCATGGCCTCCTGCCCCAGCGCCTTGGCCCGGTCCAGCAGGTCCGGAATACGGGCCAGGCCGTCCAGCAGGCTGTACTCGGTGTGGACGTGGAGGTGCGCGAACATGGGCTCCGACGAGATGCTGCGGGAATGAGGATCAGGGCCCATTATACAACCGGATGGCCGCGAGGGCGCCGGATTATGGTCAAGCTCTTGGCCGGAACGGACGAGGCCGCCCCTCTGCGCGGTTGTTATGTCTTAGAGATGCGCGTGCAATCAGACCAGCCGGGAATGTGATGCCGTTGTTACGCGCCGCCGGGGCCCGGCCGGCGGCTGTGGTATCCTGGACCGGGACTGCCCGTGTGGCGGCCACCCCCAACGGAGGTCGCTCCCGTGCCGCGCACCCTCACCGCCCGCCGCCTCCGCCTGCTCCGCCTCCGCGCGCAGCGCCTGGGCCCCCGGCCCGCCGACCGCGCGCCATCGGTGGTGGAGGCCGTGCGGGACGCCTGTGGCGTGCAGGCGCAGGACGCCGCCGCCGCGGCGCTGGGCGTCCGTGCCCGCACCACCGGCCTGACCGCCGCCGGCGTGGAGCGGGCACTCCGGGAGGAGCGGACGGTGGTGCGGACGTGGTGCCTGCGGAGCACGCTCCACCTGGTGGCGGCGGAGGACCTGCACTGGCTCCTGCCGCTGACGGGCCCCGTCTTCCTGGCCCGGGGTCGGCGCCGCCGCCTCCAGTTGGAGCTGGACGACGAGGCGTGCGACCGCGGCCTCCGCGCCCTGCGGCGGGAGCTGTCCCGCGGGCCGCTGACGCGGGCGGAGCTTCGCTCACGGCTGGCCGCCGAGGGCATCCCGGCGGAGGGACAGGCGCTGCCCCACCTGCTACTCTACGCAGCGCTCTTAGGCCAGATCTGCGAAGGGCCGGGCACGGCCCGGGAGCCTGCGTACGTGCTCCTGGAGGACTGGCTCGGCCCCCTGCAATCGCCGGGGCGGGAGACGGCGCTGCGGGAGCTGGCCTGCCGGTACGTGGCGGCCTACGGGCCCGCGGGGCCGGAGGACCTGGCCGCCTGGTCCGGCCTGCCGTCCGGCGACGTGCGGACGGCGTGGCGCCTGGCGGCCCCGGACCTGGTGGAGGTGGAGGCGGACGGCCGCGCCGCGTGGGTGACCGGGGAGGCGGCGGAGCGCCTGGAGGACCCGGAGCCGCAGGAGCCGTCCGCGCAGCTTCTGCCCGCCTTCGACGCGTACCTGCTGGGCTACCGCGACCGCGACTTCGCGCTGCCGGCGGCCCACGCGGCGCGCATCCTGCCGGGCGGCGGGATGATCCACCCGGCGGCGCTGGCCGACGGCCGCGCCGTGGGGACGTGGCGGCACCGGCGCGGCGCGGACGGCCTGGAGGTGACCCTGGAGCCGTTCGAGGCGCTGCCGGCGGCCGCCCGCGCCGCGCTGGCGGCGGAGGCAGCGGACGTGGGGCGGTTCCTGGGGCTGCCCGCGGAGGTGCGGACGGCGGCCTCGGCGGAGTGACGGCTATGGACGGAGGGACGGCGCCCCGGAAGGACCTGACGGCCCGCCTGGAGGCGGCGCTGGCGGAGCTCCGCCCGGCGCTGCGCCGGGAGGGCGTGGACCTGGAGCTGGTGGAGGTGGACCCGGCCGGCACCGCCCGGCTGGCCGTGATCTCCCTGGACCTGGCGTGCCCGGCGGACCTGGGCAGCCTGCGGCGGGACCTGAAGCGACGGCTGCAGGAGCGGGTGCCGGAGCTGCGGGCCGTGGTGGCCGTGACGGAGGGCTCCGACGAGGAGTACGAGCTGTAGGCCCCGCCCCGCTACGCCTGGGCCGGCTCCTCCTCCGCCCGCTCCAACTGGAACGCCTTGTGGAGCGCCCGCACGGCGTCCGCCACCTGCTCACCCTTGATGATGCAGGTGATGCGGATCTCGCTGGTGGAGATCATCTCGATGTTGATCCCGGCCTCGAAGAGGGCACGGAACATCCGCGCGGCGTAGCCCGGCGCGCTCTGCATGCCGGTGCCCACCACGCTGACCTTCCCCAGCGTCCCGTCCGCCACGCAGCCCGCCGCGCCGATCTCGCGGGCCACCGGCTCCACGAACTCCATGGCCTTCGCCAGGTCGCCCCGGCTCACCGTGAAGGTGAGGTCCGTCAGCCCCTCCAGGCTGGCGTTCTGGACGATGGTGTCCACGGAGATGCCGTGCTCCGCCAGCGGCTCGAAGATGGCAGCGGCGATACCCGGCCTGTCCGGCACGCCGCGGACGGTGATCTTGGCCACGTCCGTATCGTGGGCAATGCCCCGGACCTTGTTGCGCTGCTCCATGGAAACGCCTCCGTGAATGAGCGTGCCGGGCGCCTCCCGGAAGCTGGAGGCCACCAGGATGGGCAGCCGGTACACTTCGCCCAGCTCTACGGCGCGGGGGTGCATGACCCGCGCGCCCTGGCTGGCCAGCTCCAGCATCTCCTCGTAGCTGATGTCCCGCAGCTTCCGGGCGTTGGGCTCAATGCGCGGGTCCGTGGTGTAGATCCCGTCCACGTCCGTGTAGATCTCGCACTCGTCCGCCCCCAGCGCCGCCGCCAGCGCCACGGCCGTCGTGTCCGACCCGCCGCGCCCCAGCGTCGTCGTATCCGCGACGCACGTCTCCCCTTCCGCCGTGATCGCCGTGCCGTCCGCCAGCCCCTGGAACCCAGCCACCACCGGCACCTTCCCCGCGGCCAGTTCCTTCTCCAGCCTCGCCCGCGCAACCGACTTGATCTTCGCCCGCGTGTGGCTGGGCTCGGTGATGATCCCCACCTGCCCGCCCGTCAGGCTCACCGCCGGCACCCCCATCGACTCCAGCGTCATCGCCATCAGCGCGATCGACACCTGCTCCCCCGTCGCCAGCAGTTGGTCCATCTCGCGCTTGGGCGGGTTGCTGTGGCACTTGTTGGCCAGTTCGATCAGATCATCCGTTGTGTCCCCC